>NZ_CP111043.1:3880376-4233064 GCF_026250525.1 Chondrinema litorale
CCTTCTCGTATGAACATTGGTCAGATTTATGAAACAGTTCTAGGATGGGCTGGTCTTAAATTAGGTAGAAAATATGCTACTCCAATTTTCGATGGTGCTACAGAGGAAGAAGTAGATAATGAGTTAAAAGAAGCTAATCTACCAAACTTTGGTAGGGTGCATCTTTATGATGGCCTTGCTGGTGATAGATTCGATCAACCAGTAACAGTAGGTATCATTTATATGTTGAAACTTGGTCACCTTGTTGATGACAAAATGCACGCTCGTTCAATCGGTCCTTATTCACTTATTACACAACAGCCATTGGGTGGTAAAGCTCAGTTTGGTGGTCAGCGTTTTGGTGAGATGGAGGTTTGGGCGCTTGAAGCATTTGGTGCAGCAAACGTACTAAGAGAGATTCTTACTATTAAGTCTGATGACGTAGTAGGTAGAGCAAAAGCATATGAAGCTATTGTAAAAGGTGAAAATATGCCAAGACCTAATATACCAGAGTCTTTCAACGTATTGGTTCACGAACTTCGTGGTCTAGCACTTGAAATTACTTTGAGTAACTAATCAGGTTTTAAAAACTAATAAGAAAAGCCGGCTTATGTCGGCTTTTTTTATTTTAAAAATACCAATAGCAGGTAGATGATATCGTTAAATCTCAAATAGTTTGATGATATGAACACCTCAAAGAAAACCCTGCTTTTTTTTCTAAGTATCCTTACTTTTTCGAATATTTTTTGCCTACAGGCACAAAGATTAAAGTGGCAAAGACTAGCGCCGGTCTCTTTAATGGAAATAGGTATTTCGGGCAATTCGTACAAAGGAGATTTAAATTCCTCATATAATAAATGGTCTGGTGGAGTAAAGTTTGGCATACTGTTCAATAGAAAAGAAAAGCTGAATGGAGGTGTGCAATTTTCATATCAATCTGTAATTGGGCAAGTTTTAAGCTTAGAACCTCAAGCCGAAAATGAAGAAGGCATCTATCCCAATACTTTTTTTAAATCGTCTGTAATATCTGGCCAATATGCGCTCAGATATAATTTTATCAAAAAAGAATTCTTTCATTTATATCTTTCTCAGGGAGTAGGCATATCGTATTATAATCCCAAAGATGAAGAAGGAGACGATCTTGTTAGCCAATCTACCACAAGAAATTATACAGAAGATTACAGGTCAACATCATTTTATTTACCCACAGAAATTGGAGCAATATATCTTTTCAGAAATGGATATGGTATAGGTTTACAAGGAAAATTCTTTAATATTTTAACAGATTATCTTGATAATATCTCCGAATTAGGCGAAGTAGATGGTAGAGATAATATCCTTTCAATTCAATTAAGTTTTTATGCTCCGCTGAGTTACTACGAGAAAAGAAGACAAAGAAGGAGATAATTCTACTGTATGCAGAAAATTGATTTTTTTTAGCTTTAAACCTTTTATATTTTTACCAATCAACTGAAGTTTGCAGGAATCATCTTTTTGAATGGAAAAGGCCAGTTTTTTTAAGGATGTTTATGAAGTAGTGAAGCAAATTCCCAAAGGGAAAGTAACTTCTTATGGTGCAATTGCTAATTATCTCGGAGTAAAAAGTGGTGCCCGAATGGTTGGCTGGGCAATGAATGCTTCTTTTACTTCAGAAGAAACCATACCAGCTCATAGAGTAGTTAACAGGGTAGGCTTGCTCACTGGTAAACATCATTTTGGAAGTGCTGACGAAATGGCTAACAAATTAAGAGAAGAAGGCTTAAAAGTAAAAGGTGATCAGATAATAGCTTTTGATAAACATTTTTGGGATCCATCAGTAGAACTGGCACTTTAATTTATCATCTGTTTAATTGTAGTAACCTAATCTTTATGGATAGAAATGAATTGTTTCAGCAAATCCTGAAAAAGAAATCGTTTCTTTGTGTAGGACTTGATACTGATATCAAAAAAATACCAGCTCATCTACTCGATTTAGAAGATCCAGTTTATGAGTTTAATAAAAGAATTATAGATGCAACCTCTGAACTTTGCGTCGCTTATAAACCGAACATAGCATTTTATGAAGCTATGGGAGCAAAGGGCTGGGAAACCCTCCAAAAAACCCTCGATTATATTCCCAAAAATATTTTCACGATTGCAGATGCAAAAAGGGGAGATATAGGTAATACTTCCGGATTGTACGCGAGAGCATTTTTTGAGAACATGTCTTTCGATTCTGTCACTGTTTCTCCATACATGGGAAGCGATTCGGTAAAGCCATTTTTAACTTACGACCAAAAGTGGGTGATTTTACTGGCACTCACATCTAATAAAGGCAGTGAGGATTTTCAACTACTCGACACACCTGAAGGTAAACTATATGAGCAGGTATTAAGAACATCTTCAGAGTGGGGAACATTAGACGAATTGATGTATGTTGTAGGCGCAACTAATACTTCTTACATAGCAGATATTAGAAAAATTATTCCAGATCATTTCTTATTAGTGCCGGGTGTTGGAGCTCAGGGTGGTGATATGGAAGCTATTTCTAAAGCTGGTATGAACAGTAAGTGTGGCTTGCTGGTAAATGCTTCACGCTCAATTATTTATGCTGATAATGGAGAAGGGTTTGCCAATGCTGCAAGAAAAGAGGCTACAAAGCTTCAACAAGAAATGGAATCCTATTTAGATAAATATTTACCATAAGAGAGCTTATTTATATGACTGGTTGCCAGTTTACGTTTAAACGTTAATAAATTTGGCAAACTTCATCGGCTTTTTTATTTTTTACACCGAATAATCTCAAACTTGCCAAAATTATGGCCATAATTCGCTTATTTTTATTATTTCTACTTCATACACTTATATTAATACCAGCTTTCTCGCAACGATATTCAAAAGGATTGCATCAAAGTTGGGAGACAAACCTAAATAGGTTCAGCGTACCGCTAAACGATATTTATGCGTTAATTCCGCGCAATTCAATTTCTCCAGTTTACCACTCAAATTTTTGGAACAGAAGGCAAGCAGAAAAACAGTTTTTTGGCAAAGAGCCTTTAGTAGTTGTTGTGGTAAAAAGTGTAGAAAAGGCTTATCCTTTAAGTGTACTTACATACCATCAAATAATTAACGATAAGGTAGCAAATATTCCAATAGCTATTACATATTGTCCTTTGTCTGGTTCTGTAAGCGTCTACGACAGAAGAGTTAATTTTGACGGTAGAACCAAATTAATGGAATTTGGAGTTTCAGGAATGCTGCATTTTGGCAATACTATTATGTGGGATCACGAAACGGAGAGTTGGTGGCAGCAAGCTAATGGAAAAGCAATAGCTGGTGATATGAACGAGGCAGAATTAGAAGCGGTACCTTATATGGTGCTTTCATATGATCAGTTTTACAAATCGTATCCATATGGTTTAGTTATGGATTACCATGTAGATAATGCGGTAAAATATGGTACTACGCCTTACTACAAGCAAGACGATCCTGATAAAGATATTCCTAATTTGTATTTGGCTGAGCCACCATTAAGAATGCCTCCAAGACAAAAAGTGGTAGTTGCTTCTTCTATGGGAGATCAGCTAATTTATCCGATAGATTTAGTTAAATCTTTTGGTGTAATTAATGATACTCCTAACAATAACTACATTGCGATTTTTTATACAAAGGGAGTAGTTTCAGGATTGGATGAAGAGTATTTTAAAGATTCAAAAGATGTTGGTACTTGTGTGGTTTTTTCGGCTTTTCACAGAAATAGAAGATTAACTTTTAAGAAAAGCGGAGAAGACTTTATTGATGAGCAAACTGGTTCGGTTTGGGATATTTCAGGCAAATGCACGCAAGGTCCACTAAAAGACGACCAACTAAAAATACTCCCTTATAGAACTATGTTTGCATATGCAGCCCTTTCTATGTGGCCAGAAAGCCGAATTTTTGGTGAAAGTTATTAGAAGAATTAATCATGAAAGAGAAGATAAATATCATTGCCTTATTGTTTCTTGTACTGGTTAACAGTCAGTTACTAATGGCACAAAATACCAGAACTAGCGAAAGTGTAAACTTAGTGTTGAACTCTGGGTTTGAGGAGATTGAAAAAGAGACAAATGGCCAAGCTTACATGGAAAATGTGAAGTATTGGTACAATGCTAATAAAAAGCAAAATACACCATTATATGGCACCCCAGACCATATGTATGCTGCTCAGCGAAACAATGGCACGCGTAGAAACGATGCATATTTTGAACCTTACGAGGGGCTTTCAACAGCGGGTGTAATTACCTATATGCAGCGGGTGAGAGATTACAGAGAATATATTTCTGTGCGCCTAAATCAAGAGTTGCAAATTGGTAGCACTTATGAGGTATCTTTTTATCTAACCAACGGAAGTCATACAGCTTTTGGCAATATAGGAACCAATGGTTTTGGTGCACTTTTAACAGAAACACCAGTAGAGCAAAAAGTCTACGAGCCAATTAATGAGAAGCCACAGTTTATGTTAGAAGAGATTTTCTATGATACAGACTGGCAAAAAATCACTTTTAAAATTAAGGCCGATAAAGCTTATAGGTATCTAACATTAGGAAATTTTATTAGAGATTATCAGATTAAAAAAAGATATTATTACTACGATGTTGACCCTCAGAGTTACTTCTATATAGATGATGTTTCTGTAGTTGAAAAAAATCAGGAAGAAGTTTTTGAAGAACCTGAGCCAGTAGTTACCAAGCAGGTCGAAATTCCAAAAGAAGAGCCTTTGGAAGGTCGTAATGTAAATGTGCAAAACAGATTTAAGATAAAAAAAGGAGTAGTAACCATTAAAGTGTGGGATCGCAAAGAGGTTGATGGAGATGTTATTTCTTTGAGATTTAACGATCAGTGGATTCTGCAAAATTACTCTCTAAAGAAAAGAAAGAAGAAAGTGAAAGTGAACTACCAGAGCAACAATGAAAACATTCTGATATTCTTTGCGCATAACCTAGGAGAAGAGCCACCGAGTACGGCAGCTGTTTCTCTTAAGAGTGGTAAGGAAAAACGTGTAATGAATATACAGTCAGATATGAAATACTGTGGGGCGATCCAATTTATTCGATAACTGCCTGATTCACAACGTTCTGAAATTTCTCAAATAAACCATAACTTTTGCTGGGTACAATCTGAGTGAGAAGTACCGCAACTATTTCTTCTTTAGGGTCTACCCAGTAAACTGTATTAAAGAAGCCAGACCAATTATATCTGCCTTCTGAAGCTAAAGACTCAGCAGCACCTTTTTTAGAAATCACAGAAAAACCCAAACCAAAAAAATTAGGATTTCCCGGACTTGTAGAAAGCGATCCTATTTGGTTGCTGGTCATTAATTCGATAGTTAAAGGACTCAAAATTCTTTGGTTATTGTAGATACCTCCATTGAGCAGCATTTGAGCAAATTTAAAATAGTCTTCAGCGGTGCTAGTTAGTCCGCTTCCACCAGAAAAGTAGGCTTTCGCACCTTTTATGGGAAAGTTGAAGCTTTGAAACTCAGTCTCATTGTTATTTATAGTTAACTTGTTGTCTTCTATTGCTCCATAAACAGGCACCAATCTTTCTTTTTTAGAATCTGGTAAATAGAATTGTGTATCGCTCATTCCCAGAGGTTTAAGTATTTTTTCATCCATAAAATCTGATAGTGATTTACCGCTTAATACTTCTACCAGATAACCCACCATATCTGTACTTAATCCATAAGTCCATTTTTCTCCCGGATGATGTAACAGAGGCTGTTGGGCCAGTAATTTCATTTTTTCTCCAATCTTAATATCAGCAGTTACAAAAGCATCAGGTATTTGTTTAGGATTGTATAAAACTGCGGCTCTAGGTGAAAATGCGCCATAACCTATCCCCGAAGTATGAGAAAGTAAGTGCCTAATAGTTACAGGAGTATTAGCCGGAACTACCTCATAAGTGCTGTCATTTGAAAAGATGGCAACTTTGGCATTTTTAAATTCTGGAATGTATTGAGAAACCGGGTCGTCAAGTAAAAACTTGCCTTCTTCGTAAAGCATCATTAGAGCGACACTTGTAATACATTTGGTCATAGATGCTAACCTAAAAATATCACTGGTTTTTAAGTTTATATTTTTTTCAATGTGTTTTTTACCAATGGCTTTGTGGTAAACAATTTTACCTTCTCTGGCTACCAGTGCTATAGCTCCCGGTATTTTATTATCAGCAATGTATTGGTTAATTAAGCCATCAATTCTTTGGAGTCTGTCTGTAGAAATACCAACGTTTTCGGCAGGTGTTTCAACAACTAATTGGGCAAATAACTGAGTATGAAAAAATAAGGCAAAGACTACTAAAAGTCTGAGTGTGTGTTTAGTAATATAGTTTCGCATAGTAAGAACAAGGTTTGCCTGAATCTATCGATTTAATGCTGAAATTGAAAGTTAAAAGAATGCTTATTTAACAAAAAAAGGGCTCAGATTTAAAACCTGAACCCTTTCTATTAGTAGTCTAAGCCAGATTAGCCTCTGACCATTTTCTTGTAATTACCATTAAAATCATAATAGTTTATAAAACCTCTATTGTCTTTAATCAATATTTCTCTATCACTAACTTTTACTCCTTTAGTGCCGCTTGGCAATTTTATACTGGTGCGGTATTTTCCTCCACTGTCATAAATTTTAGCTTCGGCAGCTTCTTTTATCACAATATATCTGTCATTAAAACCTATTAAACTACATTCTTTATTTACCTTAAACTGCACATTATGAGCTTGTTCTTTGTTTTTAACAAAAACGATAGCGTTTTCAATTTTTACATTCTCAATCTGTGCTGATGCCACTAGGTTAAATAGGAATAGTAGGACTCCGGTTACAAAAATTCTTTTCATAGCAATTGTTTTTTGGTGTTAAAAATAGATTTAGTAGAATGTAAATGGTTGTTAATCAATCATTATTCAGTAAATCAAAAAATATGCAAAAGAAAAGGTTTTCAAAAAAGGCTTCCTTGTATTGAATGAGCATGTGGCTCTATAAGCTCAGCAGCGTTGTTATCTGCCTTATTAACTTTTTGCGAAACTGTATAAAATTTAATATCAGAAGTTGGAGGAGCTACTAATTCATCATAAATCTGTTTGCCTGGTAATTCTGTATCAAGCCATTTTTGTTCGTTAATACGAGATAAAATTACTGGCATTCTGTCGTGGATATGTGCTATATTAGAAATGGCGGGTATGGTTACAATACTAAAAGAATGCAATGTATTGCCATTAGTTTGTTCCCATTTTTCCCACAAGCCTGCCATGGCAAATAAGGAATCGTTTTTTAAAGTAATTCTGTAAGGAACTTTGTTTTTGCCATACATTTTCCACTCATAATAACCATCTGCTAAAACCAAACAACGCTGGTAATCATAGGCAAACTTAAAAGCCGGCTTTTCTTGAATGGTTTCCTTTCGTGCATTTATAGTTTTAAATGCCATTTGCATATTCTTAGCCCAAGAAGGTACCAAACCCCAATGGAAAGGCTGTATGGCTTTTGGTTGATCGTTGGTAATTACAGACAAAAAACTACCAGGAGAAGCATTGTAATTTTTTCTAAATAAGTCTCCGTCAAACTTAGCATCAAACCTTTCTTCTATTTGCTTTTTTTCTTTCACCAATGTAAACCGGCCGCACATAGTAATAAAATTTAATTAAAAATGTAGCTAATCTAATTTAAAGTATTTTTCTGACTTATACTTGATTGTCAGTCGATTATATGTTATTAAAAACCAAAACAACATTAAATTAGTTGTTATTCAAAGTTTTTGCAGTATAAGATGTTAGTAAGAATTAGATTAAGACAAAAGTACCTATGCTAGTGTTTAACTATAGCTTTGCCAATCAGTTTATAAGGCTTTCACCAGATACTATGACCAATAATTATTTTATAAACTAAAAAAAATTGTAGATGCAGTTTGTAACGAAGAGCTTGAAATACTTTATTCTTTTGTTAATTATTAATTTTTCATGTATTAATGCGAAAGAGGACGATAAAAAATCCGAAATTTCAGATAGTTTAAAATTTAAAGTTTCAGAAATGAAAGGTTTTGATATTCCATACAAATTAGATGATGCAGACGAAAAATATAAACTGCCAGATGATTTAGATGAGATCTCAGGTATACAATACATTAAAGAAAATGTAATTGCCTGTGTACAAGATGAGAAAGGTAAAATTTACTATTATGATTTGAAAGAAGATGAGATAACTGAAAAATACGATTTTGCAGATGATGGCGACTACGAAGATCTAGAAATTATAGGAGATGTAGCATATGTTATCAGAAGTGATGGAAGGTTATACAGGATTGAAAATTTTCCTTCAGAAAATATGGATGTAAAACATCGCGATTTACCTCTCAAGTCTAAAAATAATGTAGAAGGCTTATGTTTCGATCCATCAACTAATTCTTTATTACTTGCTTGTAAAGATGAAGCAGGTATCGATGTCAATTTAAAAAAGCAAAGGGCAGTTTATAGTTTTGAAATCGATAAAACAGATTTTAACTCTAAGCCACGATTTTTAATAGATATCGATGTTTTAAGAAAGATAACCGATAAAAAGAAAACATCTTTCCAGCCTTCAGGCATTGCAATTCACCCAATTACCAAGCATATTTATATGATTGCTACTGCTGGTAAATTGATGGTTGTGCTTTCGCCTAAAGGAGAAATTTTAGGAGTGGAAGAACTTGATAAAGATGAGTTAAAACAACCAGAAGGTATTACCTTTGACCCGCAGGGGAATATGTACATTTCAAATGAGGCCAGAGGGGGGAAAGGGAATATTATGTTGTTTAATTATCAGAAAAATGAGTAAAAAATACTTGCGCGCTTTTTTTAAATATTTTATTGTAATTTTTTTATCTGCATGTGTCGCTCCTAAACTTTACTACAACCCGGAACAACCGGAATGGACCAAGAGTAAACCAACTGGAGAGATATATGAAACTGTTTTTTTACTTGGCGATGCAGGAGCACCTTCAAGAGATCCATTAGAACCTACATTTAAGTTGCTTAAACAGCAATTAGATAGTGCAGGGGCTAAAAGTCATCTTTTATATTTAGGGGATAATCTATATCCTCAAGGCTTGAGCGACAGTGCTGCAATCTTTCGCGAACTAGAAGAAGAACGCCTGTTAACACAGCTCGAACTGCTCGATAACTACAAGGGAGAAGGAATCTATGTGCCGGGCAACCACGACTGGGCACAAGGTAGACCTACAGGTTATCATCGCTTAATGAATCAGCAACAATTTATCAGTAGCTATAGTGATAAATATCCTGTAACATACTTACCAACAGGAGGTTGCCCGGGGCCAGTTGAATATCCTATTGGAGATGATATTGTGCTGATCTTTATAGATACACAATGGTGGTTACATGCTTATGATAAACCCGGCCAAGAATCAGGCTGCGAAGCCAGAACAGACGATGAGTTTCTTATTCAGTTAGATGATGTAATCAAAAGGAATTATCAGAAGAAGATAATTGTAGCGGGGCACCATCCATTAGCGAGTAATGGTTTGCATGGTGGGCATGCACCAATCAAAAATCATCTATTCCCACTTACAGATTTGGTTCATAATCTTTATGTGCCTTTGCCTGTATTAGGTTCTGTGTATGTTTTTTACAGAACAGTAATGGGTAACATTCAGGATGTGCCGCATCCTCGCTATAAATCTATGATTGCTGCGTTCGAAGATATTTTTAGCCAGCATGATAATTTGATGTATGTATCGGGGCACGACCATAGCTTACAGTATCTACCAAAAGATAGTACACATTTAATTATAAGTGGTGGAGGTAGCAAAATTGATTACATCAATAAGAATGGAAAAGCTGCTTTTGCTGCTGGTGTAAAGGGTTTTGGGCGAATAGATTTTTACGATGATGGAGATGTTTGGCTTACTTTCTATACACCAGAAGAAGATGGGAGTACTGGTAAAGTACTCTACAGAAGAAAGTTGATGAACCAGCCTCAATCAGAGCTTTATTCTAAAAATGAACTTGAGGAAATCAGCTATTCAGGAACGCAAGATTCGCTAATTGCAACTGAAGAACTTACTGCCGGTAGTTTGAAGAAGTACTTTCTAGGTGAAAACTACCGCAAGGAGTGGAAACAACCAATGGATAGTATTCCTGTTTTTGATATTGGCAAAGAGTACGGTGGGCTTAAAATTGTAAAGCGAGGAGGAGGTATGCAAACCAAATCATTGAGGTTAGAAGCTGAAAACAAAAGACAATACAATTTAAGATCGATAGAAAAATATCCTGAAAAAGCAGTTCCAGTAGTACTTAGAGGAACAATTGCAGCAGATGTTGTAGCAGATCAAATTTCAGGTTCACATCCATATGGTGCTTTTGTATTAGCCGATTTGGCAGATGCAGTCGGAGTTTATCATACAAACCCAAGGTTAGTTTACTTACCAGACGACCCTCGTCTTGGTATTTACAGAGACGATTTTGGCGATGCTTTATATTTATTCGAAGAAAGATCTGATGACGATTATTGGGAAGATGAACCTGATTTTGGTAATCCACCCGATATGAAAAGTACTGATAAAGTACTAGAAAAAACCAGAGAAGACAATGATGATATTATTAATTACGATCAAGTACTTATATCCAGAATATTTGATATGTGGATAGGAGACTGGGATAGGCACGATGATCAGTGGCGTTGGGGGGAGCATGAAAATAAGAAGAAAGGTTATAAGTATTACGAGCCAATTCCTAGAGATCGAGATCAAGCGTTTTTTAATGCAGATGGTTTGGTGATGACAGTCGGCACCAGAAAGTGGGGGATGAGGAAGTTTCAGGGTTTTAAAGATCATATAAGAGACCCTGCCGGATTTGGTTTTAATGCCAGATATTTTGATCGATCTTTTCTTACCGAACCCGACTTAAAAGACTGGATGGAAGCAGCTAAAAAAATACAAGATTCTGCTACCGACGAAGTAATTGAAAAATCTATTAGAAAGTTTCCAAAAGAAATATTCGAGTTACACGGAGAAGAAATTATTAGAAAGCTCAAGTCTAGAAGAGATAATCTACAAGAGTCTGCTAAGACTTTATACTTATCTATGTCTAGAGAGGTAAATGTTTTGGGCTCAGATAAACACGAATACTTTAAAGTAGAAAGACTGAATGACGAAGAAACCAGAGTAAGAGTTTGGAAGCGTAAGAAAGACGGCGAACGTAAACACAAAATGTATGATCGTACTTTTAAAGTTTCAGAGACAAAAGAAGTAAGACTATATGGGTTTGATGGGGAAGATATATTTGATATTACCGGAGATGTTAAAAATGGAATTAAGGTAAGGATAATTGGAGGTGATGATGATGATGTGATCAACGATAGTTCGCATGTTGCTGGCCCTTACAGACAAGTGCGATATTACGACACCAAAACCGGAGATAATGTTTTAAATACTTTGGGCGAAACCAAAGATAACCGCTCTAGTAAAGAGGTTGTAAATGTTTATAACCGGAAAGAATTTAAGTATGATTTGCTATCTCCTGCAGCATTTTTTGGTTATAATCCAGACGATGGTGTGTTTATCGGTGGTGGTGCAAAAGTAGTTACGCATGGTTTCCGTAAAGATCCATACAAAAGCATGCACTTAATTAGAGGAAACGTTGCACCTAAAACAAGCTCTTTTAATATCACATATAATGGAGAATTTATCGATGTTTTTTCTAATACAGATTTATTGATAAATGCAGAAATCCCAACTCCAAGTGCTGTTAATTTCTTTTATGGTTCTGGTAACGAAACTGAAAACAACCGAGATGAGCTAGGCAATCAATACTATAGAGTGAGGTATTTCGAATTAATGCTTGAAGGAATCTTAAGAAAACAATGGATTGGAGATAAACACGACTTCCAGTTGGGTTATACTTTCCAAAGAATTGAGCTCGAAGAAGAAGATGAATCTCCTAGCGACAGATTTGTGTATGAATACATCAGTACATTGCCAGAAGAGCGACAAGAAGATGTATTTGAAAATCCTAAGAGCTTTTCAACTGTATTTACTCAATATACTTTTGATAGCAGAAATAGTAAAATTGCCCCAACAAGAGGTTTTAGATTTTTTGTAAAAGCATCTAATGTTTCTGGTACAGAAGAAGCAGACAGAAAAGATATTTCCTTTTGGCGATTTGATGGTAATCTTACCATGTACTTGAGTACTGGCCGAAATGAGTCTAGGTTTAATACAACTTGGGCAACAAGAGTAGGGGGCTCAATAATTAGAGGCGAATTCGAAGAGATTTATCAGTCAGCATTTTTAGGCGGATTCGATAATATGAGAGGTTATAGAAGAATGCGTTTTGCAGGTGATAAAAGCTTCTATTGGAATAATGATTTAAGAATTAAGCTTTTCAAGTTTAATACATATTTGCTGCCCGGTCAATTTGGTATACATGGAATTTTTGATGTAGGTAGAGTTTGGTTAGACAGTGAGTCATCAGATGAGTGGCATCAAGGCTATGGTGGTGGAATTTGGGTAACCCCGTTTGGCGCTGCTGTAATTTCACTAGACTTAACCCACTCAGACGAAGAACAATTTCTGCCATTTGTTCGGGTAGGATTCTTATTCTAATCAGAAAAAATAAAAAAAAAAGAGTTCCTCCATTCAAGGAACTCTTTTACTTTATTCATTAGATTGAACTCAATTCTGTTTTTTCTTTTTAAGCATATAATTAGAGCTTTTATTAGCCTTTTGCATCATCTTGCGCTCTTCTTCATTCATTTGCTTAATATTATCAATCTTATCTCTGTAAGACTTTAAGTTCTCATATTGCAAATTGAGTGAAGAATCAGATTGTACCTCAGAGATTACTTTTTCCATTCTTACAATGCTGCTGTCAAGTGTGCTCTTAGCATCATTATACAATCTCTTATCCACCATAAGTAGGGCTTTTTCCATCTCTTCGTTTGCTTCAAATAAGATGATGTTTTTCTTTACCTTTTCATTAAAGCTGTTATCATGCAGCTCTTTGTCATCGGTGATTTTTACATCTAACCTGTGGTTGAGTGTTTCACGACTGTAATTTCCCAAAGCATCATCATAAGTGATATTAGATTGGAAAGCCACATCAGTATCAGGCGTTTGTACCATTTCAAATTTCAAAAGTACAGCTTTGGTTTCTTCAGAAAATACATCTTTGAAATTCACCTTAATACTTCCCTCTTTTTCTTCTGTATATGGATAACCATATAGTTTAGCCAACCTGAAATAAGCACTAGGGTACTTAATTTCAACTTGCGTATTTTGAGCCACTACAGAGAGCAAACCTTTTAACTCATTCGCGAAAATTTCTGGTATTTTATCAGCATTATCAATAAAATAATAGTTACCACTGCCATATTCGGCGAGGTTTGTCATCATATCTTCGTTAAAATCGGCACCTACACCAAATGTAGAAATGCTAATGCCATCTTCGCTGTTTTTGGTTTGCACAATCTTTTGAAGTTCAATCGGATCAGTAATCCCATTATTAGCCAAACCATCAGAAAGTAATAAAACCCTGTTTACTGCTTTTGGGGCAAAAGTGCTTTTTACCTCATTAAATCCCTGCAACATACCGCCACTCAAGTTAGTAGTGCTTCCCGGATTAATAGTGGCTACTTTGTTTTTGAGCAGTTGTTTGTTTTTTACCGTCTCAGAAGCACTAAGGGTTTTTACTTCACTGTCGTATACAACAAGTGAGAAGTTGTCAGATGAAGTAAGATTGTCAATCACGAAATCGCAGGCTTTTTTCGCATAATCGAGCTTGTTTTCACTCGCCATAGAACCGCTTCTGTCTAATACCAAAGAAATATTAAGCGGTGTTTTGTCTTTATTTTTTTCTGCTTTTAAAGCATTCAGTTCCAGATACAGATAAACTTCTTTTTTTGAGCCATTTTGTAAAATGTAAAGGTTATCTGTTAAAATATTTACAGATAAAGTTTCAGGTGGTTTTTGCAATGGTTTATTGAGTTTTAAAGGTGTAAAAGAAAAAATTGATAGAAGCAATACAACTACAAAAGGAGTTTTGAACATTTGGACAGTTAGTCGCATTAGAGAAAGTATTTGTTACAATACTTTATACGTGGCTTCAAAAAAAGTATACCAGTTTTAACAGTTTTTAAATATTTAATACATCAATAATTACCCGAAGTAAAGGCTGGTGAGCTTTGTTTTAAACTTTTTGAAGCATAAATGATATTTTTTGAATAGTCTCTTTAATGGCTAAATGTTAATTTTGACAATGTTATATTACCTCAATTCAATCAAATTTCTAGCAATTGAGTAATGAGTAAATGATGAAAGTGTGTATGAAAAAATTAATTGCCTATCTAATAGTTTTAGTCCTGTTTTTACCAACATTAAACGCACAGGATTCTAGTAAAAAATACGATTTTGTAGTTGCTTCTGATGGAACAGGAGATTTTAAAAAAGTACAAGATGCTGTAAATGCAGTTCCAGATTTTAGAAAAAATGCAACTACTATATTTATCAAAAAAGGTACTTATAAAGAAAAGCTTGTTTTACCTACCTCAAAAACCAAAGTCACATTTATTGGAGAAGATGTAAATGCCACCTTTATTACAAATGATGATTTTGCCTCAAAAAAGAATGTTTTTGGCGAAGAAATGGGTACAACAGGTTCATCTGGTTTCTTTGTCTTTGGAGATGATTTTAAAGCCGAAAATATCACCTTTGAAAACTCTGCCGGTTCAGTAGGGCAGGCAGTTGCAGTAAGAGTAGATGGAGATAGGGTTGTATTTAATAATTGCCGTTTTTTAGGTTTTCAAGATACCCTTTATCCGCATGGTGATGCCAGCAGACAATACTATAAAAACTGTTATATAGAAGGTACAGTCGATTTCATATTTGGCTGGTCTACTGCAGTATTCGATAACTGCGAAATTTTTTGTAAAGAAAATGGCTATGTAACAGCAGCTTCTACGCTAGAAACTACCGACTTTGGTTTTGTATTTCTTAATTGCAAAATCACTGGTGATGCCGATAAAGATAGCTTTTATCTGGGAAGACCTTGGCGACCTTATTCTAATGTAGTTTTTATCGATTGTTTTTTAGATAAGCAAATAAAAGCAGAAGGTTGGAATAACTGGGGTAGCGAAGAAAAACAGAAAACTGCCTATTATGCAGAATACAATTCTACTGGTCCGGGAGCTGCTCCATCAAAGAGAGTGCAATGGTCTCATCAGCTATCTAAAGAAGAAGCGGCTAAATATACAATCGGAAACATTTTAAAAGGAGATGATAATTGGGTTCCTGATCTATCAACCATAGAGTAAAACCTAATTTATTTTCTTTTCGATCCCTTTATAAATATGAAACTTCACATCTTTAAACTAGCAATACTTTTATTTTTTCATTTATTAGCCTCTCAGCAACTCTTTGCGCAAAAAGCTTCGAAAGATGGTTTCTCAAATACTTGGGTAGCAGATCAAGGAGATGGAACTTATAAAAACCCAATACTCCATGCAGATTATTCTGACCCTGATGCTGTTCGAGTGGGAGATGATTTTTATATGACGGCTTCGTCTTTTACTTGCTCTCCAAGTTTGCCCATTTTACACTCAAAAGATTTAGTAAACTGGGAATTAGTTAATTATGCACTTCCTAAGCAACCTCCCTTTGAGTTTTTTGAAAAGGCACAGCATGGAAAAGGTGTTTGGGCACCTTGTATCAGATATCATGAAGGGGAATATTATATCTACTATCCAGACCCTGATTTTGGTATTTATATGATTAAAACCAAAGACCCGGAAGGTGTCTGGTCTAAACCAGTGCTAGTGAAAGGTGGTAAGGGTTTTATCGATCCCTCACCACTATGGGACGATGACGGTAATGTATACTTAGTGTATGCTTTTGCTGGTAGTCGCGCAAGTATTAAGAGTTTAATTGTTGTTTGTAAAATGAATAAAGAAGGCACCAAAACAATAGACAATGGTGTAATGGTTTTCGATGGTCATGGAGATAACCCGACGGTAGAAGGACCTAAGTTTTACAAAAGAAATGACTATTACTACATTTTTGCTCCAGCTGGTGGTGTTCCTACAGGTTGGCAATTGGTTATGCGCTCCAAAAATATTTATGGCCCCTATGAAACCAAGAATGTATTAGCAACAGGTAGTACAAATATCAATGGCCCGCATCAAGGTGCTTGGGTTTCTTTAGAAAGTGGTGAAGATTGGTTCCTTCATTTTCAAGATAAAGGAGCATATGGTCGCATTGTGCATTTGCAACCGATGAAATGGATTAACGATTGGCCAGTTATGGGAAATGATGCAGATGGCGATGGTACTGGAGAACCTGTTTTAACTTATAAAAAGCCGGATGTAGGCAAAACTTATCCAATTGTTACACCACCAGAGTCAGATGAGTTTAATACACCAAACTTAGGTTTACAGTGGCAATGGAATGCAATACCTCAACCTTATTGGGCTTTTCCAACAAGCATGGGTTATTTAAGATTATTTTCTTACCCTTTACCAGAAGATTTTCAAAACTTTTGGGATGTGCCAAACCTATTGTTACAGAAATTTCCAGCACCAGAATTTACTGCTACAGCAAAAATTACTTTTAACCCAAGATTCGAAGATGAGAAAGCCGGACTCATTATTTTCGGGAGAGACTATTCTTACATTTCTGTAAAAAATGATGATGACGGACTGGAAGTCTCACAGACAATTTGCGAGAAAGCAGATAAAAGTGGCAAAGAAGTAAACTCAGATAATCTCGATATAGAAAGCAACACATTTTACCTAAGAGTTAAAGTAACAAGCGATGCAATTTGCAGATTCAGCTTTAGCGAAAACGGAACGGAATTTACAGGAATGGGTAAACCTTTTAAAGCCAGAGAAGGTGGCTGGGTTGGTGCAAAAGTAGGTCTGTTTTGCGTGAGAGAAGGTATTGCCAACGATTCTGGTAATATAGATATAGATTGGTTTAGGGTAACTAAATAAAATTTTCTTCAATTTACATTTTGACTTTCCTCCTCTAATTATTTTAAGTTATAGGAACTAATTCCAGCATAAATTAATTTAAAAAAATCTCTGATCTACTATTAAATACTTTGAATAAATCTTTCAAAGAGGAGTGGGGTTTATTTACTTTGCATTATTAGAAAAGTAATATAGAAGTAGATGGATTTTTTGGTTTTAAGAAAACTTTTCACAGCGATTTACATAGAATTTGTTTCATACACTATTATATACATTTCAATTAATTATTCGGTAAAACCACATTTATCTATCAGCTTTTATCAGAATACATTAAAAAACGGAGCTTGCAACTTAAATACGATTAAAGTATTGCCTTTACATTTCCACAATTAACAAATATTAAAAGCATCTTAACAGCTAAAGTTGTAATATTAATTTGTATTCCATTTAAAATGTGAGGATTGTATTCTCAATTATGAAGCAAAGTTTTATATATATTTTTCCGGCGGTTATTGTTACACTTCTGATAAGCTATTGTAGTTCGCCTACAACTGAAGTTTCTGAGGTGAAACAGGAGATTGAGGAGGTTGAGAAGCTTTCTTCTTATGTTGATCCTTTATTTTTAAGGCAAGTAGAATCGCATGGAAGTGTAAGTACAGGAGCCTATTTACCATTTGGTATGGTAAGACCTGCTCCAATAAATCATTGTTTTTCTTATAGTGATAATAAAAGAGAAGAAGATTGTGTATTTACTGGTTTTAGACAAACTCAGGTAGATAATAATGATATCCTTTCCGACTTTTTAATTGTGCCCGGCATTATTAAAAAGCAAGAGTTAGAAGCCGACAATAAAGTGCGTTGGTCTAGAAGTGAAGAAGGAAAAGCAGGATATCATGCTTTGCAATTACACAATCCAGACCTTTCAGTTGAGATTACTGCTACTAAAAGAGTGGCTTTTTATAAGTTCAAAAGTCAACCAGAAGATAATTTTTTCTTTTTTATCGATCCGGGAGTAGATTTTACGAACGATCTGCCAGTATTAAGCCACTTAACTGTAATAAATGATTCTACTATTGCTGGTTATAGACTTTCTAGTCCAAGTACATTAAGGTCTTCTGAACTGGAAAGGAAAATATATTTTGTAATCCAGTTTTCTAAGAAATGGCAAGATTATAATTTCTTTAGAAAAGATTTAGATATTGGTCGCCCAAAGACTATGAGGTCGAAAAAGTCTAGTGCTAAAATTACTTTTGATTCATTAGGGAATGATGCCTTATTTATGAAAGTAGCTGTATCTACAGCTAGTGTAGATGGTGCACAAAATAACCTTTTACAAGAAGTGCCCCACTGGGATTTTGACCTCGTAAGAAAAGCTGCTGAGGGAGTGTGGGAGCAAGAGTTAAACAGAGTGAGTATCAAAGTAAAAGATTCATTACAGAAAAAGGTATTTTATTCTAGCCTTTATAAAGTGATGCAGCAACCTCGGTTGATTAGTGATGTAGACGGCAGTTATTCAGATTTTACAGGTGAAGTGCAAACTACAGAGGGGCAATATGACAGATACCATCGCTTTGATCTTAAAGAATCATACAAAAATACATATCCTCTTTATGCGCTTTTTTATAAAGATAGAGTAAACGATTTTATTCGATCATTTTTGGCGCATTATAAAGAAACTGGTGCTTTGCCAGAATCAAGATATACTGCAAGGAGTGATATGGAAAGCTTTGGGGCAGTATCTGTAATTGCAGATGCTTACCTTAAAGGGATTGGAGATTTTGATGTAAATTTGGCATACAAAGCGATAAAAGAAACACTGGAAAACCACCCATATGCTAAGTTGGTTTCTAAATATAACTTTATCCCATCAGACTATTTTCCAGACAATTCTTTTGAGAATTCATTAGAGTTTGCACAAGCTTTTAAAGCAGCTTCTCTAATGGCCGAGGCGATGGGTTACAAAAAAGATTATAAAGATTTTATTTCAAGTTCTGAGTTATACACGCAAAATTTTGATAGCCTAACTTTAACAATGAGGCCTAAAAATATTAAAGGCGATTGGGCAGATAATATAGATGAACTCGATTTTGAAAGTGATTCTGTCGGTTTGCTAGACTGGGAAAAGACTTGGGCTGTAAGGCACGATGTAGAAGGACTAATTAAACTGATGAATGGTAAAGAAAACTTTGTAGCCATGTTAGATTCTTTTCTACATGTACAAAGTAAAGAACTTGCAATAATTGATTCTTTAAGTGCAAGTGATACTACGCTTCGTCATATGCATGCACAGTACTCTGAAGAAAATAGCCATATCCCATTTTTATATACTTATGCAGGTAAATCTTGGAAAACTCAAGAAATGCTTAGAAGTATGATGGACAGTATTTTTGCTTCTTTAGATTCTAAAGGAAGATATTCTTATAAAGATGATTTTCAGCCGGCTTGGCTCATTTTTAATATGTTGGGTTTGTATCCTTTAAGTCCGGTGGGTAATAAGTATATTTTAGGGAGTCCGGTAATAGATGGGGCTGTTTTAAGTGTAAGTAATAAACAACCTTTTAGCATAAAGGTTAACAACCAGAGCAATCAAAAACATTTTGTGAAATTACTTTCTTTAAATAGAAGTTCTCAGCAAAAAGACTTTATCTCATACAAAGAAATGTTTCAGGGTGGTGAGGTGATTTTAGAGATGGTGCAAGAGCCAAATAAGATTAATTCAGATAAAAAGCTTGAACTGCTTTCAGACTCTTTACAAAACAGAGTGGCTACTTTTTAGTCTGAAAAAAGGAATATTATGGAGGAAGATGCTTATTTAACGATAGCGGGTACATCAGAAGGATTTTATAAAGAAAAAGGGAGCAAGTTTTTAGCTTTTGCTTATCCTGTTAAAAGTGAAGAAGACGTAAAAGAGCATATACACGACTTAAAAAAGCAATACTACGATGCCAGACATCACTGCTATGCTTTTATAATTGGCAGCGATGGGGCATCTTATAGAGCTGGTGACGATGGTGAACCAGCAAACTCAGCAGGCAATCCGATTTTAGGGCAAATTCGCTCTAATGAACTAACTAATGTACTTATAGTCGTAGTTCGCTATTTTGGAGGCACTAAACTAGGTGTAAGCGGACTTATAAATGCCTATAAAACTGCAGCCGCAGATGCACTTGAAAATGCTGAGTTTCAAAAAGAATTTCTTACGAAAAAGGTGAAATTACTCTTTCAATATGCACAGATGAACGATGCAATGAAAATAGTGAAAGACTTTGATCTAAATGTGATAGAGCAAGATTTTGCCATGGATTGTAAATTAACTCTCGAAATTAGAGAGGGCATCTACAATCAGTTTGAAACCAAGGTGAACGATATTTACGGTCTATCATTAAAAGTCGATTGATAAATTTTAGGATTGTTTAATAATAACCCATTGCAATTAGCAAAAAACAAATCTACTTTTCTTTTAATCTCAAAATACCTCAGTTTCTCTTCTTCAAATTTACTTTCTAATTGAAAATGCTTTTTATAAGACCTATTACAAGAGCTAATAGGAAAAGTTGAAGGATATTTAGAAAGTACCTCTTTAGAGTTATCTAGTTCTACAAGCAGTTTATCAAATCTCATATTGGTTCCTACCAGTAAATTAAAAAGAATATTTCCCGGTTTGGATAATAGTGTGTCGTCTTCAAGAATTTCGAATAAGCTGGTTAAAAAACCTTCAACTTCAAACTTTATAGCTGAAGCCTCAGCATACCAACACCTTTGCATTAAATAGAGATCATTTGAATGAAAAATCTGACTCATAGAACCTTATAATTAGAAATAAAAAAATTTGAATTGTAATACATAAAAACCATGAAGCCTAAAAAGTAGGAATACATTTAGTCCTGTTTGGAATTTAGTTTATTTTGTACTTTTTAAATATGGTAATTATCACTCAGGGTTATGATTTTTGTCAGCTTAAGAGTGAATTTAGAAATGTTAACTATCATCAATATACAAAAAACAATTGGAAAATGATAGTCTTTGGGTAGATATATATGAGAAGCACAATTAATTCATTAATATGTGCAATTATGAAATTATAAAGCTGAAACCACTGTTATTCAGACAAAAATACCTTTCATATACTTTATAGCTGTACTTGTAATGTTTTCTTTCATTAATACATTTAGATTATGTATTTTAAAGGTAAATTGGCTCAATAAAAATTTAAGATACCATCTTAATTAGTTTTAGAAAATATATATTATTATGATCAGCAAGGTTACAAAAGTTGTAATTATAGAAGATAATGAAGTGGTAAAGGATGGCTTTGCACTACTTATAAATAGTATGGAGGGTTACGACGTAAGCGGAAAATTTGCTGACTGTGAATCTGCCATAAAATCAATCCAACAATCACAGCCCGAAGTAATTCTTATGGATATCGATTTACCAGGAATGAATGGTATAGAAGGTACCCGTAAGATCAAAAAAATGTATCCTGAAATAGATATAATTGTAATTACCGTGCATGAAGATAGTGAGCTAGTTTTTGAAGCTTTATGCTCTGGTGCTAGTGGATATATTACTAAAAATTCAGACTATTCCAGACTACTCGATGCAATTAATGAAGTAAGAAGCGGTGGTGCTCCAATGAGTAGCAATATTGCCAGAATGGTGGTTGAATCTTTCCAGAAAAACACAAATTCGCCACTTACAGCCAGAGAAACTGAGGTTCTTGAGTTACTTTCTAAAGGTAAGAGCTATACAGTAATTGCTGATGAGCTATTTATACATAAAGAAACTGTAAAGTCTCATATAAAAAATATTTACTTTAAACTTCAAGTAAATAGTAAGGCTGAAGCTATTGAAAAAGCCTTAAAAGATAAGCTCATTTAATAAAACTATCTCCTTCTTAGCAGCATAGTGTATATAAGTTGTTTGCTTGTATACGCTTTGATTTAAAATCCCCCTTTCTAACCATTTAGAGATAATATTTGGCCTTATCTCTTTATGCATGCCAATACATTTATTAACAAGACATCTAATATATAATTAAGATATTCTCAATAAACTTACCTTATATAGGTAATGTATTGAAAATCTATTTACGTAGACAATAATTTCATATCAATTTAATGCTACCTAACCCAAACAGGGGGATGGTGTTTCATTCAGAATCATTTTGAGTTAGCTAAGATTGGGTGTATTTGAGTTGTTATTTTGAAAACATCGTGTAAAACGATTAATTCTCAAAATAATATATTTATTTATTTGGGGGATAAAGCAAAATAAATCTATAAAAACATATTAACTCAATATTTACTTTTTTATCTAATTTCAAAAATTTCGTATTTGAAAATGTACAACAAAATGGTTAGTCAATTATAAGTATATTAATTCTTAGTTAAATACAAGAAAATTTAAAAAATTACCGCTCACCAATTTATTTCTCCTTTTACAAACTAAGTATTTATACCTACAATTTCACCCTCTATGGGTGATAGCATTGTTTTAACATATTTTAAATATTTGGGTGATTTTTTATTGGTATACCTACTAACAGGGGACATTTGGCCCTGGTATTATCATTTTTGATAAATTTTCATCTTTAAAAATTAAATTATGGTTAAAAAATTACAAGGTACATTAGTGGTTCTTTTACTGCTTGTGAGCCCATTTTTGGCTGCACAAGAGAGAACGCTTACAGGTAAAGTTACCTCAGTAGATGATGGTAGCTCTTTACCGGGAGTGAATGTAGTAGTAAAAGGAACTAACAATGGAACAATTACCGATATAGACGGTAATTACAAAATCAATGTGGCTGAAGGTCAAGAAGTGCTAATATTTAGCTACATTGGTTTTCAGCGTCTTGAGGTAGAAATTGGAAACCGCCAAGTAGTAGATGCAAGTCTAGAGTCTGATGTTACAGAGCTATCAGAAGTTGTTGTAACGGCGCTAGGTATCGAAAAAGAATCCCGCACAATTGGTTACGGTATTTCTACTATTAAATCAGATGAAGTTACCAAAGCAAGAGAGACCAATATTGTAAATGCCTTACAAGGTAAAGTAACTGGTGTTACAATTAACAATACCTCTGGTAACTTAGGAGCTTCTTCTAAAATCATAATTAGAGGTGTAACTTCACTAAGTGGAAGAAATGATCCTCTTTGGATTGTAGATGGTATTCCTATCAACAACTCTCAAACTCCAACGGGTTCTAGAATTACAGGTAACAGAGATTTTGCAAATGGTGCTTCTGTTATCAACCCAGATGATGTTGAGTCTATCAACGTATTGAAAGGTGCTGCTGCAACAGCTTTGTATGGTTCAAGAGCTGCAGCGGGTGCTATTGTAGTAACTACTAAAAAAGGTAAAGCCGGAAAAGGAGGGAAACCTCAAGTTTCTATCAACTCTTCTGTAAGATTTGATGATCTTTTTGTAAAACCTGATTATCAAACAGAATATGCTATTGGTAGTTTGTTTACTTATGACTCTTCTGCAGTAGGTAACTCATGGGGACCAAGAATTGTAGGGCAAGAAGTAACTAAAGCTATTACTGGAGAAAGAGTGCCTTTGGAAGCTTATGGAAAAGATAACTTAGATGAATTCTTTAGAACAGGCCGTACTTTACTGAACAACTTTTCAGTATCTGATGCGGATGAAAAAATGGATTATCGTTTAAGTTTAACTTCTTTAAATCAGAAAGGTATATTGCCAGGTGCTGAGCTAGATAGATTAACTATAGGTTTAAATGCTGGTGTAAAACATACCGAAAAAATTAAAACTAGGTTTGGTATTCAGTATATTAAAACTACATCTGGTGGTACTGGTGTAACAGGAGCCAATGACCCTAACGTAATCGGCTTATCATCATTTAGTCCGACTGTAGACTTTAGAGATTATTTACCATGGATAGATGAAAGCGGTAATCAGATTAATACACTGACCGCTACCTCTAACAACCCCTATTGGATCCAAAACGAAAACAAAAATGATAGGCAAGATGATCGATTCATCGGTAACTTCGAATTAACCTTAACTCCAATTAAAAATCTGAACATAATTGGTAGGGTAGGTTACGATTATGATGTAGATGATAGATTAATTACCAATAGAAAAGGTACTGCTCAAAGACTAGAAGGTAATTTTATAGTAGATAAATTGCAGAGAGCTCAGTTAAATACTGATGTTTTAGCTAACTATGTTATTGGTATTGGTTCCGACTGGTCGATTAATATTTTAGGTGGTTTTCAGTACAATAAGCGTGATTTCGAAAGAGAAACTCTTACTGCAAACAACTTACTTATTCCAGAGTTGTTTTCACCAGGTAATGCTGAGCAGACAGTTCCTACCAGAGATTTTTCTGAACAAATACTCTTAGGATTATACTCTCAAGCAGAGTTGTCTTATAAAGACTGGGCTACTTTAACATTAACCGCCAGAAATGACTGGTCTTCTACACTTCCATTAGCTAATAACTCTTATTTCTATCCTTCAGCAAGTTTGGCAGTAGTATTTACAGATGCATTAAATATGCAAAGTAACTTCTTGTCTTATGGTAAATTAAGAGCTAGTGTTGCACAAGTAGGTAACGATACAGGACCATATCAACTTAACTTTACTTTTGATCCGGTTTCTACAGCAACAGGTCAGTATAGTTTGAATAATAACTTCCCATTTGACGGCAGGTTAGCATTTGATAAAACGAATACAATACCTCCAACTAACCTATTGCCTGAGGAGCAAACAAGTTATGAGTTTGGAACAGAGTTACAATTCTTCAAGAGTCGTTTAACTTTAGATGTTTCTTATTTCAAAACTCAAAACAGAAACCAGATTCTTGCACTGCCTATTCCTGAGTCTACTGGTTTTGGATTTAGAAGAACAAATGTTGGTCGTGTTGATACAGAAGGTATAGAAATTACTTTAGATGCAACACCAATAAAAATTGGAGACTTTCAGTGGAATACTATTGTAAACTTCTCACATTCAGAATCTACAGTTAAAGAACTTGCACAAGGTGTAGAAAGAACTTTAATTGCCAGTGCTTTTAACAGTGTACAAGTTGTAGCTGTTAAAGGTAAAGAATTCCAATTATACGGTATTCCTTTCTTAAGAGACTCTACAAGCGGTAGACCTATTATTGACCCAACTACTGGTACTCGTCAAAATGACCAAGCAAAAACTTTTGGTTCAGTATTACCAGACTTTACAATGGGTTTCATAAATAGTTTCACTTACAAAGGTGTTACTGTTTCTGCTACCATCGACTGGAGACAAGGTGGTTTAGTTAAGTCATCAACTGTAGAATCTTTACAAGTTGGTGGAGAAACTGTAGAAACTTTATTAAACAGAGAAGGTACATTTATAGATCGTTCAGGTGTAATTGTTAATGATGATGGTTCAGTTCGTGAAAACGATGTACCAGTAAGATCAGCAGAAGACTTCTGGTTAAGTTTAGATGATAACAGTGTAGCAGAGCCTTTCATATTTGATGGAACATTTGTGAAACTTAGAGAACTTAGTGTTTCTTATAGACTCCCTTCTACATTACTAGAAAATACATTTATTAAGTCTATACAAGTTGGTATTGAAGGTAGAAATTTAGCACTTCTTTATTCAAAAATCCCTCATATCGATCCTGAAGCTAACTTATTCGGTTCTGGTTCAGACGGTTTTGGTGTTGAACGTTCTACAGTTCCTACAACTAGAAGTGTTGGTTTTAACGTGAGATTAAACTTCTAATAATCACTTTAAATATTTAGATAATAATGAAGAATATTAAAATATATATTTTAAGTTTTCTGATACTATTTGTTTCCTTCGCTTGCGATGAGACCTTAGATATCAACGAAGACCCATTGGCTGCTACCTCAGCAGACCCGAATGCTGTACTACCTTTTGTTATTGTTCAATATTCAGCTCGTAAAACAACTGAGTTAGGGACTAGAACAATGGATGTACCTCAGCATTTATCTTCTTGTTTTAACTCTCCTGCTTCTGGTCCAACAACAAGTTTCCTTACAGGTAATACTTGGGGAATGTACTATACTCAAGTTTTAGGTAACTTAGAGTTAGTAGAAGCTGATGCAAGAGAAGCTGGAGAAACTAGTAATAATGTTACTGCAATTGCTGTAATCTTAAAAGCTTTAGCATATTATGAGCTAGCTTGTATTTGGGAAGATATTCCATTTTCTCAAGCGATTAATGGTTCCGAATTTCAAACACCTGAATTTGATACTCAAGAGAATGTGTTTAATGGAGTAGTTGCCATGTTAGATGATGCAATGTCTCTCATTGATGCAATTCCTGCTGAAGGTGTATTTTCAGTATCTACCGGTGATATGATCTACGAAGGTGATATGAGCCTTTGGAGAAAGTTTGCTAACTCTTTAAAAATTAGAGTGTTGATGTTGATTAGAAACCAAGATACTTCTGTTGATAGTCAATTAGTTGCAGCTTTAAGTCAGCCATATATTTCTTCTAATGCAGAAGTTGCAATGCTTGAATACAATGGCCAATCAGGTCAGGAAAATGCTTGGTTCCAGTTAGTAACGGCTTTCTTTGGTCCAGATAACGAGTCTACTGGTACACACGTTCCAGGTGAGATTTTTTACAACATATTGAAAGATAATGCTGATCCAAGATACGATTTGTTTATCTACGATCCTGATGATGTTGGACCTGCACCTCAAGGTGAAGGAGCTGGTTCATTTGGAGCCTATGCAGCACTTACAAATAATGTAATTAGAGGTGATTTACCAGATATCTGGTTTTTACCAGCAGAAATTACTTTCTACAGAGCAGAGCTTGCTTTAAAG
The DNA here is from genome assembly GCF_026250525.1 of Chondrinema litorale. Lineage (GTDB taxonomy): Bacteria > Bacteroidota > Bacteroidia > Cytophagales > Flammeovirgaceae > Chondrinema > Chondrinema litorale. Next base: position 3,907,129 of record NZ_CP111043.1, read on the forward strand.
GGTGTTACTAGTGATGATGCTCAAGAAATGTATGAGATGGGAGTTAGCCAAATTTTAGAATTCTGGGGTGGAGTTGTTCCTGGAGCTGTAATGACGCTTTCTGCAACTGAAATCACAGATTACATTGCAACTTTACCAGATCTAAGCTCATTAAGTAATGATGATGCTTTAACTGCTATTTATGAGCAACAATATCTTGAAACATTCTTAAGACCAATTGTAGCATGGAACCATATTAGAAGAACAAAAACTCCACTTGTTCCACCACCTCCGGGAGCTGCTATTAGTACACACCTTAAAAGGTTTACTTATCCGCCAGATGAGATTGGGGCAAACCCTAATACACCTATAGACAAGGATACAGATATAGCAGTATGGTTCGAAAACTAATGAAAATTTAATTATGAAAAATATATATAATCTCTTTTTAACAGCTTTATTGGTGGCAGGTTTGATAGGTTGCGAAGACTACGATCTTGCAGATCAAGATATCGAACTAGAAGAACTACCAGGTTATGTTGCTTTTGATGCTCCAGGTGAGGAAGCTTATTTAGATGATGAAGAAGTAACTGAAGAAGATGGTAGTGTTGCTTTGAGAATTGAAGTACCTACTGGAAGCTTATCTGATGTAAATGTGACATATACATTTAGTGGAACAGCAGTATTCGGTACAGATTTTACTGTTGAGGGCGCAAGTGCTTCTGGTGGTTCAACTACTATCGTAATTGACAAAGCCGAATTTAACGATACTGATGGAGTTGACATTGATATTACACTTCTTACAGATGGAGTTGCTGATGGTGATAAAACATTATCAATTACTCTTGAAAGTGCTCAGAATACCGATGGATTAAGTTTTGCAGTAGGAAGAGGTGGAACTGAGTTACTTAAAACAGCAAATGTAATTATAACTGATATTGACTGATTTTATCAGTTTTCCTTAAATACGAAAAGCAGGGTAATTTACCCTGCTTTTTATGTTTGATAGCAACTAATAATAAGACCTAAGTTTATTTTTTAAGCCAATAGTTAGAGTTAAATTTATCTTCTTTTCAGTTGATTTATCTTTTTATACGAATACGTGTCTTTTAGAACCATTTTCATAGCTTCCACTTCATGTTCAAGCTCTTTCAAATTATTTTGTAGTTTCAGAATGTTACTTTTAGTATTTACCTTGTTGTTCATTGCTTTAACCTTCTAATTTGTTTTGATAGCTTACATTATTATATAATCAGAAAAGAAAAAAGTAATCCTTCAATCTCAATTTTTTTTTAATTTTTTACAATCATCAATTGTAAACCCTCATATAAAGCTTAATCATTCATGCTTACCGTTGGTGTAATTGCCATTCGTATTTAGAACTATAAGGATTAATTTCAGTAGAAATCCTCTTACGTCTAAATCATACATTCATGATTAAAAATTACCTCAAAATAGCCGTTCGTAACCTCCAGCGTCAAAAAGTTTTTTCTTTTATCAATATCACCGGAATGAGCATAGGTATGGCCTGTTGTATATTGATTTTTTTGTTTATCAATGATGAGTTGAGTTACGATAATTTCCATAGTAAAAAAGAGAGAATACATCGGATTATCTATAACACTTCTAATGGGTTAACACTAGCCAGAGCACCCATTACACTTCAGCCTGTATTAACAGAATACTACCCAGAAATTGAAACTGCCGCCAGAGTTTTTATTCGTAATGCAAGTGTAATTATAGGTGATGTAAAAAAGGCTGAAAATAATGAAGACAAGGTATTTGAAGAAACGCAGGTAATGTTTACAGATCCATCAATTAAAGATATATTTACTTTTGAGCCTGTATCGGGTGATATAGATAGTTGGCTAGAAAAACCATTTACAGTGGTTTTAGATGAAGAAACAGCCATCAAATATTTTGGTGATGAAAATCCGGTAGGTAAAACGATCTATCTAAGAGGAGATAAGGCATTTACTGTAGCAGGTGTGGTAAAAGATTTTCCAGAGAATTCACATTTCCATTTCAATATACTTATTCCTTTTGAAAATATGTATGATCTGGAAAGTGACGATATCGCGCAGAGGATTGAAGACAACTTGACCAGAAACTGGATAATTTCTCATACAAGTACTTATGTTTTGCTAAAAGAGGGACAAATGTTGGAGTCTGTAAATAAGCATATGGAAAACATGGTAAATGAATATGCTCCAGAAAGAATGCACTTGGGCCAGGTATTTAGTTTGCAACCACTCAAAGATATTCATTTACATTCTTCAGAAATAGGCTTAAACCCAGAGTCTCAAGGTGACATACAATATATATATGTGTTTGGGGCTATCGCGATTATTACTTTGCTAATTGCATCATTCAATTTTATAAACTTGTCTACGGCTCAGTCTATAAGAAGAGCTAAAGAGGTTGGCATGCGTAAAGTAATGGGGGCAAAAGCGAAACATTTGTTTGCCCAGTTTCTTGGCGAATCTGTTGTAGTTTGTTTCTTTGGTTTTGTGCTCTCTCTAGGGCTAGTAAACTTAGTGTTGCCTCAAATGAATGATCTTACAGGCAAAGTACTGACGATTGCAGATATTCTCAACCCATTTAATTTATTCATTTTTATTGGTATTTTTCTAGTTACAGGAATTCTTGGTGGTAGCTATCCAGCTTTTTTTATTTCTAAATTAAACATGATTACCACCTTAAAAGGGAAAGTCTCCACTAAACCTGGGCAGAAAATTAATTTTAGACAGCTGTTGGTAATTGTACAGTTTGCTGCCTCAATTATTCTAATTACTGGTGCACTACTCATCTTTAAACAGTTAAACTTTTTGCTTAACAGACCACTTGGTTTTAAAACAGAGAAAATGCTAACTATTCCGCTTTTCTCTCAAAGTATTAATACAGTGTTTGGTGGTGTAAATGGTGAAATGAGACAGCGACTCAACACTTTTGAAGATGAACTTTTAAAGTTGCCAGATGTAAACGGTGTCACTTTATCTTCCGATTTACCTGGAATTAGTATTGTTTCAAGAATGGTTGATTTTGAGGGAAAAGAAGGCGAAGATCCTGTGTTTTCACCCATACTCTCTGTGGATTATGATTTTGTTAAAACTTATAATTTAGAGCTTGCTTCAGGTAGAGATTTTAACATCGAAACAGGGACAGATCATACCAATGCAATGATAATTAATGAACAAACTGTAAAAGAATTTAACTTCGGAAGTAATGAAGAAGCAATAGGAAAAGAAATAAATATCGAAGGTAAAGATGGTACTGTAATCGGTGTTATTAAAGACTTTCACTATATCAATCTTCGCTCACCAATAGGTACAATAATATTACACATTGGTGTGCCTCAATTTTCTCAACTTACAATAAGTCTTAACTCTGATAATCTGCCAGAGTCTGTAGCCAGCATTGAAACCAAATGGAAAGCATTTTTTCCTGAAAAGACTTTTGAGTTTAATTTTTTAGATGAAAGCATTCTGAATAATTATCAGGTAGAACGTAGGCTAGGAAATATTATAGCCGCTTTTGCCATATTAGCCATTTTTGTTTCTTGCTTGGGTTCTTATGGACTTATTATGCATAATGCAAAACAAAGAGAAAAGGAAATAGGAGTAAGAAAAGTATTAGGCGCCAACTTTAGGCAGTTGGTAGTTTTACTCTTTAAAGACTTTACAATTTTATATGGATTGAGCTTTTTAATAGCTTTTCCAGTGATTTATTACTTTTCTGAAGAGTGGCTGAGTGATTTTAATTATAGAATAGGTTTGCCCTTAGATGTTTTTCTAATTGGTGGTTTTTTAACACTCTCAATTGTTTGGCTATCCATTAGTTTCCAGTCAATAAAAACTGCTTTACTCAGTCCAGTTAAGTGTCTGAGGGATGAATAAACTATAAGAAATAAAAAAAGCGTCATTAACGACGCTTTTCTTATTAATAATGTATGGTAAATTATTTTGATTCTTCAGTTTCTGAGTCTCCTTCAGTTTTAGTTGTGTCATATTCTGAATTAAGACCATCTAAAATAACTTGTGTGATGTTTAATGCATCCTGAGCTAACCAAATGCTTTCTCCTTCACGATAATTGAAGATGATATCAAATTTATTGTCAGCGTTATACTTTTTCAAATATTCTAAAATATTGTTGTATAACTTCTGGTTCAAGTCTCTTTCTTCTTCTAATAAACCAGTAGAAACAGTTTGTTGGTAATCCTGATACTGCTGTTGCTTATTAGCTAAATCTCTTTGCAAAGTGTTAAATTCATTTTGAGATAATAAGTTAGCCTGAGCTCTTCTTTGAAAGCTTACTAATTCTCTTTCTAAAGATTGACCTCTTGTTTCAAGTTGTTTTGCAGCTTTATCCCTTTTGACCATAAACTGCTGATTAAGCTCTTCGTACAGTTTATAATTTTGCACAAGCGTATCGAAGTTTACATAAGCTATTTTTCCAGCTTCTGTTACCGATCCTGTTTTGCTTGAGGAAGAATCACTTTTATCTGATTTTCCAGAAAACTGCCCAATGTAAAGGGGAATTAACGCTACGATGGCTATCGCTCCAAGTATTGTTCCTAGATTTTTCACTTCAGTATCTCATGTTTAAATTTAACGCTTCTAAAAAAGGCCTATGCCTTTTTTTTTTAAAGTTGACCGCAAATGTAACATTATTAATATTTATTATAAAATTATCATGTTGAGAAAGTTCCCTATTTTAATATTCATTATCATAACTCACGCTATTTATGCGCAACCAGCATTAGATTTAAGCTATTATTTACCTCAAGATATCCAATATAACCCAGATATTCCAACACCTAAATCTATTATTGGTCATGAAGTTGGCGAATGGCATGTTACACACGATCGGTTAGTATATTATATGAAAGCACTGGCTGAATCTTCTGACAGGGTTACAATTGAAGAAACTGGCCGAACTTATGAAGGCAGACCGCAATTATTATTGACTATTACCACACCAGAAAATCAAAAAAACATTGAAGAGATCAGACAAAAACATCTGCTCCTCTCGGATAAAGATAAGGCATCTGGAGTAGATATCGAAAATATGCCTGTAGTAATCTGGATGGGCTACAGTATTCATGGTAACGAACCAAGCGGCGCTAATGCCTCATTGGCAGTTGCTTATTATTTGGCAGCGGCTCAGGGAGAAGAGATTGAAAGTGCATTGAGTAATTCAGTAATTTTATTTGATCCCAGTTATAACCCAGATGGTTTAAACCGATTTGCAACTTGGGTAAATATGCACAAGGGAAAAACGGAGGTTTCAGACGAAAATACTAGAGAACTTAATGAAGTTTGGCCAGGTGGTAGAACCAATCACTATTGGTTCGATTTAAATCGTGATTGGTTATATGTTCAACATCCAGAATCTAGAAATAGAGTGAAGAAATTTCAGGAGTGGATGCCAAATATTCTTACCGATCACCACGAGATGGGCTCAAATTCAACCTTCTTTTTTCAGCCGGGGGCTTTATCGAGAGTAAACCCGAATACACCACTCAAAAATTTTGAACTTACCAAGAAAATTGGTCAGTATCATGTAGAAGCATTAGATGGTATTCAATCTTTGTATTTCTCAGAAGAGAATTACGATGATTTTTACTACGGAAAGGGGTCCACTTATCCTGATGTACAAGGCAGTATAGGTATTTTGTTTGAGCAGGCAAGCTCAAGAGGGCATGCACACGATTCTGATAATGGTGTATTGAGGTTTCCATTTACAATAAGAAACCATGTAACTACAGCTTTATCAACATTTAAAGCAGGTATCGAAATGAGAAAAGAGCTATTGGAGTTTCAGCAGAATTTTTATGCTAAAGCTGTTGAGCGAGCAGATGCTGATCCTGTAAAAGCGATTGTATATGGTTCTTCTGATGATGCAGCAAAGAATTATCACTTTACTAAAATATTGCTTCAACATAAAGTCGATATTTATGAAGTAAACGAAGATTTTCAGGCAAATGGAAAAACTTTTGAGAAGGGTAGCTCTTACTTAATTCCTCTCAATCAATCTCAATACTCACTTATTAAAGGTGTTTTTAGTACCCAAACTAAATTTGCTGATAGTTTATTCTACGATATTTCTGCTTGGACGCTGCCTTACACCTTTAACTTACCATATGCAGAATTAGGAAAAGGTATTGCAAGTTCTGTTTCGTTAGGAGATAAGGTAACAGATATAGCATTTAAAGAGGGCGAAGTAATAGGAGGCACATCTACTTATGCTTATGCATTCGATTGGGATGGATATTATGCACCAAGAACTTTGTATAAATTATTAGAAAAAGGAATAAAAGCACAAGTTACTACAAATCCTTTTTCTGCTAAATCGGGTGAAAAGCAGCACGCTTTCACTTATGGAAGTATCCTTATTCCACTTGGTATTCAAGATCTATCAGCAGATGAGATTTATACTTTAATAAGTAAAGTAAGCAAAGAAGATGGTGTTGACTTTTATGCTATAAATAGTGGCTATGCTTCAACAGGTTCTGATTTAGGCAGTAGAAACTTCTTAAAAGTAGAAAAGCCAAGAACCATGTTAATGGTAGGAGATGGTGTAAGAAGTTACGAAGCAGGCGAAGTTTGGCATTTAATGGACGAAAGGTTTGAAATGCCAATTTCATTAGTTGAAACCGCTGATGTTAATCGTATCGATCTTTCAACATACAACAAAATTGTAATGGTAAGTGGTAGCTATAGTAGCTTGTCTAGTTCAGGAATCGAAAAGCTAAAATCGTGGGTGAGAGCTGGTAATACTTTAATTCTGATAAAAGGTGCTGTTTCTTGGGCAAACAATAATGGTTTAGTGAATCTGGAATTTGTAAAAGGTGGTAACAGCGATAAATATAATACTAGACCTTATGCTAATTATGGAAACGATAGAGGGGCTAAAGTAACTGGCGGAGCTATTTTTAGTGCAAAACTCGATATTACTCATCCATTAGGTTATGGCTATAGAGATGAGGTAATTCCAATTTTCAGAAGTGGTAATATGTCAATCAGAAAACATGAGAATCCTTATGCTACACCATTAATTTATACTGATGCACCATTATTGAGTGGTTATGTACATCCGGATAATTATGAGAGAATTAAAGGTTCAGCTGGAATTTTGATTGATAACTTAGGTAGGGGAAAGGTAATTTCTATGGTAGACAACCCTAACTTTCGAGCATTTTGGTATGGTACCAACAAATTATTTTTTAATGCATTGTATTTTGGTAATATCATTTCAAGTGGAACAGCCAGATAGTTTTTAATTTAAATAGTTAACCCAAGTTGCGGTTTACAAAGATTTATGAATAGTGAAGGCAAAAATGAAGAGCACGATCTTAAGGATGAACCCTTGGGCAGTGACGGCATGGATTTTCAAAGGGAACCATGCCAAGATCTCAGAGAAAGTGGTCTCGATCCTTTTTCGCATCATGTCCTTCAAGTATGCCATGGCCGGATGGTCTGGCCTTTTGGAATTTGACTTTCGGACCGCGAGTAGGTGGATGTGCTCAAGTTCTTTGTAATAATCTTCTGTCTCATAGTCTGTATAGGCACTATCGGCGAACAGCTCACTGTCAGGGGGCAAATCGATATCCATACTCTTGAACGCGGTTATGTCATGGTAAGAGCCCGCACAGATGAAGTATTCGACCGGGATGCCGTCCGAAGTGGCGATGACCTGGACCTTAAAGCCATAGAAGTACTCCCTTTTGGACATGTTCTTCCCTCTATAGGCCTTGTCGCCGAGCAGTCTGCAGTTGTTTATCCGGATGTTTTTGCAAACGGCGACCGGGAAAGAATCGATGAGGTACCGGCTATCGGTGTTCAGTTCTTTTATGGCCTGGCCGAGGGCAAAAAACAAGCTTGAGATTGTTGGCGCGAGCCGATGCAGATGGCGGTTGAAATTGGATTTGTCGGGAAAATCAAACTGGTGGCCCTCTCTTAGATAAGCCCGTGCCCTTACATAGTTGCAACCGAAAAACCTGGCGGCCACAATGGCAGTGGTGATGATCTGGGCATCTGTCAGCTTGCGCATATGTCCCTCTTTTGGGCGCCCGATTTTTAGATAATCGTCAAGAAAACAGTAAATTGCGATGGTGAAGTCTTCCATTGTAAATTAGGTTTGGCGACTAAAATTTACAATTAATTGGTTGACTTCACTTTATTTTCATCATATATCGCAACTTGAATTAGTTAATAAAACATACATTAAGGCAGGGAAGTAAATGAGAATTTATTTCCCTGATTTTGTTTGCTGCTATTAGATATTATGTACATTTAAGAATACAAGGAAGGATATAGATGAATATCTTTCTGATTTTTGTTTTCTGAATCAATAAGTTCTTTTATTGGTTATATTTAAAATTATAATAATAAAGAAAGACATCAACTGATAAGTTTCAGATCAGTAAAATTGATAGCATCCATAAGTTCTTTATAGGATACTTATTTTTTGAGTTTGTTGTTAATTAGGTGTAGATTATTTTTTGATATTTTTTTATGAATTTTCTTCTCCCTTCTTACTTAATCGGATTATCGCTAATTGCCGTACCGGTAATTATACATTTCTTTAATTTTCAAAGAGCTAAGAAAGTTTATTTTACCAATGTAGCTTTTTTGAGTTCTGTAAAAGACATTACTAACTCAAGAAATAAGTTGAAAAACTTGTTGGTATTATTAGCCAGAGTACTGTTTATCACATTTCTTGTTTTGGCTTTTGCTAGACCATTTATTCCTAATAAAAATGCTGGCGACCTCAACAATAGCAACTATGTGAGTATCTATATGGATAACTCTTATAGTTTGCAAAATGAATACAACGAAAAAAGACTTTTTGATTTGGGTGTTTCTTACGTAGATCAAATCTCTTCTATATTTTCAAGCAATACGCTTTTTCAATTAGTAGATAATAGTCTAGAAGGAAATCTCAGTTTTTTCTATGAAAAAGATCGGTTGAATGAAAAGCTTTATGAATTGAATTTTAGTAATTCAGGTAGAAATCTTGATCATATTTTAACTCGGCAACTACAAGCAGTAGATGATAATGGAGCAAAATCTGGAAACCATATTTTCTGGATATCTGATTTCCAAAAATCTTCAATTGGAGATTTAAGTTCTCTTGTGCCAGATTCATTAAATAACTTTTACTTAGTGCCTTTGCAGGCCAACAGAAAAACTAATATTTATATAGATTCTGTTTGGTTAGATAACCCATTCATCAAACAACAGGAAAATAACCAGCTTTATGTAAAAGTAATTAACTACGGAGATGAGGAAGTTGAAAATCGTTCTATTAAACTTTATATAGACGATAAACAGGTTTCAAGTACAACTTTGAGTTTGGGTGCAGGTGAGAGCAAAGAGCTTGAGCTTACTTTTGCAGTAAGTGATGCAGGTGAGAAAAACTGTAAACTTGAGTTAGAAGATTTTCCAGTATCTTTTGATAATGAGTTCTATTTTATTCTGAAGGTAGCACCAAAAATTAGGATAATAAATGTACATGATGGTAGATATTCTTTCGTGCCAAATGTGTATGGGAATGAGTCGTTTTTTGAGGTGATTAATTTTGATGTGAATGCCTTAGATTACAATGTTTTAAATTCGGCTGATTTAATTGTTCTGGAAAATTTACATGAAATAGATAATGCATTATTAATTGCATTGCAAAGAGCTATAAATAATGGAACATCGCTGGCAGTTTTTCCAGATATTGATGCAGATATAACTTCTTTCGGTTCTTTGGTAGATTTACCAATAACTGCTGTAAGACCGGTTAAAGTGGATAATGCTTACCAGCAAACAAGTTTGAAAGTACCTGAAAATGAAAATCCATTTTTTGAAGGTGTTTTTGAAAAGGTATCTTTTAACATGAGTATGCCAAAAGCTGCTGCAGTTATGGACTGGCCAAACATTGGTAATAACTTACTCAGATATAGAAATGAAAAGCCTTTCTTATCTGTAATTGAGAATCGAAATAGCAAAGTTTATTTGTTTTCAACAGCATTAAATCCTGAGCTAACAGATTTTCCAAGACATGCACTTTTTGTTCCTGTAATGTATAAAATTGCAATTTCGAGTAAGCTCAAAAACAATAGATTAGCATATTCATTTAATGAAAATATTGCTAGCATCGAACTGGATTCATTTGCTAAGAATGATATTTTTAAGCTGAAATACGAAGACTTTGAGTTAATCCCTTCACAAAGAATAGTTGATAATCAGCTTTTAATAAACATCCCTAAAAACAATATAGAAGCAGGGAATTATCTAGTGGAAGAAACCAATTCTCAAGATTTGTTTGGAAGTATAGCTTTTAACTACGATAAATCTGAGTCTGAATTAGATTATTATTCAAGTGACGAATTGAGTGAGTTATTCAAGTCTTATCCTAATGTTCAGATATTTAATTCTTCTGAAGTAGATGACTTTACTAAAGAATTTAGCACAAGAAATATAGCAAAACCACTTTGGAGATATGCTTTATTATTAGCGCTATTTTTCTTATTGTTAGAAGTATTATTGATCAGATTTTGGAAGAAAACGTAAAAACAATCCTGTAAAACAGAAAAAATTGAAGTCTCGAATCCAGTAATTTATTACTGGATTTTTTTTATCTGTAGTCTTTAAGTATTTGTGTTGTCTAACCTACCAATTAAATATAGTTTGAGAGATTGAAATTATTTCCTTAAAATATAAAATTGAACTCCAAATAAGCTGCTGTAATGATAAGTGGTTTGTCTTTGTGATTTCACCCAGTAGTTGGGTCTTGAAAGAGTGGGGGAAGTGGAATTAAACCTTTACACAAATTACTGTGATGTCGTCTCTTTGCGGAACACCTTCTTGATGATCATCAAGTGCCTTTTCGAAAATAGCATGTTGCTCTTTAAGAGGTAATTTATTTACTTGGTTGAGTAATTCACTAAACTTTTGTTTGCCAAATTTTCTATTGTTTTTATTGTTTTGGTCTAATAAACCATCTGTGGTAAGGTAAATTAGATCACCTTTTTGCAGATAAACATTTTCGGTTGTAAAAATCTTATTTTTCTTCTGAACACCACCGATTGTTTTATTATTCCCTTTTAGATATTGAATATTACCACCTTTGTTTTTAACAACATAAAGAGGCCTTTTTGCACCTGTAAAGTTCACCATTACATTGGTGTCGTCAAGATAGTCTATCTGGCAAAGGCATACATCCATACCATCGTCATTCATATTTTCATACTGCTTTAAAACAGTATAAATGCCTATGTTTAATTGCTCAAGTATATCATTAGTGCCTAGAATCATGCTTTTGCTAATAATATCATTAAGAATAGTATAGCCAATTAAAGACATAAAAGCACCGGGAACACCATGGCCAGTACAATCGATAGCTGCAATGTATACAATTTCTCTTTTCTTCTGTTTATCGTATACCGTTGCAAACCAGTAGAAGTCGCCAGAAACTATATCTTTTGGCCTATATAGTATGAAAGTATCGTTGATGAATCTTTTGATATAACTCTCTTGCGGTAAGATCGCATATTGTATTGTCTGAGCATATCGAATACTATCTGTAATTTTAAGATTCTGCTCGTTCACTTCTTCTAAAGTGCTTTCGAGTTTATTACTCATTACTACGAGCTCGTTCTTCTGTTTTCTTAATTTTCTTGAGAAAACAAAGAAAATGATACTTATGCCAGCAAGTGTGAAAATTATACCTCCAAAAATGAATAAGCGAACTCTAAATGCTTCGGCTGCCTCTCTCTTTTCTTCTTCAATCTCAGCAATTAATTCATCTTTAGCAGAAATATTTGCTCTAAGTTCATTTATCATGTTTTTTGTGTCTTCAAACTCTTTATTAGTTTCTGCATTAGAGCCTTTAAATACAGATTCAATTTTTTCGAGTTGAGAGTTTAATTTTGCTTTTTCTTCTTCACTAAGGTCATCAGAGAGTTGGAGCTTTGTTAAAATGCTTTGGAGCGCAAAATTTAATAACTTTTTATCTTCTACGCTTATAGAATCTTTAGAGACCAGTTCATTTACAATATCGTCGATTTGTTTATTTATATCTATTGGCTCTTCTTCCTCCTCCTCAATGTCTTCAATAGTATTTTCTACCTTTTGAATTGTTGTTGGGTAAGGTTTAACATACCAAGGAGAAAGGGAATCTTTGGGGTTATAATAGGATTTTATAGTAAAATTGTATCTATCATTGTTAAGCGAGTCAATATTTATTACTGGATAGTTCTCAATTTTAATAGTGTGGATAGAGTCAGGGACAATAGCATGAAAATCTCCGCGATTATCTGTTTTGTAATTAAAAGGCCCAACCGATACACCAATTTCTGGAATTCTATTTTGTAATGTATCTCTTACTGTACCAGAAATAATTTTACCAGCTATAATTGAGGTAGGTTCTTTTTTTACAATTATTCTAAAATTATAGGAGCCTTTATATTCAAAAGAAGATTGTATTAACTTGTAATTATCTATTAAAAATCTACTCGATTCGTTTATACTTGCTTCTATCGGAAGTCTTAATTCAAATTGGCCATCTTGATTACTTATGGCACTCATTGAATACTTATCTCCAAGAAATACAATTTTAATATTATTGGCTGGTTTGCCACCGAGTAGGTTTAGTGTGCCTAAAAGTATTTTAAATTTACTTCTACGCATTAATATTTCAACATTGCCTTTTCTTACGCTCCAACTTGCTAACTCGAGTCCATCTTTATAAGCAATTAGATTGGTTGGAGTGTAATTTTCGTCCGTTGTTTTAATTTTAACTCTTCCATTTTTATCTGTCAAATAGGATTTCTTCTCATTATCAATGATAATGTTTACTTCACTGATAGGATTCATATCTTTATCATGTACTTGGCAGACAATCATTTTGCTGTCTTGTCCAATTACCTTGGATAATGAAAGAAATATCAGAAGAATAACCAGATAATACCTATAAAACAGGTTAAAACTCATTTAACTCTTTAAAAAAATACGCTTTAGTTTAAAATTAAATTAGTGCTCCTTTTTTAATTGTTATTAAATCAAATTTTGCGATTATGCTCTTTAGCTATTTGTTATTGAGTATATGGATGTAAAAAATCCTCTTTTGAACGAAAAAATGAGTATTAATGTATGTTTTTTAGCTTTTTGTTTAGGGTGTTTTTTGTTATTTAATTTTAGAAATGGTATAGCAAAATCTAATGCCATTGAATTTTTATTCTTCTGTTTGAAATAGATCTTCTTTAAAAAATACAATTGAAAAATTGTCTTTAAAAGTTGTCTTTTCTGGGATGTTAAAAACAGTTTGATAAGTACCGGCTCCCTTCTTATAGCACATTAAATAGAACTTGCCTGCAATAGGGATATCGATATTGAAATTCCCCTCGGTATCAGTTTTACCTTCAGCTATTGGGTCTGATGTCTCGAAGTCTATTACTTTAACTTCTGCATTTTCAAGTAGTTCTGCATTTTCTTGTTGGTATTGCGACTTATAAAGTTTGATGGTTCCAGTGATATTTTTTACATATAATGGACCTGGTTTGCCCACATTTATTAATACCTTATAAATATCATCATCAGAGCTTTTATTTTTTCGGTTAGAGCTAAAGAACCCAATACTTCCATTTTCATTTAGTACTAGACTAAAGTCATCTTTATTGGTATTTATAGGATATCCTATATTTTTTATGCTAGCTGAACTATCATTTAAAGCAATTTTCACTATATCTAAACCACCTAAACCTATGTGTCCATTGCTTGAAAAATAGAGCGTTGTATCATTATGGATAAATGGGAACATCTCATTGCCTTCTGTATTAATCTTAGGACCAAGATTTTCAGGTTTACTCCATTTATTTTTGTTGAAAGTTGAAGCATAAATATCTGTTCCTCCAAATCCGCCAGGCATATCTGAAATAAAATATAAAGTTTTTCCATCTGAGGAAATTGCTGGGTGTCCACAAGAGTATTCAGTATTATTAAATGGAAGTGGGGAAGGAGCTGTCCATTTTTTGCCTTTTTTTTGAGTAGAATAGAGGTATAGCTTTCTGTCTTTATTGCTATCATCATTAGGTGAATTAAGGGTGATTAGCATACTATTCCCATTATTATAGGTAATTGCAGGGCCTTTATGTACCTGAGAGTTAAAACAACCTTTTACTGTTTTAACTTTTTCTAATACTGGTATTCCGTCTTTTGTTGAAATATCTTCAAATGGAGCATAATATAAATCTAAATAACCATTTTCACTCTGAGAGACATTGTTTTGAATGAATAAACTCGTCTGACGTGCAGATATAAAAGCTATTCCTTGTTCATAAAAGAAGGGACTAAAGTCACTATAGATTGAGTTAATTTCTGCTTCTCTTACATCATAAAGAATTGAATCACTTAGTAAATCTGCTAATACCTTTTTATTTGGTGAAATATTAGTTGATATAGAGTCTGATTGTAGTTCTTTATATTTTTCGTACCAAATCTGTGCTTTTTGATAATCGCTTTTCCCAGTTAATGCGATTACATACTTTAATATGTCTTTTGAGCTGAGATTAAAATTATTTTCAATAAGTTTTTCATACCAAAAACTAGCTTCTTCCGATTGGTTGAGTTTTAAGTAGCAATCGGCAATTTTAAGTTTAATATCGTCTCTAGGATCTAATTTGTGGGTACTGATAAATAAGTCGAGCGCTTTATCGTAGTAATGATCATTATAAAAAGTATTTGCTCTTTTTAATTCAGTCTGAAAACCATTTAAAATAGTTTCTTGTGCTGCAACATAATTACCAATTGAAATAATGAAGAGTATTAAAACCAAGGTTTTCATTATAAGTGCAGATAATGTTTTACTGTGACGATTAATGGTAATTATGGTATTTTGCATAATCTCTTTATTTATTGTTACAAGCAAAATATCTTAAAAGTATCTAGGTGTAATTACTCTGGATCTGTAGAAAGTAAATCGGTATTTTAGCATAATCTCATGACCTCCAGATGCTAGGTTATTTGATAACTCTTTAGGAGCCGTATCATAAGAATAACCAAATCTAATTTGCGGAGTAACTTGAATTTGACTAAGAAAGTTAAAAGAACTAAAAGTTCTGTATGAAACTCCAAGCCAAAGAACATCATTAAATATAAAGTTGGTAGAAATATCAGAGGTTAGGTCTGAATCTTTATCTGCTTTTATCAAAATAGCAGGCTGTAACACCAAGTTGTTTGATAAGTTAAACACCGCACCTGCAGAAAGAAATGCCTGAGTATTATCAAAGTATTCCTTAGTTTCTATATTTAATAGAGAGAGACCATAATAGAAGTTTTTTGCATAATAAAATAAGCCAGTTCCAAATGTTGCTTTCATTTGTTTAGAACCCGCCTCATTAAACGCAGGATCAGAATTATTCGGCAAAGATTGTATTATTTCTGTGTAATCTGATATTTGCTGATAAAAACCTCCTTGAAGTCCCATAGAGAGTGTATGTCCATTTTTGAACTTTAACCTATATGCGTATGAGGTAGAGATTTTATAGTTATTATGAACACCCACTTTGTCATTGGCTATTATTAATCCGATACCCAAATTTTTGCTTTTAATAGGTGTATGTGCTGCAAACACCTGAGAAAAAGGCGCTCCTTCTATACCCATCCATTGCTTTCTAACAGAAGCTACCATTTCTAATGCTTCACTGCTTCCAGCATATGCAGGATTTATGATATATGGGTTGTAAGAATATTGGGTATAATGAAACTTTACTTGTGCCATAATGTTGGCAAAAGCAGAGCTCATAAATATCAATATAGTAAGTATGAAAAGTTTGTTCATTTGTAATTCGTTAAATCATTACAAATCATAAACGTCCTTTTTTATTGGTTCTTTGATTAGCTTAACACTTGTATTATAAATATTTGTAAAGATTACCTTTTACGTTTGTAGGTTGTTTGATAGGTAAGTTTTAATCTAAATTAGATACGACTTTTCTAGTATTTTATTTCAATAAATCCAGTCCTTGGTTCTTCCCCATTACCCAAATCTAAAAGATAATAATAAGTGCCTTCTTTTACATATCCATCACCTATATTGAGTAAGTATTGTGACTTGCCATCCCAATAAGTTGTATTATTATCGTAACCTGACGCTTCGTAAATAATATTGCCATCTCTAGAGTAAACTTTTACTTCGTTTCTAGGGAAGTACTCTAAACCTTCAATAAACCAATTATCATTTATTCCATCACCATTTGGAGAGAAACCTTTGGTGATTTTTACTAAATCTGAAGCTGGAGTTTCTACTAGTATAAAAACTGTATCACTATCGCATAAGCCAGTAGAATCACAAATTTGATATACAAATCGGTCTGTACCAGTAAAATAAGCTGAAGATAGATACTCAAACTCTCCATTCCCCTTTGCTAATAATTCTCCATTCTCAGGATTCACTAAAATTTCTGTCAATTCTGGGTTGATATTATTCTCTTCATCTGTATCATTTGCAAGTACATCAATAGTGATAATTGCTCCAGAAATAGTTGAGTAAATATCTGAAAGTGCAATAGGCGCAGTTTTAGGTAATATGGTTATAATAACACTTGCTGTATCGCAGATATCCATAGAATTACAAATAGCATAATCGATTCGATCTGCTCCAGAAAATGTACTTATTGGTTGATAAAAGATTGAGTTTTGATTTTCAACCGTAACTTTTCCATTTGATGCATTTTCGATAATTGACAATGAAAGCGTATTATCTCCTGGGTTTAAATCATTTGCCAATACATCGAAGTTTGCTATATCACCCTGATACATTGTGATAGTATCATTAGTTGCTATGGGTTTATAGTTTTCTGTATTTATAGTTAGGTACACATATGCCGTATCACAAAGTCCTTCTGCATTACATATAGAATAGGTGATTTTATCTGAACCAATAAAGCTTTGTTGAGGAGTATAAAAGATATCTATATTGTTTTTTACACTGGCACTGCCATTTACAGGATTAGATATGATCTGAGTTGTTAAAAGTCCATTGGTTAATTCAATATCGTTACTTTGCACATTAATGGTTTTCGATGTATTTGTTGTAATATTCACAATATCGTCATTTGCTATTGGCTTGTTATTTTCTAATACATAGAGATATACTATTGCTTCATCACATAAATTATTGAAATCACAAACATTATAAACTAAGCTGTCAACACCAGTGTATTCTAGGCTAGGAGAGTAATGTATGCTATTGTCTACTACATTAGCATAACCTTTATTTGGTGCTAGAGCTATTGAGGTTGTCATGTCATGTCCACCTGGGTGGGAGTCATTATCTTGTACATCAATAACTGAAACTCTATTTTTGATTACATAAACAGTATCGTTAGCAGCAACAGGTTTTTGCTCAAGCCCTGTACCTTGAATATTGAATCCATATTGCAAGTTTTCTGGATCGTCGGTAGAGATTAAAATACTTGCATTTTTAACTCCCGGACTTTGAGGAGTAAATATAATTTTAAAACTAGTACTATCTCCAACAGCGATTGATGTTGAAAGACTGCTATTATTAATACTAAATGCATCAGCAGATGCGCCACTTATATCAATTGTAGAGTTAGTTAGGTTTAGAGTCGCAGTTCCGATGTTCTTTATAAAGTATTCCTTTTCTACAGAATTATAAGCCGCTATTGCTTCTCCTAAATCTGTGTTATTTGTAGTAGAAGGTATTAAGCTGCCATTGTAAATACTATTATCATTTGATTTGACTAATGCAATAGGTACTATGCCATTTCCTTCCAGATTGATTTCGAAAATTGCATTTGTTTGATCATTTGAATTGATAATGATTGTTGCTGAAGCTGTTCCCGTAGTTTCAGGGTTGAATGTAACAGTGAAAGTTGTGGCATTTCCCGCTGATATACTATTATTAGTAGATGAATAATCAACTGTGAAATATGAGCTACCTTCTAATTGAATTAGTGGCGATCCACTCAGGTTTAAATCTGTTGTACCAATATTTTTGATTTCGAAAGTATGGCTTGTAGGTGAATTATCTATTCTTAAATCTCCAAAATCTGTGAAGTCAGATGTTTGAATAAGTGAATTATTATTGCTGATAGAGGTATTATTACCCAAGATATTAATAACTGGCTCAGTACCATAACCTTGTAAATTAAAAGTAAATGGTGTTTGATCTAAATCGTCTGATACAATGGTTATAATAGCAGTTCTTGTATTAACACCAGATGGATCAAATTTTATCTGAAAAGAAGTAGAGTCATCTGGATTTATACTATTGCTTGGGGAACTAACTATACTAAAATCACTTGCATTTGTTCCAGTTATAGTAATTGCACTGGTTAAATTCAGTAATGCTGTTCCCTCGTTTTTTATATAGAATGTTTGTGTACTTGTTTCTCCATCAATTCTAATTTCACCAAAATCTGTAAAGTCAGAAGCTTGAGGAGTATTGTTGATATTTATAATTGAATTATTCCCTTTTACTACTATCTCTGGTTCAATGCCATTTCCCTGAATACTAAAAGTAAATGGAGATTGATCGGGATCATCTGAGTTAATCTGAATTTGCGCTGATCTTGTACCAATAGCTGACGGATCAAAAGTAATTTGAAAGGCAGTAGAATCTCCCACAGCAATTACACTAGCAGGTGCTGAAGTTAAAGTGAAATTAGTAGCATTTGTACCAGAGATATTTACTGAACCTGCTAAATTTAAAGTGGCTGTTCCATTATTAAGAATGTAGAATGTTCTTGTTTGTTGGCTACCATCAATTCTTACATCAGCGAAATCTGTAAAATCAGTAGTATCCGGAGAGGTGTCATTATTACTTATATCTGTATTATTCCCTTTCAAAGCAATAATAGGTTCTGTTCCTGTCCCTTGTATATCGAATGTGAAAGGAGAGAGGTCTGTATCATCTGAGTTTATCTGAATTTGCGCCGATCTTGTACCAATATCAGAAGGATCAAAAGTAATTTGGAAAGCAGTAGAATCTCCCACAGCAATTACACTAGCAGGTGCTGAAGTTAGAGTGAAATCAGTAGCATTTGTGCCAGAGATATTTACTGAACCTGCTAAATTTAAAATGGCTGTTCCAGTATTAAGGATATAAAATATTCTTGTTTGTTGGCTACCATCAATTCTTACATCAGCGAAATCTGTAAAATCAGTAGTATCCGGAGAGGTGTCATTATTACTTATATCTGTATTATTCCCTTTCAAAGCAATAATAGGTTCTGTTCCTGTCCCTTGTATATCGAATGTGAAAGGAGAGAGGTCTGTATCATCTGAGTTTATCTGAATTTGCGCCGATCTTGTTCCAATATCAGATGGATCAAAAGTAATTTGGAAAGCAGTAGAATCTCCCACGGCAATAACATTAGCAGGTGCTGAAGTTAAAGTGAAATCAGTAGCATTTGTGCCAGAGATATTTGCTGAACCTGCTAAATTTAAAATGGCTGTTCCAGTATTAAGGATATAAAATATTCTTGTTTGTTGGCTGCCATCAATTCTTACATCAGCGAAATCTGTAAAATCAATAGTGCTAGGAGAACTATCATTATTAGAGATATCAGTATTATTTCCCTTTAATGTAAAAACCGGTTCTATACCGTTTCCTTGAATACTAAAAGTGAAAGGAGAGAGGTCTGTATCATCTGAGTTTATCTGAATTTGCGCTGATCTTGTTCCAGTAACTGAAGGATCGAAAGCAATTTGAAAGGTAGTAGAATCTCCCACAGCAATAACATTAGCAGGTGCTGAAGTTAAAGAAAACTCAGTAGCATTTGTACCAGAGATGCTTACAGAGCCAGCCAAGTTTAAAGTAGCAGTTCCATTATTAAGAATGTAGAAAGTTCTGGTTAATAGACTGCCATCCGTTCTCACATCGCCGAAATCAGTAAAATCTGTTGTACTTGGTGAGCTGTCATTATTATTTATGTTAGAGTTATTGCCTTTTAGTGCAAATACTGGTTCAATGCCATTTCCTTGAATATTAATAGTAAAAGGTGATAAGTCAGTATCATCAGAACTTATGTGGATATTTGCTGATTTTATTCCTGTTGTAGAAGGAGAAAAGCTAACCTGAAAAGCAGTTGAGTCACCAACTATAATTGAACTTGAAGGAGTTGTAGTTAATGAGAAATTTGAGGCATCAGTTCCAGAAATACTAACTGAACCAGAAATATTCAATGTAGCAGTTCCTTTATTTAGGATGTAAAATGTTCTAGTTATTTGGCTTCCATCGGTTCTTACATCTCCAAAATTTGTAAAGTCTGCACTGCTCGTGGAACTGTTATTATTACTAATATCTGTATTATTCCCTTTCAAAGCAATAATAGGTTCTGTTCCTGTCCCTTGTATATCGAATGTGAAAGGAGAGAGGTCTGTATCATCTGAGTTTATCTGAATCTGAGCTGATCTTGTACCAATATTAGAAGGATCAAAAGTAATTTGGAAAGCAGTAGAATCTCCCACGGCAATAACATTAGCAGGTGTTGAAACTAAAGAGAAATCCGCAGCATTTGTTCCAGAAATATTTACAGAGCCACTTAGATTTAATGAGGATGTTCCATTATTGAGGATATAGAATGTTTTTGTTAACTGACTACCATCTGTTCTCACATCTCCAAAATCAGTAAAATCGGTAGTGCTTGGTGAACTATCATTATTGCTAATGTCAGTATTATTTCCTTTTAGCGCAATGATAGGCTCAGTACCTGTACCTTGTATGTCAATAGTAAATAGAGATAAGTCAGTATCATTAGAACTTATTTGAAGTTGAGCTGATCTTATAGCAATATTAGATGGCTCAAAAGTAAGCTGAAAAGAAGTTGAATCTCCAGCAGCTATTGTAGTATTTGGAGCGGAGGTTAGAGAAAAATCCGCAGCATTTGTTCCAGAAATTGAAATTGTCCCAGTAAGATTTAAATCAGATGTACCTTTATTTAAAATGAAAAAAGTTCTGGGTAATATACTTCCATCCACTCTCACATTTCCAAAATCAGTAAAATCAGTTGTTGAGGGAGAATTGTCATTATTGCTTATTTCGGTATTATTTCCTTTTAAAGCAAATGCAGGTTCTGTGCCACTTCCTTCAATAGAAAACACAAAGGGTGAAGAGTCTAAATCGTCAGATGTTATTTGTATTTGCGCTGATCTGATACCTGCAGCAGAAGGGTCAAAAGTAATTTGGAAAGCAGTAGAATCTCCCACAGCAATAATATTTGTAGGAGAAGAAGTTAGAGAAAAATCTGCAGCATTTGTTCCAGAAATATTTACAGAGCCAGTAATATTTAGCGGCGAGGTTCCAGTATTTTTGATATAAAATGTTTTTGCAATATTTCCACTACTTACCAATACATCTCCAAATTTTGTATTGTCAGTAGTAGATGGACTATTGTCATTATTTGAAATGCTCAAATAATTTCCTGAAACAATGATGTTTGGTTTTACACCATTTCCCTCGATAGCGAATATATATGGCGATAGGTCAGAATCGTCTGAGTTTATTTGCAGTGTTGCAGTTCTAGTTCCAGGACTAGTTGGGTTAAATTCAATTTGAAAATAGGTTGAACCTCCCACAGCAATTACATTAGATGGACTGGTAATCACAGAAAACTCAGAGGCATTTGTGCCACTAACTGATACCGATCCTGATATATTTAGTGAGGCAGAACCATTGTTTAATATATAAAACGTTTTTGTTACAGTGCTGCCAGAAACGATTGCATCGCCAAAGTCTGTGAAATCATTTGTATCTGGTGTAATATCATTATTCGAAATAATAGTGTTATTGCCTTTAACTTGAATTTCAGGTTCAGTACCATTGCCTTGAATGCTAAAGCTATATGGAGAAAGATCAGAGTCGTCTGAGTTTATTTCCAATTGAGCGCTTCTAATTCCAATTGCTGATGGGTTAAATTTAATTTTAAAAGAAGTTGAATTGCCAGCAGAAATTACACTTGCAGGTGTAGAAGTCAATGTGAAATCTGATGCATTTGTGCCAGTAATAACTACAGACCCCGATAGATTAAGTGATGCAGTTCCATTGTTGTGTATATAAAAGGTTCTGGTAAGCTGTCCGCCATTTTCTCTCACATTGCCAAAGTCTGTAAAGTCTGTACTACTCGGCGAGCTATCATTATTTGAAATAACATTATTATTCCCTTTAATTGCTATAATCGGTTCAATTCCTGTTCCTGCTATGTTGAATGTATAGTTATTCTCATCAACATCATTATTAACTATTGTAACTGTGGCATTTCTAGTTCCTGTAGATGATGGAGAAAATTGGATGTCAAATGTACTATTAGATGAAGTGCCTATAGATGTAGAAGGGGCAGAAGTTACAGTGAAGTCAGACGCATGTGTTCCACTAATATTTATAGTTGGTGTTCCACTTAGATTTAAAGTGCCTGTTCCAGTGTTTGAAATCTTAAATGTAGCAGAACTTGAGTTTCCAGTTCTAATGCTTCCAAAGTTTGTTTTATCTGATGTTGATGTAGTCGTGCTTCCATCGCTAATTTCCACATTATTTCCTTCAACTTTTATCTCTGGAGTAATGCAATTTCCTGTTATGGCAAAACTATAAGGGTTTTCGTCGCTATCATTATTACTGATTATAATATTGGCATTTTTTGTTCCAGTTGAAGTAGGAGTAAAAGTAATAGCGAATGTTGTATTACTTCCACTGGATATACTTGTACTCGGAGAAGTACTTACAGAAAAATTACTGGCATCAGAACCAATGATTGAGATTGTTGGAGTACCATTGAGTAATAAGTTTATTTGCCCTGAATTCTCAATTACATAGGTGTTTGTAGAACTGTTACTTAAATAAACATCTCCGAAATCGGTGTTGTCTGAAGTACTAGTTAATGTCTGGTTATTTGTGATAGTATTGCCATTTCCAGTAACATTTATTTCAGTATCCTGAACATTACCTTGTACAGTAAAAGAAAAAGACGCTTCATCAGGATCGTTGCTTAGAATAGTTATGACTGCTGTTTTTAATCCTGTGCTTGTTGGATTAAAGGTTAATTGAAAACTAGATGAATGTCCTGATGAGATAGAAGCAGATGGTTGATAAGATAGAGAAAAATCGCTTGCATCTGCACCTGAAATGCTTACTCTTGGGTTTCCTGTAATTAATAGGGAACTGCTACCACTATTATAAATTGAATATATTTTAGAGACACTACTAGAAATCGATATATCTCCAAAGTCTGTAAAATCAGAAGTGGAAGGTGTGTTGTCGTTGTTTTGTATACTGATGTTGTTGCCATAAAGTTCTATTTCAGGATTTGCGCTTTCTGCTATACCTGAGATAGCAAAAGTGTAAGATGGCACAGAACTGTCATTACTGTTTATTGTAACAATTGCTGTTTTACTACCTGTTGTTGTAGGTGAAAATTTTATTTCGAAAATACTTGATGATGAACTGGCTATTGTTGGACCTGTTGGTTGAGTAATTACTGAAAAATCACTGGCATCAGTACCACTAATATTCACATAATTAGGTCCGCCTGATAAAATTAATGCACCAGCACCTTGATTTTCTATATAGAATGTATGAGTTACATTTCCTCCAGAAACAGATGCGTTACCAAAATTAGTTTGATCTTGATAATTTGTGGTAATGCTACCATTAGCAACTAAAGAATCATTACTAATTATCGCTATATTATCGCCCTGTATTGGTGAAATACCTGCAAATAACCTTGAGCTAGCAATTAGCAGTGCAGTGAAAAGTAATATTTTGTTAAATGAGGAAATATACTTTTTCTGTGAAAATGTTACATCAATCATTATTCAGGCAGTATTAATATTTTAGTAGTCTTATTAACGCCTGTATCTTACATTAAATATGGAGGTGATTGTATTAGAGCCGAATTAATAGTTAATAGCTGTTATGGGGTTTGAATATTCTTAAAATGGCAAAGTAAAGTTGTTAATTTTAATTAATTCATCAATTATGCATTAAAAACTTTTAGAAGAGGTATCAATTAATATTATTTTTTAGGTAGTTTTTATTACTACAATATTTCAAGATTAGTATTTCTATTATTGTGATTAATAGTGAATTTCGAATAAAAAATAAAGATCTAGAATTAATCTGAATAATTACTTTTAAACTAATTTACATACATGTTGAATGTCTTTAGTAAGTATTTAGCTTAGTATAATTAAAAATGATTATGTGTAATTGTATTAGTTAAATCATTAAAAAGTGAGCTTATATCTTAAAAATTAGACATGATACTTCATATATATTTTCTATTAAACTTAGAATAATAAGCAGTTAATTGATATAAGTAATTCTAATGCTGGATAAAATAAAAAGAGGTGAGTTTCAAATTCAAGCTCACCTCTTTTTAATATAAATAAATTTAAATTTTATTCGCTTTGATAAACTTCTTCATTTATCCCTAGCTTATTCCTTGATATAAGTTCTACTGGAAACTCCCACAAATAGCGAACATAATCTAAAGTACTTTCAGCATCTTTTGGATTAAGCCTTTTGTCATTTGTAATCTGGTGAAGTAGGTGCAGCTTTCTATTTGAATACCTATCCACTTTTACTACTTGAATATCAGGAACAAACTGTGCTCTTTTATATTGTTCACTTAAATATTCTCTAATTCTGCGATAACCTTTCTCATTATGTATTGCTTCAATTTCGTATTCATCTTCATTTTCGAAATCGGCAATCGTAAATAAACGCATATCTCTAATTACTT
This sequence comes from Chondrinema litorale, assembly GCF_026250525.1. Taxonomy (GTDB): domain Bacteria; phylum Bacteroidota; class Bacteroidia; order Cytophagales; family Flammeovirgaceae; genus Chondrinema; species Chondrinema litorale. Next base: position 3,931,860 of record NZ_CP111043.1, read on the forward strand.
TAGGAGATAGGTATTGAAGTACAAAACTGTCATCCCTAAAGTTTTCCATGGCATAATGCACCTCGTCTAGCCAATTTTTGCCAATTAAGTTTGGAAACCATTCTTTGTCTTCGCTTGTAGGGTCTTGGCAAATTCTTTTAATATCCATGAAAATATTAAAACCTAAAGTATATGGATTTAGGCCAGAAAAGAATTTGCTATTATATTCTGGTTGGAATATTACAGAAGAGTGACTATGCAAAAACTCAAGCATAAATCCATCATTCAAATACCCTTGCTCATACATTTCATTAATTATATGGTAATGCATAAAAGTGGCAAAACCTTCATTCATTACTTTGGTCATTCCCTGAGGGTAAAAGTATTGAGCCACTTTTCTCACAATTCTTACCAACTCTCTCTTCCATGTTGGAAGTGTAGGCGCATTTTTTTCTATAAAATAAAGTAAATTTTCTTCAGGTTCATCAGGGAAGTTATGGTCACTTTTTCTTCTTTTTTGAGATGGCATTACTAAGTCTATTGGAAGTGTTTTCCATAGTTCATTGTAATTCTCTCTTTTAATATTGGTAAGTCTTTTTAATCTTTCTTGTTCTTCTATAGGCGAAAGCTTAGGCGGTTTATGGTATTTGTCTATGCCATGATTCATTAATGCATGGCATGCATCTAACACTGCTTCAACCTCTTCTGGACTATGGTCTTCTTCACATTTAAGCACAAACTTTCTCGCAAATACCATATAATCAATTATAGAATCTGCTGATGTCCAGTCTTTGAACATATAGTTATTCTTAAAGAAAGCATTGTGGCCTTGGCAAGCATGAGCAATAACCAATACCATCATACAAGTGGTGTTGTTCTCCATGTTATAGCTTATACATGGGTTTGAGTTTATCACCATCTCATAAGATAAACCTTGTCTACCTTTAGAATAGTTATTCTGGTTAAAAACAAAATCTTTCCCAAATTTCCAGTGAGGGTAGGAGGTTGGCAGACCGATTAATGAGTAAGCATCAATCATTTGCTCAGCAGTAACAATTTCAATTTGGTTTGGGTATATAGTTAAATTGAATTTGTCTCTGCCTATCTGAGAAGTTACTTCATCGGCTGCTGCGAGCGTGTCGTAATTCCAGTTCTTTGCACAGAATAATTTTTTATAGCTTTCAATTTTCGACATTCTCTTTTGTTTTAATGAAAATGTACATATTTACTAATATGTATGAAATAGAAGGCAAACATTAGGCTGTTGCCTTTTTTATATCTTTTTTGAAAAGTCCTTTAAAGACAGGCCATATCTGGTTTACATCATATATGTTTCTCATAGAAAAGTGCTGGCTATCTCTAAACTTCTGGTAAACTTGCCAAAGGGCTCCATCCATATCATGGTCATTTATTTCAATATAAGCCATAAATTGTATGATTGGAAGTATGTCTCTTTCTAAAATTTTCCCACAATCAATCGCATCTCTGTCAGACCAAACGTCACCATCAGTTGCTTGGCAGCAGTATATATTCCACTGATCAGTATCGTAGCGATCTTTTATGATCTTGTGCATTAATTCTAGTGATGGTGCTACAACTGTTCCTCCACTTTCTCTAGAGTTAAAAAACTCTTCTTCATCTACCTCTTTTGCTAAAGTGTGGTGTCTAATAAAAACGATCTCTACATTTTTATAAGATTTAGTTAGAAATAGATATAGCAGTGTAAAAAACCTTTTGGCTATATCTTTTTCGTGATATCCCATAGAAGCAGATACGTCCATAACACAAAACATAACTGCTGATGTTGTTGGGAGAGGTACCTGCTCAAAATTGTTGTATCTTAAATCTACTTCTTCAAAGAAAGGGATTGTTTTTGAATGCCTTTTGGCTGTTTCAATCTCTTCGAGTAACTCTAATCTTCTCTCTTCTTTTTTAGTTTTCGCAAGTTCTTCTTCTAAGCGTTTGATTTTTTGAAGAAAGGCTCCTCTTAAAGAGATTTGTCTAGCTAGAGACTGTTGATAACTTGTTTTAATATTGAGTTTAGATGGATTACCATATTTAATGTAGCCAGCTCTTTTAGTTTGAAAATCTTCAGTACTTTCCATATATTTTTTTACCATATTAGGAAGCTCAAGATCTTCAAAGAAATACTTTAAAAACTCTTCTCTTGAAAGTTCAACCAAGAACTCATCTTCAGTTACTTCAGGGCTATTCGATCCTTTACCTCGACCGCTACCTTTACCTCCCTGAGGTTTAGGTATACGGTCTCCTTCTATAAATTTATCATTTCCAGGTCTAACAACCTTTTTATTTCCTGAAGATGGGTCATGTGAGAAGCTGTATTCTTTTATTCCTTTAACAGGGACTTTTACTTTACCACCGGTATTACTGTCTTTGATACTCTCTTTGCTAATTATATCAGGTATTGCCCTTTTTATCTGACCTTCAACTCTTTTTAGAAACTTTTGGCGATTATTATGGGATTTTCCTTTATTATTTTTTCTCCTATCGATGATAATGCTCATATACAGCTAATTCAAGAAATTGAATGAATAAAATATTTCGGTATTCTTAAATTCTAATCTAAGATTAAGACATTGTTTTTCTTACACGCATAAACCAGTCTACCAAAATTCTAATTTGGCGTTGGGTGTAACCTCTGTCTTTCATTCTTTTTAGGAAATCTTTATGTTTTTTCTCATCGTCTTGAGAAGATTTTACATTAAATGATATGATTGGTAAAAGATCCTCTGTGTTTGTAAAGATTTTCTTTTCAATTACAGTTTTAATCTTTTCGTAAGAGTCCCACCGTGGCATTTTACCTCCATTGTTTGCTTTGTAGCGAAGAGTAAAATTGGTAACTTCAGATCTAAAATCTTTTGGATTAGCAATGCCAGCAGGTTTTTCAATTTTCTCGAGTTCTTCGTTAAGCACTCTTCTATCCAGAATTTCACCAGAATCAGGATCTCTATAATCGTTTCTCTGCATCCAGTAGTCTGCGTAGATTACATATTTTTCAAATAGGTTTTGACCATAAGTTTGGTAAGATTCTATATATGCTTTTTGAATTTCATCAGCTATAAATTCAGCATACTTACTAGCCAAAATTGATTTGATATAATATAGATATCGATCTTCTGTATCTTTATCTAATTGCATTTTTACAACTTCCTGCTCAAGTACATAAAGCAAGTGAACTGGGTTTGCTGCAATTTCTTCGTTATCGTAATTAAAAACTTTAGATAATACTTTAAAAGCAAATCTGGTAGAGATACCAGTCATCCCTTCGTTAATCCCTGCTTCATCTTTATATTCTTGTAATGATTTTGCATTTGGATCAGTTTCTTTTAGGGTTTCGCCATTGTAAACTCTCAGTTTAGAGTAAACATTAGAATTTTCTGGCTCTTTCATACGAGTTAATACAGAAAACTCAGAAAGCATTAATAAGGTTTTTGGCGCACATATAGCTTCTCTTAATGAGCTTTCGCGAATGAGTTTTTCATAAATCTTAACTTCTTCACTTACTCTTAAGCAATAAGGTACTTGTACTTTATAAATCCTATCAAGAAAAGCTTCGTTTTTCTTATCATTAGTGAACTTGGCCCATTCAGACTCATTTGAGTGTGCCAATATAATTCCATCGTAAGGAATTGCTCCAATAGGCTCTGTACCTTTATAATTATTTTCCTGAGTGGCAGTCAACATTGGGTTTAACACCTTAATAGGAGCTTTAAACATCTCTACAAACTCAAGTATACCTTGGTTTGCAAGACATAAACCACCGGTATAAGAATAAGCATCAGGGTCACTTTGCTGAAAATCTGCAAGTTTTCTAATGTCTACTTTACCTACCAAGGTAGAAATATCTTGATTGTTTTCATCACCAGGTTCTGTTTTGGCAACAGCAATTTGATTTTGTATAGATGGATACAGTTTAACTACCTTAAACTTGTTTACATCGCCATTAAATTCTTTTAACCTTTTAGATGCCCATGGACTCATGCAAGCAGGAATATATCTGCCAGGAATACCATATTCCTCTTCAATCTCGGCGCGATAGTCTGCAAATAAACCGAGTGGACTTTCATATACAGGACTTAAATAATTTTGAGCTTTTAGTACATATATTGGCATATGCTGCATTAAATCCTTTAGTTTTTCTGCTAAAGAACTTTTTCCTCCTCCCACTGGACCCATTAGATAAAGAATTTGCTTTTTCTCTTCAAGACCTTGTGCTGAATGCCTAAAATAAGAAACTATTTGTTCTATGGTAGTTTCCATTCCATAAAACTCCTTAAAAGCAGGGTAGACCTTAATTGTTTTATTCGAGAAAATTCTACTGAGTTTAGGATCTTCTTTAGTGTCGATAAATTCAGGTTCACCTATCGCTTTTAGTATTCTTTCAGCTGGTTTTGAAAAAGCAGAGCTATCCTTTTTGCAAATGTCAAGATACTCAGACACGCTCATCTCATTTATTGAGGTACTGTAATTTGTTTTTATTTTATCTAATACACTCATAATGAATTTTTTAGTTGAAAATCAGGACATTAATGATTATACGCTCATGAGATTAAGAAATAGCATAACTTTAAAGTCTCCACATAAATTTTAGATAAAAGCATAGACGAAAAGTAACAGTTTTAATAAACTGTTATAGCAGCATAATTAGCCGTTTTTTGTCCACATTTCTCTCTCAGGGAATTAACAAAATCGCAACAGTGGGACTGGAGTGATGTTAAGTCTTAATCACATTTCAAAGAACAAAAAATCATTATTACCGGCAAGCCGGCTATTATATTTATTCTTGTTACAGACTTTAATTAAATATTTTAATATAAAAGATTTACCTCCTATTAGTCCTGAATATAACAATTAATCAATAAAAATTATCCCCAAAACTGTTAAAATTTGTAATGTGAGGTATTTTTTATATTTACTGTTTAAGCTTAAAAAGTTTATTTGATGTATTGATTAAAAAAGAACAGATAATATAAAGTTAAGTTCAAAGTCTGGAAATTGTTAAAAAGTATATACAGAAAATAAATTAGTGATCTGCATCAACATTTACATGAATATTATAATATGATTGTGTATGGTTTTTAGACTGAAAAAATATTTTCAAAGGATTTTCTGAAATAATAGCTATTTGTATAAGTCCTATGCCGGCACCCTTACTTAATTCTTCTTGTGGTTTCTTTCTTTGTTCAATTTTTAGCTTTCTAAGTTTTTCTTTATTCAGAGTATTTATTACTGGAAACTTTTTCTGAATGTTGTCTACAAAATTCTTTTCGGCAAGGTTACAACTTTGTATTATATAACCAGATTTACTTTTAACTACTTTTACAGAACCGACACTATAGTCTTTGCCATTTATATCAACTTTTTCAGAAGAATAGTAATAGATGTTTTGAATGAGCTCCATATATATAGAGAATATTTTTCTTGACAGATAAATATTATCTTTGAATATTTCTCTAATTAACCCTCCTTTCTCTGATATCACCTTTTCATTTATCACTCCTGAATGAGACACAATAATACCATCGGTTTCATTTAAGTAAGAAGAGCTATTAGTATGCATTGACATGGATATAAATTTGGTTTATATAGGTCTTTTTTAGTGTAAAATCTTAAACTAATATGATAACGTTAATAAATGAAAATTTAGTGAGTGGATATTGCTTAACTTTGCTAGTTGCACATTGTTATTCGCATTAGTGTGTTTTTTTAACTAAGTGTCAGTGAAATTTATTCTTGTTTTGAGAACGTATAAACAAATTAACCATTGTTTAATAGGTAAATAGCAGAAGAAATTAATTTTTATACATCAAAATGCAAATCAAAAATTAATTTACCTTAATTTCTATCCATATGGGTATATGGTCAGAAATTTTTCTTGCTTCTTTTAATGTTCTGAAACTATCTGCAAAATTTATTATACCGCTAGCTTGAATTTTAAAGAAATCTTTCTCGTAGAAAATGTTATCATATTCTTTAGCCAGTTTCTGCCCATTCTTCACTTTCATTTTCAAACTAGTCTTTTGTTTGGTTATGGTAGGTAAGTAATTTTCTTTTTTTAGATTATCAAATGCTTCATGTTTTTCAGATTGATTAAAATCACCCATAAATAGCATATTCTGTTTAACATTGTTTTTATGGATAAGATAAAGCAAGCTGTTTTCTGTTTCAGGTTTTTTTGAGGTAGGTATTGCATGAAAACTTGCTAGTAAAAATGAATCATTCTTATTGATAAAATGGGCTAAGAAAGGTTCTCTATCTACCTTTTTATCTAGTACTTTAGAAAGTCTTGGTTTGCCTTTCAATTTAACTTTACTGGTTTTCCAAATGTAGGCGTATCTTTCCGTTCCATCTCCAGATGTGGCATCACTTACAATGTAATCCCATTTGGCTCCCTTTCTATTTAATATATCTGCTAGTCTGGCAACAGCTTGGGGACCTGCTGGGCCAGTGGAAACTTCTTGTATAGCAAGTACATCAAAATCGCGAACCGTTTCAGCTATAAATTCTAGTTCTTGAGCATTTTTACTTTTACCAAAGTTGAAAAGGTTCCAAGTAATTATTTTATAAGTAGGTTTCTCAGCAGGGGCTTGGTTGGTTACCTGTTCAGGTACTTCTTTTTTTGTGGTATTATTTTTTGTGGATTTTTTCTTAAAAAAAACAAACCATACAACTACACAAATTATTAGAATAATTAGGATTATGATAGCTGAGTTATTTTTTTTCATAAGGTGTACTTAATATATATTATATTTAAAGAGCAAATTTTCTATTTCAACCAGTAATTCATGCATTTCGCATAAATCTTAAAAGTCTTACTTAAAGGCAACGTACTTTTATAATATTAAATATTAGCAAAGTACCACAATTGATCGGAAAAGTACAATATTTTTTAATATTCAAATATTTAATTTTTTATGATAGAAGATATTTTGTCACAAGTAAAAGGTGACTTACTAAAAGATGCTATATCTAAATATGGCTTGACTGAAACTAAAGCAGAACAGTCTGTTGACGTTGCAAAAGACACTATTACTGAAGGGTTTCAAAATGAATTAAAGGCTGGTAATATATCTGGCTTACTTAGTTTATTTCAGGGCAAAACGGAAATTCTTAAAAACCCTATTGTTCTAGGTTTAATTAATCAATATGCTGGTAAACTAATCAGCCAATTAGGCTTGTCCACTCAAGCTGCAGAAGGTATAAGTAAATTTGCAATCCCTTTTATAGTAAATCAACTTACGAATAAAACCGCTCAGGAAAATATGGATGAAGGAAGTCTAGTAGAGATGCTAGGGAAAGGTTTAGGGGATGATATATTAAATCAGGTTAAAGGCAACTTGCCGGGTGGGTTAGGAGATGCGCTTGGAGGATTTTTTAAATAAGAATTAATTACTCTAAAATCAATTTTCAACTAATTAAATTTAAAAACTTATGTCAAAGAAGATAACTGATATTGAAGGTATAGGTCCTGCTTTTGCAGAAAAATTAGCAAAAGCTAACATTCGTTCTGTAGAAAAATTATTAGAGGCAGGTGCTAACAAAAGCGGAAGAAAAAATATCGCAAATTCTAGTGGGGTAGACGAAGGTAAAGTGCTTGATTGGGTAAATATGGCAGATTTGTTTAGAGTAAAGGGTATTGCAGGGCAATTTGCTGAATTATTAAAAGCTTCTGGTGTAGATACAATTAAAGAATTAAGAAATAGAAATGCAGAAAACCTTCATGCTAAATTAGCTGAAGTTAATGCTGAAAAAAAATTAACAAGAGTAGTACCTAGCCTAACAATGGTTGAAAAATTTATTGAGCAGGCAAAAGCTTTAGATCCAAAAGTTACTTATTAATTAATAGTCGTATAATAAAAGAAAACCTGTCTGATAAAGACAGGTTTTTTATTTTAAATAGTTCCAAAAAGCAAATGGCTTTCTTTTTATCAAATAATTAAAATCATATTCATTATTATAGGCTTCTTTTTCAAAAGCGATATTGTAATAGGCAAGAAAGTGTGATCTATACTTTATAATATTAAATATGTAATTTAAAATGTATAGAAAATAGAAAGGCAATATCAGTAATTCTAATTGTTGTTTTATATGTATCTTTTCATGGTTAATTAAAACCTTGTCATCTAGAAGATGCTTGTGTTTTAATATGATAAAAGGATACAATGTTAACCCCCTAATAGAAGGATTTAAAAAGCTAAGAAATCTATAACTAACAACAATTGAATACTTCAGTTTCATATCACTTCTTTATACTGAATCTTGTAAAGATTAGTATAAAAACCTTTTTGTTCTAGCAATTCTTCATGTCTACCTTTTTCCATTATTTTCCCTTTATCCAACACAATTATCTGATCTGCTTTTTGAATAGTTGAAAGTCTGTGAGCAATTACAATGGCTGTTCTTCCTTTCATCAACTTTTCTATTGCTTCCTGAATCATTTCTTCTGTTTCGCTATCTACAGAAGAGGTAGCTTCATCAAGAATGATAATTTTAGGATCATAAACAATAGCTCTTACAAATGAAATCAATTGTCTTTGTCCTACTGAAAGCGTTGAGCCTCTTTCCATTACATTATAATCTAAACCTCCCGGAAGTCTATCTATAAATTCTTTAGCGCCAACAAGCTCAGCCGCTTCCATTATTTGTTCTCTACTAATATCTGGGTTACCTAGAGTAATGTTGTTTTCAATGGTATCTGAAAAAAGGAAAACATCTTGTAAAACAACTGCTATGTGGCTTCTTAAACTTTGTAATTCATACTGATTAACAGGAACGCCATCAATAGAAATTTCTCCTTTATTAATCTCATAAAAACGAGAAATTAGATTAATAATAGAAGATTTGCCTGCGCCAGTAGCACCAACAAATGCTAGCGTTTCTCCAGGATTTACTTCAAAAGAAATATCTTTTAAAACATAATCATTGTTTTTATAGGCAAAGAATACATTTTCAAATTTCACATTTCCATCAAAATGATCAACTTTTTTGTTGCCTGTATTCTGAATATGATCCGTGTTGTCTAATAACTTTAAAATTCTATCTGAACTTACTATACCTAATTGTAATGTATTAAATCTATCAGCAATTTGTCTTAGTGGCCTAAAAAACAAACTGATGTACATGATAAACTGAATAAGTACACCTAAACTTACTCTATCATCAATTACTCCTTTAGCTCCATACCAAACAACTAAGCCTGTACCGACTGCGCCTAGAACCTCAGCTACTGGAAAGTAAATGGAGTAATAAAATACCGTTTTAACATTTGCTCTTAAATGTTCTTTATTTATATCTTCAAACTTATCGTATTCACGCTTTTCGCTATTAAAAATTTGTACAATGCTCATACCTGTTATGTGCTCTTGTACAAATGAGTTTAAATTAGAAACTGCATTTCTAACATCACTAAAAGCATATTTAATTTTTTCTTTAAATACATAAGTTGATATTACCATAAATGGAAAAACAGACATACTTACAAGTGTGAGTTTCCAATCTTCGTAAATCATAAAAGCAAAAATGAACACCAATTGAAGTAAATCTCCGATTATAGCAGCTAAGCCATTTGTAAAAACATCAGATAATGTTTCAATATCAGAAATATTTCTGGTTACCAATCTGCCAATTGCTGTACGATCAAAAAAGCTGAGTTTTAAGCTGAGTATATGTTGGTAAAGTTTTATCCTGAGGTCTTTAATAATGTTTTGACCTAACCAGCCAGAAAGATATGTGTTGCAAAATTCCATACCAGCCTGAAAAAATATGAGTACAACCATGAGGATTACCATATTTATTAAACCTTGTACATCTCCTGCTGCTACATATCTATCTATTGTTATTTGTATTAGGTAAGGTCTTACTGGTGACAGGGCAGCAACCAAAACGGTTAAGAAAACCAGTATGTAAAACCAACCTATATAAGGCTTTACATATTGGAAGATTCTACTTAAAACCCCGGCATCAAAAACTTTTCCACTGTAGTTTTCCTTATTAGTCATATTATTTTAAATGGAAGGCAATAGGTCGCAAAATACCCAAAAATATTTTAAAAGAATTAAATTTGTGCCCGATTAACTTAAACATATTGTTAAGCTGCAAAGCTATATGTTTACCTTAATGATCTTTAATAAGTTCCATTTTTTTAGAAAGCTTTTTGAAGCTCTTCTAATTCAGATAAAAACCTATTTTGATGATAACAGAAGAAAAAAAAGGAAATAGCGTATTTGAACAGATAGCAGAGTTAGGACATGAGCAAGTAGTTTTTTGTCATGATGAGTCTACAGGTTTAAAAGCTATTATTGGAGTACATAATACTATATTGGGGCCTGCCATTGGTGGTACCAGAATGTGGGTTTATGAGGATGAAAGTCAAGCATTAAAAGATGTATTAAGACTTTCTAGAGGGATGACATTTAAAAATGCAGTTGCTGGTTTAAATGCTGGTGGAGGTAAAGCTGTAATTATTGGCGATGCCAGAAAACATAAATCTGAAGCATTATTGAGAGCTTTTGGGAATTTTATTGAAAACCTCAATGGCAAATATATTACAGCAGAAGATGTTGGAATGACCTCTCGCGATATGGAATACATCCATATGCAAACCAAATATGTTTCTGGTTTACCAGATTACTTGGGTGGTTTAGGAGATCCTTCTCCATTTACAGCTTATGGCACATATATGGGTATGAAAGCGGCTGCCAAAGTAGCTTATGGAAGTGATAGTCTCGCTGGAAAAAAAGTAGCAGTACAAGGTGTAGGTGCTGTTGGTAAAATCTTAATCGACTATTTGAAGAAGGAAAAATGTATTATTTATGCTTCTGATTTCTATGAAGATAGATTGAAAGAAGTAACAAAGCAATTTAATATTGAAGGAGTAAGGTTAGATGAAATTTATGATATAGATGTAGATATCTATTCTCCTTGTGCGTTGGGAGCTACAATTAATGACAATTCTCTCGACAGGTTAAAATGTGATATTATTGCAGGTTGTGCTAATAATCAGCTTGAAGACGAAGTAAAACATGGAGATAAGTGTGTAGAAAAAGGTGTGATTTACGCACCTGACTTTGTGGTAAACTCTGGAGGAGTTATAAATGTATATGCCGAATATATTGGCAAAGATGTAAATTGGACTACTGCTTATACAGAAATGATTTATGATAAATCACTTTCAATTCTGGAAGCAGCTCATAGCCAGAAAAAGAATTCCCAAGTTGTTGCTATGGAAGTGGCAATGGATAGAATTAACAGTATAAGAGGTATTCATTATTAAAAAATAGTTTCAGTATTTTGACTGTAAAATAAAAAAAGCTCTTCTTTTCAGAAGAGCTTTCATTTTTATATCTTTTTCAAAATTTATTTATTCACCTTGAGAAATAGGTCCTGAAATAGCATCCAGCTCTCTTTCTATAGGTATAAATAATTTCTCATTCATTCTAAAAACACCTTTTTCTTCTGAAGGAATTAAACAACCAAACTCAATAAGTTGGTCATTTCTATTATACTCTATCAGATAGTTATTGGTATGACTAAAATTTAAAACTGCATCGGTAACAGAAAAATGAACTTCTGTAACTAAATCCTGATCTATAAAAGTAATTCCTAGATCTAGAATGTCGTCTTCTGACACGCTAATGTTAGCGGGAGCGATATTTCCTTTGTTTACAGGTAAATCACTTACTTTAATCTCAAGCTCGCTTTGTGCGAAAACATTGAGAGATATTACGGAGAAAAATAATATTGCAATGAATTTCATAGCTTTAATATTTTCGAGTTTTCAGTATGGAACTTGTTCGTCTGTTAATTATTATTTTAATAATATAAAGGTAGATAATAATGTAATTTTTTTCAGTGTTTTAAAAGTTAATGAGCGTAAATGAACTGTTAACACTTTTAAAAATACTATTTATATATTATTTATTGGATTATTCTTATATCAAAACTTAATTATTCAAATAAAAATCTATGTGCTTTTTTTATACTTACTACAATGTTATTTCCATAAACAAAGATTTGAATAATTAAATTCAGCTTTTTTGATAGTTTAGAAAGGATTCTGGTATTTTTTACAAAAAAATATTATTCAAACTTGTTCTAAAAGTACCTAAAAACAGGATTTTCGATTATGATAAAAATCTTTATGTACCATGATGTTAATCAAACTGATTATCTTTACATAAGTTTTAAATAATTTTAAGTATTCACTTAAACCTTACATATAAGGTACGGAATTTTCAGGCATATTGATGCAGTTTTCGTACATCTGTTAAAATTTATTTACAATTTTTCTGGTATGTCAGATTCTTTTGAAGTTAAAATCCCTCTGTTTGAAGGCCCTTTTGATCTACTTCTATTTTTTATTAGAAGAGATGAATTGGATATTCATGATATTCCAATAGCAAAAATCACAAACGATTTTGTCGCATATATCAGGCATTTAGAAAAGTTAAATATGGAAGTTGCCAGTGAGTTTATTTTGGTTGCTTCAACACTAATGAGAATTAAAGCTAAAATGCTTTTGCCTCGTGTAGAAAAAGACGAAGAAGGTAATGAAATAGATCCACGTGAAGATCTAGTGCAACATTTATTAGAGTATAAAAAATATAAATCGGTTGTAGGTGATCTGGAGCAAATGGAAGATGGTATGGTTACCAGAGAAAAACGTGGTAATGTACTTAAAGAAATTAAAAAGCTCAGTTCAATAAATGATATTGAAACCGAGCTTCAAGATATAGACTTGTACAAAGTATTAAAGGTATTTCAAAAGGTGATGTTTAAGTTTGAAAACAAACCAGTAGAAATTAAACATCAGGTGGTACCTTACCCTTATAAGATTGAGACGCAAAAAGAGGTGATTTTAGAGAAGCTAACGAAGAGTGAAAAAGTATCTTTTAGCTCTCTAATAGAAGAAATTCCAGAGAGAATAGCAGTAATATTTAATTTCTTGGCAATTTTGGAATTACTCGCCTATAATCAAATAAGTTTAATTCTTGGTGAAGGTTTTAATAATTTCTGGGTGATTCCTATAGATAATACTACAGAAAATATCGAATCAAATTAAATAACAAACACCAAGAATTATAAGATTAATTTGTATTTAATTCTTCTTGTAAACCAACAATTACTTTACTCAACTCTGAATCAAAGTAATTGATTTTATTATGTTTTTCGCTTTCGCTTATTTCAGAATTTTTTAATCTTTCTCTATAGTCTAAAATCTCGTTGTCAAGCCAATCTAAGCCAAGTACTATCATGCTTGGTCTTATTTTATGGCAAATTTCACTTAAGATTTTATGATCTTCGCTTTTGGCTGCATCTTTAAAATCATTTTTAAACTCTTCGTAATCTTCTACAGTAAGTTCGAGGAGTTCTGCATAGAAAGATTCGTCGTTCTCAACCATTCTTTTAAATCGGGTAAATTCCAATATGCTTTTACCTTCAGGTATATCAGAAACAGTTTCTGTTGGAATTTTTACTAACTCAATCGAAGAATTGCTTAGTGTTACAATCTTATTGTAAAGGTTATCTGGGTTAAATGGCTTCATTACATAGTCATTCATTCCAGTTTGAATCGCTTTGTCTTTTTCTCCAGATAAAGTAGATGCAGAAAGGGCTATTATAGGAATTTCTTTATAATAGGGTTGAGGCCAGCTTCTAATTTGTCTTGTTGCTTCGTAACCATCCATTTCTGGCATTTGGATGTCCATTAATATTAACTTATAAGCTCTGTTGTTTTTAAGTTTTTCCAGTGCTTCTACTCCATTATTTGCAAATTCTACTTCTGCATTCCAACCAGTGAGGAATTTGCGAGCAATAACTTGATTAAACTTGTTATCTTCTACAACTAGAATAAGCATTTCTTGCAAATTCTTATCACCTAGTATAGTAGGTTTGTCTTCTTTTGCTGTACCTTCTTCTGTAAAAAGTGTGCCTTTCTCAAAGTTTATTTCGAAGTTGAAAGAAGAACCTTCTCCAGGTTTACTTACAACAATAATATCGCTATCGTGTAAAGTAACCAGCTTTTTAGTGATAGCCAGCCCAAGGCCAGTACCGCCATATTTTCTTGTGGTATCGCTACTTGCTTGAGAGAAATCTTCAAATATTTTATCTGTCATTTCAGGAGAAATACCAATACCTGTGTCTTTAATTTCAAACTTGAGCATAACATGGCTATCTGTTTCATTTAACACTTTTACAAAAATGGTAACAGAGCCATTTTCTGTAAATTTCACAGCATTACTAACCAGGTTGATAAGTATTTGTCCAAGTCTTACCTGATCACCAATAATATTTACTGGTAGGTTTTCATCTAATTCGAGTTCAAATTGCAAACCTTTATCTTGGGCTTTGGTTTGCATGGTTTTGTAAACACCACTCAATAGATTAAACAAGTCGAAATTGATGAATTCCAGCTCAATTTTACCTGCTTCAATTTTAGACATATCCAAAATGTCGTTGATGAGCGATAAAAGGTTGTTAGCTGAGAACTCAAGAATTTGAACATTATCTTGTTGTTCTGGATTTAAAGGAGACTGCTTTAATAAATGAGATACACCAATAATTGCATTCAATGGTGTACGAATCTCATGACTCATGGTAGAAAGAAAGCGCTCTTTGGCATAAGAGGCTTCTTCAGCTTTTTCTTTGGCATCATGTAATAACCTGTTGGTTTCCATTAACTCTGCAGTTCTCTCAGAGATTTTTTCTTCCAGATTATTATTAATTTCTTGCAGTTCTTGAACCAGATTAGCATTGTCTTTTTTGAGTTGATAAGTTTCTAGTGCCTTATCAATTGTAAGTTTTAACTCTTCTCTGTTCCATGGTTTTACAATATACCTATGTATCCCACACTTATTTAAAGCTCTTACAATATCTTCAATATCTGCAAAACCAGTAATTATAATTCTTACTGGGTCTGGATAATCAGGAATAATTCTTTCCAGAAATTCAACTCCAGTCATTTTAGGCATTCTCTGGTCGGTTATTATTAAATGAATTTCTTCATTTTTGAGAACCTCAAGGCCTTCTATACCAGATTTTGCTGTAAATATTTTATAGTATTGTTTAAAAGCAGCTTTAAAAATTCTAAGGTTGCTTTCTTCGTCGTCCAGATAGAGTAGGTTGTATTTTTTTTCTTTGTTCATAGAAAAGTCAAAAAAATCTGAATCTAAAAACTTACTTGTATGTTCAGAATAATGTTTAAATCAAACGCAAAAACACTGCTGTTTTGATTAATTTTTTTAATTCTTTTAAAAAATTATATTTCACTTTTAATTATAACTTCGAACTTAAATCAGAAGCTTTTTAAATTAAAAGTTAATTATTTAATAAAAGTTAATGTTTTTATTTTAATGAGGCCAATAAACCTTCATGTTTTGAATAGAACAGACATAGTTTAAGTTTCATTATATATTTACATTTATTTTTGTGAGTAAATAAAAGGATATGACTGCTGAACAACTTCTTCAAAAACATAAGCTTAGAAAAACAGATATTAGAACAACAATTCTCAATCTTTTTCTTAATGCTGAGCAGGCCTTGAGTGAGCAAAATATAGAATGTACACTTAAACAAAACTGTGATCGTGTTACTATTTATAGGTCTTTAAAAAGCTTTGTAGAGAAAGGCATTCTGCATAAAGTACTTGATGAAGGTAATGTAGTAAAATATGCTTTATGTGGAGAAACTTGCCACGATGAGGACCATCAACATGAGCATGTACATTTTAAATGTAGTACTTGTGGGGCAACAGTTTGTTTTGAAGAGATACCAATACAAAATATAAATTTGCCTAAAGGTTATAAAAAGGTAGAGTCTAATCTACTAGTTTTAGGCATATGCGATAAATGCCCCAAATAGTATTGAGGCATTTATCATTTTTTAATTAGCTAGGTTTTTTCCAAACCATAAAGGCAGATACAAGCAATACTAAGAGTAGGCTTATATTAAAAGTAATATTTAGCCATGTTCTACTTCCTAAACTGCTTAGCTTGTTGCTCTCATCTGAGATTTTGTCGTAAAACCCTCCAGGATTATTAGATGCAATTTCTGCATTCTTTTTACTTTCTCCGGTTATTTGAACTGTGTATTGAGATCGAAGGGTATCGTAACTTCCTGTTTCTGTGTTAAAATAAACCCAATTGAAATAATCTCCCAAATCAAATTCACCAGGTTCTCTTGGTTGTAATTGATAAGAAAAGGTTTTAGAACCAGAAATTGTATTTCGACCTCTATTAATATTGGTATTTGTACTAGGCGGGAAAAAATCAAAATTACTTTGTTTAGGAATTTCAATTTCGTTGATAGAAGCTATGTTACCTTCACCAGAAATCGCATATTGATAATTATAGCTTTTTCCGGTTTCCATCATGGATTTGTCAAGCTTTTCAATCAATTTAAAATCTCCTACATTTACCTGAGCACTTAATGGGTGAGGTGGCAGTTCTTTTACTTTTACATTTACCGCTTTAGAATAGAAAGTTTTATAATCCTCTTGCATGTTTCTGCCAAAGAATGAAGGATTTTTTGCTACCTTATATTTAATCATTCTTAACCCTGCAGATGGAATTTTAATATCTTCTGCATTTAAAGGGAAAAACGTTGCCTGATACATGCGGTACTGGGTATATTGCTTATTATTAATAGTAACATACTCAGGATTAATTTTATCAATACCATAATTTTCTTCCCAACAGTTTTGAGGCTTTACTTTTTTTAATATATCTCCTAATTGGTCGCTTATTTTATCGAATTCCATTCTAGCTCTGTTCTTAAGAGAGATATAGAATGAAATGCTTAGAGTAAAACCTTCGCCAACATATACATTTTTTTTGTTGGTTGTAACTGCAAAAAATGCATCTTCTTGTACATCTACAAATTCTGCATTGTTGCTATCATTTCCCCAAAAATTAGAAAATGGATCTGATTTTTGCGACGCATTTCCTGCTGATGCAGTCACTTTAATAGTTGCTCCTGGAGACCTTGCAGCAATGTCATTTATTTCCATACTAAATGGTGCTAAAACAAAAGTACCCTTTCTGGTAGGCTTATAGTTTTGAGTTACACTTTCGAATGAAGTTAACTGACCATTTACATAACTAGTAGTTTTTGTTGAAGAAGTACCTTGTTGTACTAGCCCGGGAATTTCAGGAAAAGGAGAGTGTTTACTTAACCTGGCATTTTGAAGTTTAATGATTATTTGGAAAGTCTCATTTTCGTTAATTTCAGTCTTTCCAATTTCAATTTGAACCTCTTGAGCTTGTGTAGTTCTACTAGTAAAAATTGACATTAAAACCAAAAAAAATAGACTTTTAATTGTAATATTCATGGAAAAAATTTTAATGTATGGGGAAATCCCAATAAAATACCCGCAATTTGCGTACAAATTAGCTAAAATATAATTATATTAACACTACCTACCTAAGTTTAAAAGAATGTTCAACTTAAAATATCAATGGCTAATGCTTGAATACTTTAAAGTGATCTTAGCAAAAGTAAGCTTTGATAAGGTTCTTTTTGAGAAAGAACTTATAAAAGCTCTAAAGAATCTAATGATTAACGAGGTAAAAGAATTAAAACAATGGTGCACTTCAAAGTTTAATGCGAAATACAGCGATGTTATCGACAGGTGTTTCGGTAAATTCAACAAGCAACTCAATTTGAGTATTTAAATCTTTAGTTTAGTAATTTAGAGAATGAATATTAAAGCCGGATTAGTTCCGGCTTTTGCTTTTTTAATTGGTAGCATTTACGAATTTAATATTTCGCTTTAGACCTTCAAACTTTGTTCTTTTAACAGCAGATTTTTTAAACAACGCTCTAAAAACATCCTCGGTGAGATCATGCCAGCTTTCTTTGTCCATTTTTTCTAAGTCTGAATGTGGGTTAAACTCAAGCGTTTGGTGAGGCTTAGAAAACCTATTCCAAGGGCAAACATCTTGACATATGTCGCAACCAAATATCCAATCTTTAAATTTATTTGAGTATTGAGAAGGTAGCTCGTCTTTTAATTCAATTGTAAAATAAGAAATACATTTGCTGCCATCTACTACAAAAGGTGCTGGTATGGCATCGGTAGGGCAGGCATCTATACATCTTGTGCATGTACCACAATAATCTTTTACAGGTCCGTCTTCTTGTAATTCTAAATCAATTATTACTTCTGCTAAAAAAAAGAAACTTCCAGAGCCTTTATTAAGCAGTAAACTATTTTTTCCGATCCAGCCTAAACCACTTTTAGCTGCCCACTGCCTTTCCATTACCGGAGCCGAGTCTACAAACACTCTGCCTTCTACTTCTCCAATTTCGTCATGAATGATTTTTAACAAAGATTTGAGTTTCTTTTTTATTACAAAATGATAATCTTCTCCATAGGCATATTTTGCAATTTTATATCCAGTTTTATTGTTGAGGTTTTTAGAAGGATAATAATTGCACATAAGACTTATCACAGATTTTGCTCCGGGCACTAACTTAGAAGGATCTAATCTTTTATCGAAATGGTTAGCTAAATAAGCCATTTTACCATGCATATTATTATTTAGCCAGCTTTCAAGTTTTGGTGCTTCCTCTTCCAAAAAAGCAGCTTTGGAAATACCAACGAAATCAAATCCCAGTTTTTTAGCACTTTCTTTAATAAGTCTTGTATTCTTTACAATTTGTTGGTCAATATGCATGTAAATACTTTGAAGATTTTGTTAATTTGAATTATTAATATCTATAAATAACTGAAACTCTTTCAGCATCTAATTACGTGTTAAATTAGTACTCAACCATATATAGCATGAGGTTTATATGCAAAAATACAATCTCATTCATACCATACACTAACGTTTTTACTTTTCTAATAATAGAGAATATTTTTTTCGAGAAAATAAGTACACTTAATGAGTAAACATACTATGAGAAAACTGATCTTAATTAAAACAGTTATTTTATGTTTTATCAGTAGCCAGTTTGTTTTTTCACAGAGAGGATTTAAAATAAGTAGTGATCAAAAAAGATTGGCTTTGGTGATTGGTAATGCATCATATCAAAATGCTACCTCTTTAGCAAATCCTGTTAATGATGCACGCTCAATTGCATCATCTCTGAAAGCAATTGGGTTTGATGTTATTACTGTTGAGAATGCTACACTTCCTGATATGAAAAGGAAGGTGGATGAGTTTGGGCTTAAATTAAAAGACTACGATGTAGGTTTGTTTTATTATGCAGGCCACGGTATACAATCGAGAGGGAATAACTATCTGGTACCTGTTGAAGCTAACTTAACTACAGAAAGAGCAGTGGAATATGATTGTGTTCGAGCAGATAGGGTTTTAGGTTTTATGGAAGAGGCACAGAGTGATGTAAATATTGTTATTCTAGACGCTTGTAGAAATAATCCATTTGAGCGTTCATGGTCAAGATCAACTGCTGGAAATGGTTTGGCATTTATGAATGCACCTTCTGGGTCTTTAATTGCTTATGCAACCTCGCCAGGGAGTACTGCATCAGATGGCTCTGGTTCTAATGGTTTGTATACAGAAGCCTTACTTCAAGAATTACATTCTCCTGATGTTACAATTCTTCAGATGTTCCAAAGAGTTAGGGCGAGAGTGGTTGAAGGTTCAAGCGGAAAACAAATTCCTTGGGAATCTACTTCACTAACCGGTGATTTTTATTTTGCTGGAAATAATATACAGCAAAATAATAATGTAACTTCAAATACAAACAATAGCTACAATAACTCTAATACAAATAATAATAATGTTGTAAGCTATAATAACAATAATGCTTACAACAATTCATCATTTAAAGCTACATGGAAAACTGAAGATGGTGATTATTGGCTTTATATTAATGATAAGCATGCACCTGGAACCAAAAGTACATATGTTGAAGATGATGTAATTGTTTACGACCCGGGGACTAAGACAAATTACATGATGAGAGGTTACCGAAATAATATAGATGGAGTGGAAAGGGCCGCAGAACCTCTTTATTCACCGAGTGCGGCATTTTACAGGTGTTTAGATGGTTCGTATTGGTTTTACATAGAAGGTCTAAGGATAAAAGGGACAAATAGCGCTTGGGTAGATAATTCTCTATTAGTTTATGATAATACCTCAAACAGGCATTTTTTATTTAGAGATTACAAATTCAACTGTGATAATGATATAAAACCAGCCGAAGAAGTTTTCTCTAGAACGAATGTTTTTTGGAAGCAAAAAGATGGATCTTACTGGTTTTATGTAAATGGTTTACATGTTTCTAATTCTAAAAATGAATGGAAAGGTGATGACTTACTAGTTACAGATCCAAATACTGGTAAGAAGTATTTATTAGAAAATTATAAAAACCGAGATGATAATCAGTTAAGAGAAGCAGTTTCTTATTATTAAGAGAATTTCTTACCTGACTATATACTGAGAATGAATCTGTTTGCCAAAATTTATATGTTAAGCTGGCATTAAACATATAACTAATTAGCAAACAGATTCATTTTTTATGCAAAAGCCATTATCAACTAGCATAGTGTTTTTAGTACTATCAGTACTACTTTGTGGTCTTCGCCCTCCTGAAGAGCCGCCTAATAAAGTAAAATCAATCTTAAATCAAATCTTAGATAGGGGTTATATAGAAGTAGGAATTACTGCCGACTATGTACCCTTTGCTTATTTTGAGCCCGACAGTCAATCTTATCAAGGTATCGATATTGAGCTAGCTAAAAAACTGGCAGAAGATATGGACGTCGAGTTGCGGTTTGTGACAACTACCAGAGAGCAATTAATGAGTGATGTTTTACACAGAAATTTTGATGTAGCAATGTCAGGCATAGCCAGAACGGTAAAACAAACATTGCTAACTTGGATGACAACTGGATATTTTGAAGCTGGTAAAGCTATTTTAATAAGAGAAAAAGATAAAGAGTTGTTCACAAGTTTGAAATTGGCTGATAAGCCCAGTGTAAAAATAGGGGTAAATACTGGTGGTACAAATGAGATATTTGCCAAACAGTTTATCTATCAAGCTGATATTGTTTTTTTTGAGAACAATCTTGATATTCCAGAAGCATTACAAAGAGGTGTTGTCGATATAATGCTTACTGATAATATTGAAGCAAAAGTAATTGCAGATAAAACGGATGGATTATTTGCAGTAGATCCATATCATCCTCTAAATCAAGAAGTAATTGCATTTGCTGTTCCTCCTGGAGATGAAAAATGGCTCAACTTTTTAAACCAGTGGATTTTATATCAACTTGATGATGGAGAAATTGAGAGATTACAGAAAAAATGGATAGGAGAGTAATGGTTTTTGGGCGAATTAACTAATCGGAATATATTTGTTGCTGAAATAAATTTTTTGAGATGATTCAGCAATTACTTTCCAAAATCACGCATCCAACCTTACTATTAGATAAGCAAAAAGCTTTTAATAATATTCAAATGATGATTAGAAAAGCCAATAAATATAACTTGGCTTTTCGTCCTCATTTTAAGACACACCAATCTGCTAAAATCGGAAATTGGTTTAGAGATTTAGGAGTAGAAGAAATAACTGTTTCTTCACTTAATCTTGCTAAGTATTTTGTAGGTCATGGATGGGAAAAAGTAATCGTTGCTTTTCCTGTTAATACAAGAGCGATAGATGAAATTAACGAACTTGCAAAACGCTGTTCTTTAACTGTTTTTATTTCTAATAAAGATAGTTTGAGCAAGTTAAAAGAGTTGTTGTCTGCTCAAATTCAGTTTTTTATAGAAATAGATACAGGCTATAACAGAACAGGTATCTCACCAGAAAATACTGTGCTGATAGATGAACTATTACAAATCTCAGAAAATTCTTCTAATCTCAAATTCAGAGGTTTTTATGTGCATAACGGGCATACATATCAGGCATCTTCTAAAGCTGAAATCGAAGAAATTCATACAAAATCAATAAGAGTTTTTCGGAAGTTAAGAAAGCGATATAGCGACAGATATCCCAAACTAGACATACAAATTGGAGATACACCTTCTTGCAGTTTACTAGATCATTTCGAAGGAATTGATGCAATTGGACCAGGTAATTTTGTCTTTTATGATCTCACTCAAACAAATATAGGATCGTGTAATATCGATCAGGTAGCAGTAGCTATGGCATGCCCTGTAGTTGAAAAGTATGATGACAAAAACCAAGTGATAATCCATGGAGGAGGGGTCCATTTCTCTAAGGACTTTATTGTAGAAGAAGATGGGACAAAGGTTTTTGGTCGAGTTGTAAAAATGGAGGATAATGATTGGAGTAAGCCAATAGAAAATGCATATATAACTTCACTTTCTCAAGAACATGGTATAGTGCAGGTTTCTAAGGAGTTAATGAGTGAAATTAAAGTTGGTGATTTAATATTTGTATTACCTGTTCACTCGTGTCTTACAGCAAATTTACACCAGCATTATATATGTTTAGATGGGGAATGTATAGAGCGATTTTCTTCATGAAACCTAGAGCTCTGTCTTTCATAAAGTTTGTCTTACCCATAATTGTAATAGGTGTTGCTCTTTATTTGGTTTCAGAAGCATTTAGTCCTGTTTACCCTTTGCTCAAAGTGAGGAAAAAGAATCTGTTTCTTTCAGTTGATAATGAAGTAGATGCTCTTTCGATAGGTAATTCACATGCAGGAGCAATTCATTTCAAAACCCTAGGTTTAAATGGAATTCACTTTTGGGATGCTGCCGAAGATATTTATGAGACGAAGTATAAGCTTGATTTTTTACTTCAATATTACCCGAACTTAAAAAAAGTATTTATTCCAATTTCTCCATTTTTAATGGATCAGAATAATGCAGAAGTGTTTTACCATGCGCAGTTTCATCCTCGAATAAGGTTGCATGTGAATACTAATTCTTGGCAGCCCTTACAGAACAAGTTTAACTTTCTTTTGCTAGGAAAACTTTCTCCAATACTCAGATACGATCATTGGGCATTTGTACCAAAATTGCTAACAGGTATCAAAGATATTCAGGCAAATGATCCACGAATGGAATCTGTTTCAAAGAATGGCTATTTGCATTTTAAATATGCCGAAGTGACCTCTTCAAAAATGTTGGAAAACATATGCAAAAATAACTTAAAAGAGCACAAAAGATTAATTGAAGGGAAAGAATATGAAGCTTTATTCTATGAAAAATTAAATGAAGTTATTGATCTGTTGAAGAGTAAAAACATAGAATTAGTGCTTTATACTCCACCTTATTATCAATACTATAACCAAATAAGTAAAAGTACTTTAAGTGATAAACTGAGTGAAGTTTCAAGCTTTGCTGCAACACATCAAGTATTATATTATGACTTTAGCGATTATGCAGTGATCAGCAGTAATTGGCATTTATATGATGATGGAACTCACTTGAATGAACAGGGAAGAATTGCTTTTTCTGAATTACTTAAAAAGCATATTCAATAGAAAAAGAGCTTACTTTTTACAGTAAGCTCTTTTTCTATTGATTTATAATAATCTAGTTTGACATTTTCTCAGTATCGAGAATAATCGCATCTACTTGTTTTTCTTTCACAAGATCATTGATTTTTGGAATATCTTGTTCTTTTATAGACTTCCAATCATTTATTTGGCCATCAATTTTTTGAGTAACCTCTTGCTTAAATTGTTCAGCTTGCTCAGTAGGAGCATTATCACCAATTCCCATTAAAGAGTTTAAGTGAGCCAATTTGTTGGTTAACTTAATTGGGTAGTTTAATGGGTCTTGTCTACTTCTGTTTTTTGTTTGATACAACTCATTTTCAATTTTAGACATCTGCTTTTGCACTTCTTTAACTGCATCGGTTATGTCTTTCATAGTTGAATCACTAGCAATGCGTTTGCTAAGTGTATTTAGCTGCTCTTTTGCTTTTCTAATGTCTATAATTGTCTGGTGAGCCTCAGTTACTTTATCTCTTACAGAAATGAGAAAGTTAAACTGTTTTTGTAAGTCAGCTAAAGTAGCAGAAGATCTTGGGTCAGCAAGAATTTTATAATCTTGAACTTGTTCTTTGCTATTCACAGTTAATTTAACTTTGTAAGCACCCGGTACAGCTTTCGGGCCACTCATGCTAGACCACCACAAAATCATTCCATCAAAATCTTTAGCATCAGGGTATCTCATATTCCAAACAACTCTATTTACACCTTCTTTCAGTTCAGGAAGTTTTTTATCTTTTTCTTTTGCAGTATTCGAGTATGATTTAATTACAGTTCCATCTGCTTCTAAGAAAGATAGTTCGATAGTAGTCGCTGTATCTGGTTCGCTGTCAAGATAAAAATATGCCATTACACCTCCTGGGTGGTTTGTTCCAGCAGTTTTAAGGTTTTTCGCCTGAAAACCATCCATTTTGTAACTATCTATAGGTTTGAATAGATAAGCTTCGCTACCTGCAACTTCAGTAGATAATTGATGTAAAGGAGTAACATCATCTATTATCCATAAACTTCTACCTTGAGTAGCTACAATTAGATTATCATTTTTAAGCAATAAGTCCGTGATTGGAACAATTGGTAAATTCAATTGGAAAGGTTTCCAACTTGTACCATCATCAAAAGAAATATACATACCAGATTCTGTACCCGCATACAGTAAGCCTTTTCTATTTGGATCAGCTCTTACTACTCTTGTAAAGTGATCTGGATCTATACCATTGGTGATCTTAGTCCAGGTTTTGCCATAATTTTTAGTTTTGTACAGATATGGTTGATAGTCACCAGACTTGTACATGGTTGCAGCTACATAAGCACCACCTTTAACAAATGGATCAGCATCAATACTGTTAATCATAATCCATTCGGGCATATTTGGAGGTGTTACATTTTCCCAGTTTTTGCCAGCATCTTTTGTTACATAGATCAATCCATCATCAGAACCTGTCCAGATTAAATCTTTTTCGTAAGGAGATTCAGTAGCTGCGAAAATGGTACAGTAATACTCAACACCAGTATTATCTTGCGTAATAGGCCCACCAGAAGAAACAAGTTTGGTAGAATCGTTTCTTGTTAAATCTGGGCTAATTGTTTCCCAAGATTCGCCACCATTATAGCTTACATGTACATGGTTAGAAGTAGTGTAAAGCTTCTTGGTATCGTGTGGTGAGAAGAAGATTGGGAAATTCCACTGGAAACGATATTTCATGCCTTCTGCTCCATAGCCCATTGGATTATCTGGCCATACATTTATCGCTTTTACTTCTTCGGTAGCATGATTTTGTCGAGTTAAGAAACCTCCATAACTACCACCGTAAACTAAATTGTCGTTTTCAGGGTCAACTGCAATGTGCGCACTTTCACCACCAGCAGTAGACTCCCATGCTTCATCATCAATTGAGTTACCTGTAGTTCTGTGGGCAATTCTTACAGTTGAATTATCTTGTTGAGCAGCATAAATTTTATAAGGGAAAGCATTATCAGTAGTTAGTCTGTAAAATTGAGCAGTTGGCTGGTTGTAATAAGTTGACCAGTTCTCGCCACCATTAAAAGAAATTTGAGCGCCACCATCATCACCAATTATCATTCTTTTTGGGTCTTCTGGAGCAATCCACAAGTCGTGGTGATCGCCATGAGGTGCATTACTAGATTCAAAAGTTTTACCACCATCTGTAGATTTATGGTAACTTACATTTAATACATAAACAAGGTTTTCGTCTTGTGTATCCGCATAGATTCTGGTATAATACCATGCTCTTTGGCGTAGTGAGCGACTATCATTTACTTTAGCCCAAGTTTTACCCGCATCATCAGAGCGGAATAAACCACCATCTTCATGCTCTATTAATGCCCAAACCCTTTCTGAGTTTGCTGCAGAAACAGTTATACCAATAATACCTCTAGTTCCTTTTGGTAAGCCTTTGTTTTCAGAGATTTTCTCCCAAGTATCACCACCGTCTGTACTTTTCCATATATCAGAGCCCTCTCCGCCGCTTTCTAAGCTGTAAGGTGTTCTTCTAATTCTCCAAGTTGTAGCATATAAAATTCTTGGGTTATTAGGGTCAAAAATTAAATCTACAGCACCTGCATCTGCATTGGCATAAAGTACTTTCTCCCAAGTTTTACCACCATCTTTACTGCGAAAAACTCCACGTTCTTCACTCGATTTATATAAGTCACCCATTACGGCAGCATAAACCAAATCTGGGTTTTTAGGGTGAACACGCACTCTGCCAATGTGGCGAGAGTTTTCGAGACCGATCTGCTCCCATGTTTTTCCAGCATCTACTGTTTTCCACATACCATATCCGTAAGATACATTACCTCTTACTGTTTTTTCGCCACCACCTACGTAGATTACATTATTGTCGTATTCGCTAACAGCCAGTGCACCTATAGTACCACCAAAGTATCCATCAGTAATATTTTCCCATGTTTGGCCAGCATCTTTTGTGCGCCAAACACCTCCTCCGGTAGAGCCAAAGTAAAATAAATTTGGTTGGCCAGGTACACCAGTTACAGCACATGAACGCCCACCTCTAAATGGTCCTACCAAGCGGTACTCCATGTTTCCGTAAAGCTTTTCATCGTAACTAAGTGTCGATTCGTTACTCGCATTTTTCTTTTTCCTCTGAGCTTGAACTGGATTTATCAGTTGGATGGAGAAAATAGATAAAAGCAATAAACCTAAAACTGTTTTAGTGAATGAGTTGTAGTTTTTCATTGCATTTCTTGAATTTTTCTTTGAAAAAATATTGCTATTTGAATATAGGCAAGTTACAAAAAGCTGTCTTTTTTTGGAAGAGCCTGCGACAAGCCTACAGTTTTTTTCGACAAACTGTATAGAAATGCTACGAATGTAAACTTAAATACTGCTATCTATTTAATGCTTACAGTTGCTTTAATTGAATAATAGAACACAGAAATGAAGCCGATACTTAGCATAATGTGGAATATCATTAACCCGTAATCTTTCAAATAAATACCTAAGGCTATTCCTGTGAGAAAATATAGTCCTAAGAAACCTTCTAATAAATTTAGCCAATTAAAGCTTTTTTTGATGTAAATATTTCCCTTCCACTGGTCTTTAAGTTTGGTGATGTTGAACTTTGGTGTTCTGATAAATGGTGATTTAAAGCCCAATAAACCTTCTATTACTGCTAATGCATTATGCAGGCTTAATCCCATTGAAATGCATAAAAAGAGGGGATAGATTTTAACAAAATAAGAAAAGGTATGCTGTTTTTCTATTTGTTGTGTGGCAATCCAATAGAACAGGGTAATGGAGAAAAATCCAAAAAGCAGAACACTTCCAATGTTAATTAGCAATTCTAACTCTGGTGAATTTTGCTTTACAAATAACATGGGAATACTAAGAATAGCAGCAAAAAGTAAAAACACGAAGATGGAACTATTTAGCAAGTGAAAAAATGCGTGCACTTTGTTTGAAAAGGTGATTTTCGTTTTTAAAACTGTCAATAAATGCTTTCTGGCAGTTTCAGCAGCACCTTTATTCCATCTAAACTGTTGCGATTTAATAGCCGGCATGAGCACTGGTAATTCGGCAGGAGATTCTACATCTTCTAAAAACTCAAAATGCCAACCTTTCATTTGCGCTCTATAGCTTAAATCTAAGTCTTCTGTAAGTGTATCTTGCTGCCAACCTCCCGCATCTATTATACAAGCTTTTCTCCAAATTCCGGCTGTACCATTAAAGTTGATAAAACTTCCAGCAGAGCTTCTACCAACTTGTTCAATGGTAAAATGAGCATCTAAACCAAATGCTTGTAATTTGGTGAGTACAGAGTAATCTTTATTTAAATGTCCCCATCTGGTTTGAACCACGCCAGTCTTCTCGTTTTCGAAGAAAGGAAGTGTTTTTAACAAGAAATCTTTTTCAGGCACAAAATCAGCGTCAAAAATCGCAATAAACTCTCCTTTAGCTATAGCTGTTCCATATTTTAATGCGCCTGCTTTAAATCCTTCTCTGCTAGCTCTTCTCACATGTTGTATGTCATATCCTTTATTTTGCCAATAAGTAACTCTGTTAGCTATAATTTCTACAGTTTGGTCAGTAGAGTCATCCAAAACTTGAACCTCCAATTTGTCAATAGGGTAATTAAAAGCAACAACGCTATCAATTAATCTTTCAATCACGTACAACTCATTAAATACAGGTAATTGAATAGTTACTATGGGTAATTTATCCTGAGAGATTTGCTTCAACGTAGTCTTTTTCTTTCTTTTTTCTTTTATGTATAGAAAAGTAAGGTGTAGTTGACTCATGCTAAATAGAAAAATAAAAAGCATGCAGCAGGCATAAAGAAATAAAATTATATATGACATGTGTTGTACTAACTGATTTGGTGCAAATTTACGTGGTTAAGGATATTTATCTAAAATAAGTGCGGTTTAAGCATGTTTGGAGATGAAAATTTTACACTTTTGTGATAAATTAGCCTCATAATACAACCTATTTGATTTCTGGTTATCCATTTTCTAAATTCAACAAACAGAGTTTCAAAAAATTAATCCAATATGCCGAAGACAGAGGGAAAGATTTTGGTTGTAGATGATGATGCTGATGTTTTAATAACTGCAAGAATGTTTTTAAAACAGCAGTTTACTGTAGTTCAAACCGAATCTGATCCCAGACAAATCCCCAGATACCTCAACAACGATACATTTGAAATCATTCTACTCGATATGAATTTTACCCGAGGAGAAAGTGATGGAGAAGAAGGTATGTATTGGTTAAACCGAATTTTGGAAATTAATCCAAAGCAAGTTGTTATTCTTATTACGGCATATGGCGAGGTTAATTTGGCTGTAAATGCAATTAAAAGTGGCGCAACAGATTTTGTGGTGAAACCATGGAAAAATGAGAAATTGCTTGCTACTATATCTTCCGCATTGCAGCTAAGTAAGTCTAAGAAAGAGCTCGAACAATTACAGGGTGCTCAGCAAAAGCTGCAAGAGAATATGCAGGTAGAGTTTGTAGGCAATTCACCAGCTATGCAAAGGGTTTTTTCACTCATAGAAAAAGTATCGGCTACAGATGCCAATGTATTGATTTTAGGTGAGAATGGAACTGGAAAAGAATTAGTAGCAAGAGCGGTACACGCAAAATCTCATAGAGCACACAAAACATTTATGAGTGTGGATTTAGGAGCCATAAGTGAAAGTTTGTTTGAGTCTGAACTATTTGGCCATGTAAAAGGGTCATTTACAGATGCTAAAACGGATAGAGCTGGTAGTTTTGAAATAGCTTCTGGAGGTACTATTTTCTTAGATGAGATCGGCAATTTATCTATGGCATTGCAGGTGAAACTACTTACCGTATTGCAAAATAGGGTAGTTAGAAGAGTTGGCTCACATAAACCGATAAATGTAGATGTAAGGTTGATTTGTGCTACCAATATGCCACTTTACCAAATGGTTGAAGATGATACCTTCCGTCAAGATTTACTGTATAGAATCAATACTGTGGAAATCAGGTTGCCTTCGCTAAGAGAACGGATTGAAGATATTCCATTATTAGTTGATCATTTTTTGAATATTTATACCAAGAAATATAAGAAAGATCAAATAAGGCTAGATCAAAGTACGCTGGCCAAGCTGCAAAAATACAATTGGCCGGGAAATGTGAGAGAACTGCAACACGCGGTAGAAAGGGCTGTAATTCTAAGTGAAACTAATGTATTGAAAAGTGATGACTTCTTTTTGGGAGGTAGTGCAATTCAAAAACAACCTACTTCTAGAGATAGTGAAGTAAAAACATTGGATGAAATGGAGCATAAGTTTATTAGAGAATCTTTAGAAAGAAATCATGGAAATGTAACAAAAACAGCAAAAGAATTAGGTCTCACGCGAACAGCATTATACAGGAGGCTAAATAAATATGGATTGTAAGTGCTGAAATTTATTTAAATTTAGAAAATAACTCTATGTTTGATTTCTGTGTTAATTGATAGATAATAATATCGAGTTGATTTTGGACTAAGAAGAAGAAAAATATGGATTTAGATACCGCAATGCAGCCTTTTCTTATCGGACTTGGAATTGGATTAATTCTGTGTCTGGTAATTTATGTGAGAGAAGGAATGAAAAGAGGGCCGCTTAAGAAAGAAATTAAAAGCTTAAAAACTCACCTGCATGAGAAGATGGAAATCGATGCAGAAGCTACTCATAGTAAACTGAGAGAAATAGATGGATTGAGACAGGAAAATGAAAACTTGAGAATATCAATTCAGTCTTTGGCACAGAAGCCGGGTAGGAGAGAGATTGTTAACTTGCATATCTATCAGAAAGCACTTTCAATTATGACGGAATCTGCTCATGGTTTTGCTCCTATGTGGCAAAAAGCTCTTAGACAAGCAGAAGAAGAAGTAGAAGCTTTTGAAAAAGGTAAAACGTCTTTCTTAAAAAAGATAGTTTCACCTATGACATATCTAGGAAGTTCTAGTGAAGAAATTAAAAGACTTAATAATCCTGATGATGAGGATAAAGAAAATTAATTAAAATAAAACCCAGTGTAACTTTATTACACTGGGTTTTTAATATCTATTTAAAAAGATAGTAGATTAATTCTGGGCTATTTGAATTTTCTTACCAAGAAACTTGGGTTGCTCATTTAAAACAAAAATATCCATTACAGCTTTTACTCTGGCAAAAATCTCTCTCGCCTGCACTTTAATCCCTCTCTGAAAATCGATATCCTGAGCATTAAAAGCAATAGTTTCTATTCCAGAGTTTCTACCTAAAAACACAGCTCTTTTATTATGAAATTCTTGCGAAATTACGGTATAACTATTTTGTCCAAATACTTCTTTACATCTAATTACAGAGTCAAGAGTTCTAAATCCGGCATAATCTAAAATAATAGCTTCAGCAGGTACTCCCATTTTGATCAAAATTTTACGCATATCTCTTGGCTCGTTGTAGTAAATTGTATGATTATCGCCACTGAGTAGTAAATACTTTACTTTTCCAGCTTTAAAAAGCTTAGTAGCGGCTTCTAATCGATGATAGAGATATGGATTAGGTTTTCCATTTGCTAGAGATTTGCTTGTGCCTAAGACAAGCCCTACTTGGTTAAATGGAACCTTTTTAATGTCGTCGTACAAATAGGCCTTAGAATAAGACTCTACTTTAAAATTGCAAAGAGCAATTACTAATAATGCAATAAAGGAGATGAGAACAAGATATGTTCTTACGCTCCGGAAAGCTGGTTTAATCGTTAAAGTATATGGTCGCATAAAATAAATATTGAATGCATTACCCAATTTTAGCTTATTTACCGGAGTCATCATAACAATACTATTTAAGAGTGATAGAGAGTAATGTAATGAATAAGGTGTTTGGTGATCTTAATTTTTGTGCTACTATAAAGTTAGCGACTTTAGAAATACATTACTATCCTTGTTATCTAGTATTTTTTAAGATTTAATATTTATTTACACCGTTTTTATCTTATAGAGTAATAAAGATAATCTATGTAATAAATTTTTTAACTAGCAATAAAAAAACTAAAGATTTTGGATAAAAGTTTCTTTAGGTTTTGCAAAACTCATCCCAAAAAATTAAAATAATTTTACTAAAAGAGAATGTTTGTTATAATAATGACAAAGAAATTGCTGAAAAGTGCCCTTGTGTGATATTTGGAGGGGGTAGCATGCTAAATTTGAATATTTAACATGCTATTGAATAATAACAATTATTAAAAAAATGACTTAAGTTCTGCTTGAGATATCTTTCCTTCATAAATAGCTTTACCAACTACAACTCCAAAAATTTTAGCTTCATCAAGTTCTTTTATATCTGCCGCATTGCTTATGCCACCACTAGCAATCAGTTTTAATGTAGGGAATTTCTCCATAATCTCTACATAAAGATCTGTAGCTGTGCCTGTTAGCATTCCATCTCGACTAATATCTGTACATAATACATTGGAAATACCCACTTTCATGTAATCTTCTATAAAGCTAAAAATATTAGTATCTGAAGTTTCTTGCCAGCCATGTACAGCAATTTTTTTGTCTTTTACATCAGCAGCAAGAATAATTTTATCTGCACCAAATCTTAAAATCCACTGCTCGAAAAGAGCTCTTTGCTTTATAGCAATACTTCCACATGTTATCATCTCTGCACCGCTGTCAAATACTCTTTCAACATCTTCATCTTGTTGAATTCCACCACCGAAATCTACAAAAAGGTTGGTTTCTTTACAGATTTTTTCAAGTACAGGATAGTTTACTACTTTTTTATTTTTGGCTCCATCTAAGTCTACTAAATGAAGTCTTTTTGCCCCAAGGCTTTCAAACTCTTTGGCTACTTCTAATGGATCTTCTCTGTAGGTTGTAGAAAGGTTAAAGTCTCCTTGCTTTAATCGTACACACTTACCGTCCATTAAATCTATTGCAGGTATTACGTTTATCATGAACTGTCTCTTTGTTTTGAAATAGAGTGCCAAAAATAAAACACATACTTGAGTAAATCATATTTCTTTTGATCTAAAGTAGAAGGCATAAGCACTATTCTGTTATTTTCGCGATTGAAATTTTAATCTAAGTAGCCAGTGCTTTTCTTTATTACTGTTGCAATTATTTATGCTTTTTTAACTTGTTGGCTAGCTTATCTATGGCAACAAATCCCTCGGTTTAGGCTTGATAATCAAGGAGTTGGTATACCTCTAACGGTAATTGTGCCAGCAAGAAATGAAAGTGAAAATATTAGCAATTTGCTTAATGATTTACTAGATCAAACTTATAAAAACTTTCAAATTATTGTTGTCGACGATAATTCTGAAGATAATACTTATTCTATAGTCGAGGCTTTTTTAAGTCAATTTCAAAATGATTTTAAACTATTAAGATTAGAAAAAGATAGC
This sequence comes from Chondrinema litorale, assembly GCF_026250525.1. GTDB lineage: Bacteria > Bacteroidota > Bacteroidia > Cytophagales > Flammeovirgaceae > Chondrinema > Chondrinema litorale. Next base: position 3,964,682 of record NZ_CP111043.1, read on the forward strand.
AACCCAAGTAAAGGAAAAAAAGCGGCAATTTATAGTGGAATACAAGTAGCTACAGGAGAATATATTATTACTACTGATGCTGATTGCCGAGTAGAAAAAGATTGGTTAAAAGCATTAGCTCAATACATTTCAAAAACAAATGCCAAGCTTATAAGTGCTCCTGTTACTTTTTATAAGGAAAAAACTTTGTTTGAAAAGATACAGACAGTTGAGTTTATGAGTCTAATTGGAGCAGGAGCTGCATTTATGCACATAAAGAAGCCTAATATGTGTAATGGTGCTAATATTTGCTATCAAAAACAAGCTTTTTATGAAGTGGGTGGTTTTGCAGGAAATGAACATCTAGCCTCTGGAGATGATGAATTTTTAATGCATAAAATTGCCTCAAAATATCCAAACGGAGTGATGTTTCTTAAGGCTAAAGAAGCTATTGTTAGAACTAAAGCATTACCAGATTTTAAAGTATTTTATAATCAAAGGAAAAGGTGGGGAAGCAAATGGAGTCATTATAAAAAAGTATCTCCGAAACTTGTAGCAATTACAGTTTTTGGCTTTCATTTTATTTTTTGTACTGTTCTTATTTGCTGGCTGTTGGGAATAATTTCGATAGAAACTTTACTTACAGTATTTTTCACTAAGTTATTCTCAGAAATCTTATTTATAGGTTCGCTATTAAGCTTTTCACAACATAGAAATAAGATTTTCTTAATTCCATTGGTCGCTATATTACATCCTTTTTATATAGTTTTGTTTGGTTTAGCAGGCAATTTTGGTAGCTACACATGGAAAGATAGAAAGATGAATTAATACTTTCTGTAAATTTTAACAATCTGATAAATGAATTGATATGAGTGATATTGAATTCGATGTTTTGGATGAATTATATTTTGTAACATGGTTCTCAGATTTAATGGAAACTACTGAGCTAGGTGAGCAAGAATTAAAAAATTGCCTTATCACTTTAATTAAAAAAGGGTGGGTGAAATGCTACAAAAACATCGATGAGGAAGAGTTAAAAGACAATTTGGATTTTGATAATAAATTCTGTGATTATGCCTATTTAGCTACTAAGGCTGGTTTACTTGCCCATAATAGTAAGTGAAAGATTCTTAACAAAAGGTCATTCAATATTAAAATAGTATTCCAAAAAATACGATATACATAAAAGAAAAACACATATAAATAACTGTGTTTTAAACTTTTTCAGGTAAGTCCTGACTTTTTAAGATAAGATCATTGATGGATGACCATTAGGCAGGAACATAAAACACCCTTTTTTTATGCAAGGAAGCGCTTATTTAGTAATAAGCCAGCAGTGTTTGGGTTAATCGTAATTGTTTTTGCCCACCTAATAGCAGGTGGTGGTTATCTACTTATGCCTGATAAAACTCCTTATGCAAATGATGGAGCTGTACAAATCCAAAAGCAATCCCCAGGTTTTCAAGTAAAAATTCTTAAAATCCGGAAGAATATGGATGTGCCAAAAGTAGGATTTTTCTCTTGGTTGTTAAATGGAGAAGACAGTAAATATACCATAGTTCCAGTTAAGGGTACTCCAAGAATTGTAGACGATAGTGTTGAGTTTCAACCTTTTGGTAGAGAAAGAGCGGAACTAAAACATATGTTACTTAACTGTGTAAAACCACTTTTTGTAGGTCCATCAGACAAGCTAGAAAAAGATGCTAAGCAAAATTTTAAAGTTGAAGGTAACCTCATTACCTTTTTAGATTCAGACGAGCACATACAAACAATAACCAAAGAAGAACTTAAGAAAGAGTTTTTTGATGATAATGTTGAAACCAGAACTTATTATTTAGGAACAGATAAGTCTGGTAGAGATATGCTCAGTCGCTTAATTTATGGAACTCGTATTTCTCTTTCTATCGGGTTTATTTCTGTATTAATTTCTTTAATAGTTGGTGTTTCTCTTGGTGCTTTAGCTGGATTTTTTGGTGGTAAGATAGATACAATTGTATTGTGGTTCATGTCTGTAATATGGTCTGTGCCCTCTATTATGTTGGTAATTGCTGTTACTTTGGCTTTGCAACAGCGTGGTATTTGGGTGGCATTTGTGGCAGTAGGCTTAACAACTTGGGTTGAGATTGCCAGAGTAGTTCGCGGACAAATAATGTCTATTAAGCAAAAAGTATATGTAGAAGCTGCCCGCGCATTGGGATATTCAAATAAAAGAATTATTTTTCATCATATATTACCCAATATAATTGGTGCACTGGTTGTTATTAGCACTTCTAATTTTGCTTCTGCAATAGTAATAGAAGCAGGCTTGAGTTTTTTAGGTTTAGGTGTTCAGCCTCCAATGCCTTCTTGGGGAATGATGATAAACGAAGGTTTTGCTGCTATAGGGACTAGTAATAGCTGGCATTTAATTTTTCTCCCAAGTTTCTGTATATGTGTCACCGTACTAGCATTTAATTTACTGGGTAATGGATTGAGAGATGCATTAGATCCAAAAGCAGTGAGGGGGTAGTCAATTCTAAGTGTTTTTTAAATATTGATAGGTTTACCTCAAATCTATTATAATTTTTATTTAAACCATTTTATCTGTTTTTTTTATTCGTAGATTTACCTCAATCTAAATTACGCAGATTTTTTTATTTTAAATCTTTATCTGAAACAATATGCCGGTTTCTGTAAATACTAAACTGGAAATAAAGGAACTTGAACTAAAATCACTTTTTGAAACAATTCGTGCAATTAATGCGAATGCTTCAGAAAATGATCTATATAAGATATACAAATTTATCATCCACTCGAATCCTAATATTGTAAAGATGGCTTTGTATGTATTGGATGATAAGTGGAGTTGTAAAACTTATTTTGGTACCAAGCACAATTACGAAAAAATAATACTTGATAAACGCATTATGGAAGCTACCGAGTTGGGTGACCATACCAGAGGCATTAAGTATTTTGAGGAGTTTAGTCGGGTAGTACCAATTAAACACAAAACAGACGTACTTGCTTATGTATTTGCAAGCGGAAACGAGCGTGTAGATGAGGAAGATATTCTTGAACTCGATTTTATTGATGCACTTACCAATATTATAATAGTTGCTATTGAAAATAAAAAACTGGTAAGAAAAGAGCAGAGGCAGCAAGAGTATAACAAGCAACTGGATATTGCCAAAGACGTACAAGGCTTACTGTTTCCTAGAGAGTTACCATATAGCAAAAAGCTTAAGATAGAAGCGAGTTACCTGCCTCACCATACTATTGGGGGTGATTATTATGATTTTATTCAGATAGACGAAGATCAGTTTTTAATTTGTATTGCTGATGTTTCTGGTAAAGGTATTCCTGCAGCTATCTTGATGTCTAACTTTCAGGCCGGTTTGAGGATACTCTCACGCCAAATGAAAGACTTAGAAGCAGTAGTAAATGAACTCAATACACTGGTAATCCAAAACTCTCATGGAGAGAATTTCATTACAGCCTTTTTTGCACTTTATAATAGGAAGGAAGAAAATCTACAATTCATAAATGCGGGGCATAACCCTCCATTTTTGTTTTTTGAGAAGAATGTAAAGAAGATGGATGCTGGTACTACTATTTTAGGTGGTTTTCCTGAGCTGCCGTTCTTAGAAAAGGCTTCATTAGACAATATGCGTAACTTTATGATTTTCTGTTTTACAGATGGTTTTATAGAAACCTATAATGAAGATGGAGAAGAGTTTGGAGAGGAGTATTTATTAAACTTTATCAAAAAGCATTTACACCTCGATCAAAAAGAGTTACATGTAAAGTTGATTGCAGAACTAAATAAATTTAAGGGAAAAAACCTTTATATAGACGACATAACATTGCTATCGTGTAAAGTACTTAGTTAACAAAATATAGATTACTAATAAAAGAAAAAGGAAATGCAATTTGCATTTCCTTTTTCTTTTTATCAAAATTTAGATTTCTTCTTAGTAGTATCTGTATTTTGGAGGGGCAATTCCGTTCATCCTGATGTACAAATTAGCTTTCGCTTTGTGATTTGTTAAGTGATCGTGGATGAAAATTACAGCTTGTTGTTTTGGAATCATATTTCCGCCAAAAGTTTTAACCTCAGTTTTCAGGTCTTTTTCAGAAAGTGATTCAATGATGTCTGCAGCAGCAGAAAGTTCTTTTTCAGTAAATTCTATTATCTCTTCTTTAGACATTGAACTTGCATCAGGCTCTTTAAACTCAACCTTTTCTCCTTTGAGAATCATTTGAGCCATTATGTGACTTGATGCAGCAATGTGAATAATTTGCTCTGCAAAAGTTTTACTTTCTTCTGCAGGTTTAAAACTAAATTTGTCTTCAGGCATGGCTTCAGCTAATTCAACAACCTGAGCTTTTCCCTGATTCCAGATTGGCAAATACATTTCAGTAAATGCCGATTTTTTTACATGGTCATCATTCTTTTTATTTGCCAAATATGCGGCAGAAAAGAAGATTGCAATTACCAGAATAATGTAAAGTCTTAGTTTATTCATAAGCCTTAAATTAGTGAAAAAAGGAACATGATGCACTACTGTACATCATATTCATGTGGCAAAGTTATATTAATTTTTTCATTCCATGGTAATCCGTACTGGTTTAAAGCATCCATAAATGGATCTGGATCGAACTCTTCCACGTTATAAACACCAGCTTTTTGCCATTTTCCTGTTACCATTAGCATAGCACCAATCATGGCAGGTACACCAGTAGTATAAGATACTGCTTGAGCCTTAACTTCTTGATATACAGCTGCATGTTCGCAGTTGTTATAGACATAATAAGTTTTTTCTTCTCCATTTTTTATGCCTTTTATTTGGCATCCAATAGAGGTTTTTCCGCTGTAACCTTCACCTAAAGAAGATGGCTCTGGTAAAACAGCTTTTAAGAACTGTAAAGGTACAATTTCTTTACCTTCGTACATTACCGGATCGATTCTGGTCATTCCTACATTCTCTAATACTCTTAAATGAGTAATGTATTCTTGTGAGAATGTCATCCAGAAACGCGCTCTTTTTAGATAAGGGATATTTTTGGTAAGTGATTCAAGTTCTTCGTGATATAGCAAGTAAGATTCTTTTGGCCCAATCTCAGGGTAATCAATTGGTTTGTGTACAGATAGTGGATCAGTTTCTACCCATTCACCTTTTTGCCAGTATCTTCCTTTTTGAGTAATTTCTCTAATGTTAATTTCTGGGTTGAAGTTGGTGGCAAATGCTTTTCCATGATTTCCAGCATTACAGTCTACTATATCTAAATAGTGAATTTGCTCGAAATGATGTTTTTGCGCATAAGCAGTAAATACACCAGTTACTCCCGGATCGAAACCACAACCTAATAATGCCATTAAGCCAGCTTCTTTAAATTTATCTTGATAAGCCCATTGCCATTTATATTCGAACTTAGCTTCGTCAATAGGTTCGTAGTTGGCAGTATCAAGATAGTGAACGCCAGTTTCTAAACAAGCATCCATTATGGTTAAATCCTGATAAGGTAAAGCTACATTTATTACCATTACAGGTTTAAATTCATTTATAAGGGCAACCAGTTCTGGTACTTGGTCAGCATCAACCTTAGCAGTTGATATTGAAACACCATGCATTTCTTTAATATCTGCAGCAATTGCATCGCACTTAGCTTTAGTACGACTGGCTAGCATAATTTCAGTAAAAACTTCAGACAACATAGCACATTTGTGAGTTACTACGCTTCCAACTCCTCCTGCGCCTATAATAAGAACTTTACTCATGTTGAATATGTGTTTAATGAGATTTCAAATAAATCGCGAAAGTAAAAAAAATTATAAATAAGACAGATTAATTATTTCTAGTAAGCAAAGCTGCTCCAAAAACGCCCGCACTGTCTCCTAAACTAGGTTTTAATATAGCAGTTTGTAAGTCTGGATTAAAAATATTGGCTTTTAAAGCCTCTTTTCCTTTGGTATAAAGCTCAGGAATATTTCCAACTCCACCACCTAAAACTATTGCATCAGGGTCTAGCACATTAATAATTGAAGCTAAACCTTTACCAAAAAAGTGAATAAGTCGCTCAATTGTTTGAACTGCTACTGGATCGGCATTATCCAAATAGAGTTGGTAAATCTCTTTTAATGGTTTTTTTGTACCTGTTTGCTCAAAGTAGAATTTTTGTAATCCAGTACCAGAAATAACTGTTTCAACACAGCCTATTTTGCCACAGTAGCATTCTCCGCCGGTTTCATCTAAAAAATTATGTCCCCATTCTCCGCCAATACCATGTTTTCCATGAATTATTTTTCCATCAACTATTACACCTCCGCCAACTCCAGTGCCCATAATTACCCCAAAAACTACAGATGCATCTGGTAATTTTTCTTTTACAACTCCCAGTTTACTTTCTGCCAAAGCAAAACAGTTTGCATCATTCGCCATAATTACTTCAATGCCAAGTATTTCTCGTAAGTCATTTCCGAAAGGCATGCCATTGAGGCAGGTGGTGTTGCTGTTTTTCATTAATTGACTAGTTGGGTCTATCGTACCCGGAGTGCCAATGCCAATTTTATCTACTTTGTAACCGCTATCAGCTTCCAGTTTTTCGATAAGTATTCTAATTTGATTGGTAATGTGTTCGTAGCCTTTTTCTTTTTCAGTAGGTATTCTGATGCGGCTAATTGTTTCCATCGGATTGGGTAAGTCTGCATTGTAGCTAATTACAGTGCCTTCGATTTTTGTTCCCCCCAGATCAATTCCAAATAATATTTCCGTTGCCAATGTATTTTATGATTTTAATAAATTTATAAATTAAGGTTTTTAATAGTTGTAATTGTAAATAATTGATTACTAGATATTTAATCAATATTTGAGATTAAATAAATTAAACCTGAAAGAATAATTAGTAAGAGCAAAGCTAAAATTTCACCTTTTAAAATGGCGCTTAATCTTTGAATAATTCTTTCCATAGTTTTAGAAATTTACTTTATAATTTCAACTAAATAACTGAGCAAGTTTTTCAATGTTTAAATTAGTAAAATCATCTATAACTAAATCAGTATGAGCCAATTCTTTATGCGAGTGTGTGGTAGCAACTCCAACTACTTTAGCTCCAGCCGCTAAACCAGCTTCTACACCTGGTAGTGCATCTTCAAAAACAATACACTGATTAGGAGGTACTTGCAACCTTTCCGCAGCTTTTAAATAAATATCTGGATGAGGCTTTCCAATACTCACATCTCTTGAGTCTAAAACTGCCTGAAAATATTTTCTTAAGTTGGTTTTATCTAAGATGAAATCTGCATTTTCAGGTGGAGCAGAAGTTCCAACAGCGCAAGGGATACCAGCTTCTTTAAATTTAATTAATAGTGCTTCTAATCCAGCTACTGCTAATACATCATCTTTGTATATTTCTCTAAAAAGTTCTTCTTTTTCAGAGCCATAGTCGGCAACTTCTTTTTTTGTTAACTCTTTTTTAAAAAAATGAGGAATCCACTCTTCGTTTCTTCTGCCATATAATTTAGAATGAAGCTCTTCTTCACTCATAGTTATGCCATATTTAGCAGTAAATTGGTCAAGAGCTATTTTATGAAATGGATTGCTATCTACAATAACTCCGTCCATATCGAAAATAGCAGCAAAATTTGTAGTCATAGGTATACTTTATTTATAATGCTGCTAAAATACATGTTATCAACAGATGGCATAATAAATCATAAAATATTGCATCAGAATGTGAACTGTTAATTATTTTTTTTAACAAATGATGATAATCATTTAAATAAATAAAAAAACTTGGCTTAATTTGTACTCGAATAGAAATTCGAATTTTTTAAAAATTTCATATCAAAAATTTTAAAAATATGTCAAAGATTAAGGTAGCAATCAACGGATTTGGCCGTATCGGGAGAATCACTTTCAAGGTATTATATAATAATCCTGAGGTTGAAGTTGTAGCGATTAACGACCTGACAGACACTAAAACACTTGCTCACCTGTTGAAGTGGGATTCTGCGCACGGTAAATTTAATGCTGAAATTTCTGCTGACGAAAGCAGCATTACAGTAGATGGTAATAAAATCGATATTTATTCAGAGCGTGACCCAGCAAACTTGCCATGGGCTTCTCTAGGTATAGATGTAGTATTAGAATCTACAGGTATTTTTGTAAACCCAGAAGGTGCTGGAAAACACATTACTGCTGGTGCGAAAAAAGTTGTAATTTCTGCTCCTGCTAAAGGTGATGTAAAAACTTTTGTATTAGGCGTTAATGATGAAGATCTTACTTCTGATATCAAAATTTTATCTAACGCTTCATGTACTACTAACTGCCTTGCTCCAATGGCAAAAGTACTTGACGAAAAATTCGGTATCGAAAGCGGTTTTATCACAACTACTCACGCTTACACTGCTGACCAAAAATTACAAGATGCTCCTCACAGAGATTTAAGAAGAGCTAGAGCTGCTGCTCAATCTATCATCCCTACTTCAACTGGTGCTGCTAAAGCTGTTGGATTAGTATTGCCTCACTTAAAAGGTAAATTAGATGGTATTGCAATGAGAGTTCCAACCATTACTGGTTCAGCTACAGACTTAGTTGCTATTCTTAAAACAGAAGCTACTGCAGAAGAAATTAACGCTGCAATGAAAGAAGCTGCTGATGGTAAACTTAAAGGTGTGCTTGAGTATTCTGACGAGCCTTTAGTATCTGTAGATATCATTGGTAATCCTCACTCTTGTATTTTCGATTCTCAACTTACTTCTTCAATGGGTAAAATGGTGAAAATAATCGGATGGTACGACAATGAGTCTGGTTACTCTAACAGAGCTGCAGATGTTATCTTGAAAGTTGGAAAAATGTTATAATTTTCCATTTCATAATGATATTGAAGGGGGCTATATGCCCCTTTTTTTATTCCTCATTTTCAAGGGTATCTATCATTTTCTTAATTGCCCTTATTTTTTTGCCATAAAGCCAATCGAAAATAAAGTAAATGAGCACAATGCTAATAGCAAAGGTTACCAAATTGGTAATAATAAAGTTTATGGGGCTTTCTGAGGTAATAATTGGAAGATTTTCAGATAGTGTATCGTTCTGAACAATAGGCGAAGAAGTAGGGTCTTGAGTTATAAAAAAGCCTATCTCGTAACCCAAATAATAAGAAATAGGAACAATAATGCATAAACCAATAATATAGCGCTTTTTAAAGTCTTTTAATGTTGAATAGCATGTCTTTAAATGCTCTAATACATTTTCTGCATAAGAGATATTAAGCACCTTGTTGTAAAGGTTTTTGTAGTAAAAAATTACCAATAGCATTAAAGGTGTAGCAATAGCTGCATACAACCAAATTTTTTGGTATAGCAAATAAGTAATCAAAGCTACAGCAGCAACTATGTTAGAATAATGCTCAATTTTTACAATCTTCTGTATTTTTTCGAGAATACCAGCAGACTTTTTCTCAAGCATTTTTTCAAGTTCATTATCATTTACTTGTTTGGTGCTTGTTTCGTCAGATTGCCAAAGCGCTTTTAATTCATTATCATCCATAAGGGATAAGTTTTTTTAACTGAGTCTTAATTCTATTAATTTTAGCTCCTACATTGCTTACGGTTAAACCCATAATTTCAGCGATTTCCTTGTAGCTTTTATCGTCGAGATATAATAAAATTAATGCCCTGTCTGTTTCCTTAATCTTTTTAATAGCAACATATAAATTGGCTATTTGTACTTCTTTTTCATTATTATTTCCTTCATCTTTAATTTGTGTATGCTCAAGCACAGTGGTTTTTATCCTTTTTTTACGCTTTCTTATTTGCGATAAGCAAACATTTAAAGCAATTCTATACACCCATGTAGATGCTTTAGATTCGCCTCTAAACGTGTTAAAAGACCTCCAGAGCTGTAGTGTAACTTCCTGATAATAATCTTCAAATTCTTGCTCGTCGTTAGAGTATGCACGGCAAATTTTTGAAATTATGGAAGTATGTTGATCAATAAATAGTTTGAAAATTTTCTGTTGGGGCATAAATGTCAGCCGAATTCAAATAGTTAGTTGTCGTAATTTAATTTTTCTTACAAAAAAGTTTAAACTGTAATAAACTTTCCTTTTCTGTTACTTATTTATTCATAAAGATTAAAAGTTATAATTTTCATTTAAATTATTATGATAAAGCGAAATAAATTAAAAGTGTTTTACGGAATTGTGCTAAGTGCATTTTGCAATTTATTATTTACAAATGGACAATTATATGCACAAGAAACCAAAAATTCGCTATTGTGGGAGATCTCTGGAAAGGGTTTAAAAGCGCCTTCTTACTTATTTGGTACAATTCATATTATTTGCGAAGATGATATGGTGATGAATGATAAAATTAAAGATGCCTTTAAAAGTACCGAGCAATTAGTGTTGGAGCTAGATATGGATGATCCTGCTATGATGACTGAAATGCAAAAGTTGTCACTCAATCCTGGAATGGAAAATATCTCTGCCAGTATAAGCGAAGAAGACTTAAAACTGCTTGATGAGTTTTACAAAAAAAAATATGGCGTAGGAATGCAGCAATTAGGTATTATGAAGCCATTTGTGCTAATGTCTATGCTTTACCCATTTTATCTAAGTTGTGAGAAACAGGCATCTTACGAAACCAACTTTATGGAAATGGCCAAATCTCAGAAAAAAGAAACTATTGGCTTAGAAACACTTGAGTTTCAAATGGGAATTTTCGATAAAATGGATAAAGAAGATCAGATAGAGATGTTGGTAAAGTCTGTAAAAGAATTTGATTCTACTAAGGGCGAATTTGCCGAGATGATAGAAATCTACAGGTCACAAGATTTAGATGCTATGTATAAGATGTTTAAGAAATATCCTGAATACGAAAAGTATGAAGATGAACTTTTAACTGACAGAAATAAAGACTGGATTGGTAAAATCGGTAAAATTATTTCTGAAAAACCTTCATTCATAGCAGTAGGAGCGGGTCATCTAGGCTCTGAAAAAGGTGTTGTAAAACTTTTAAAAGAAGCTGGCTACAAAGTAAAACCAGTAAAGTTTTAATAAATACCAATCGAAGATCAAACGATACAAAGGTCCTGCATAGCAGGACTTTGTAAATGTGTTTGATAATCAAATGTAATATATTATTGTTTCCTGTAACGCTTAAGTTTTAGTGATTTTTTGTTTAGGTGTGAGAATTCAAGCACGTTTTCGTTGTTAACGTTCGCTATAACGTAGCTTTTTTCAGATTCTATTGTAAACCCTCCATTTGGATCAGGAAGAATTAAGTACTCAGTTTTTTTATTCAGAATGAAAGCAGGAGCTTCATTATAAATAAAGAATATTTCATTACCGATAGTTTCGGTTGTTATCCCCATCTCGTCAAAGAAGCTTTTTGAAGAGCTAGCATCCATATTCGAGAATACTGAATAGGCATCAAAACTTGGTGCTGTTTCGATTTTATCATTGTTAGCGAATACTGTAAATGATAAGAATAATGTGAAGATGGCTGGAAGTAAAGTTTTGAAGTTCATTTGATTACATATGATAGATTAATAATAAAATTTTAAAGTTATTAGTCTATGTTCAATACTAATACCAGTTTTAAAATTCACATTAACTGATTGATAATCAGGTATATAATATTTTGAAAGTTTGATTTTATGTCCCAATTTGAAAACTCCTGTTCAATATTGGGAATTTTTACAAATATCTTGCTTGTTAGCTTTTGGGCAAGAATGAACAAAAAAGCTCTAAAATCTTCTTTTTCTAGGAAAACATTACATCAAATCGAGAGTTACCTACATGATAGTTGAATAACAAGCAGGGCTAAAAACGCAACTTGTCCCAAATTAAAAAATCTAAACCTTTTTATATCTTGATACTGCTTACCACAAAACTCTCCGAAAAATTTCAACAGGTTCGCAACAGAACAACAGCTTTGTGTAACCCATTAAAAGAAGAAGATACCGTAGTTCAGCCAATTGTGGATGTAAGTCCACCCAAATGGCATTTGGGGCACACTTCCTGGTTTTTTGAAAACTTTCTCTTAATAAAGCATTTAGAAGGGTATAAGCTTTATAATAAAAGACTCAACTATATTTTCAATAGCTATTACGAAAGTCAGGGAGAACGTATTTTAAGATCAAACAGAGGGAATTTAAGCAGACCCTCTCTTAGTGAAGTATTAGCCTACAGACAATATGTAGATAAATATATGTTGGAGCTAATCGAGCAAAAAAGTGGAGACGAAACGCTTGCAGACTGGATAGAGCTGGGTTTGCAACACGAAATGCAGCATCAGGAACTTTTAGTTACAGACATTAAATACATATTAGGTAATAACCCATTGTTTCCAGTATATAATGAAGGTAAAACAGGTACAAATGGAGTTCAACTCGCAGAAAATGATTTTTTAGTAATTGCAGGTGGGTTATATGCCATCGGGTTTCAAGGTAAAGATTTTCACTTTGATAATGAAGAAGGCATACATCAAGTGTATTTACACGATTATGAAATAAGTAATAAACTGGTTACAAACAGAGAGTATATCGAGTTTATTGAAGATGGAGGTTATAAAGATTTTAGGGTTTGGTTGTCAGAGGGTTGGGAATGGGTAAAGCAAGATAACAGAGAAGCTCCATTGTATTGGTTTAATGTAGAGGGCAAATGGTTGTATTATACCTTACAAGGTTTAAAAGAAATAGATTTAGAAGAGCCGGTTAGCCATGTTAGTTATTACGAAGCTGAAGCTTATGCTCGATGGAAAGGTATGAGGTTGCCTACAGAGTTTGAATGGGAGACTGCTTGTAAAAACTTTGCAAAAGAACCATTTGAAACAAAAAATCTGTTAGAGAGAGAAATGTTTCATCCAGATAGGCAGCATTTAAATAATACTGATTTTATCGGGAATCTTTGGGAATGGACTTCAAGTGCTTATTTGCCATATCCATATTATAAACAGGCCGAAGGAGCTTTAGGTGAATATAATGGTAAGTTTATGGTAAATCAGATGGTTTTGAGAGGAGGTTCTTGTGCGACACCATTAGAACAGATTAGACCAACCTATCGAAATTTCTTTCAAACAGACAAACAATGGCAGTTTACTGGAATAAGACTTGCCAGATATATATAATATTGAAACACATTTATATTAACAGTGCTAACTAAATGCAATAACATTAAAGAAAATGAACAACACATTTGCTACAGATATTCTAAAGGGATTATCTGAATACCCAAAAGCTTTATCTTCGAAATATTTTTATGATGCTAAAGGTGATATAATATTTCAGGAGATAATGAATATGCCTTCTTATTATCTTACTAACTGCGAGTACGATATTTTTCAGCAGCAAAAAGGAGCTATTCTAAACAGTATTCACGCTCAAGGTGACAAGTTTCAACTTATTGAGTTAGGAGCAGGAGACGGATACAAAACTAAAGTGTTATTACAGCATTTTGTAAATGAGCAAGCTGATTTTGAATATATACCAGTTGATATTTCTTCTCATGTGCTCTCTCAACTAAGTAAAGATCTTAGAAAAAACTTTGATACTTTAGAGGTATCTCCTATGCAAGGAGATTATTTTCATATGCTTGAGAAGTTGGGGGTAGATGAGGAAACTAAAAAGGTGATTATGTTTCTTGGTTCCAATATCGGGAATTTTAGTTTCGAAAAAGCAACGGACTTTTTTAAGCAAATAGCAAATCAGCTAAACAAAGACGATTATTTTTTGATTGGTATTGATCTAAAAAAAGATCCTGAAATTATACTTTCAGCTTATAATGATCCAGACGGAATAACTGCTCGATTCAACTTAAATCTGCTCAGAAGAATTAATAATGATTTAGGTGCAGACTTCGATCTCTCGGGCTTTAAGCACTATCCTGTGTATGATCCACAAACTGGTGAGTGTAGAAGCTACTTATTAAGTTTAAAAGAGCAAACTGTAAGTATTGCAGATTTAGAGAGAACATTCAAATTCGAAAAATACGAAAGTATTCATACAGAGATTTCTCGAAAGTATTCGCTAAAAGAGATAGACTTACTAGCAGATGCTGCAGGCTTTAAAGTAGTTAAAAACTTTACTGATGAAAAAGGATATTTTGTTGATTCTTTGTGGAAGTTAAAATAGAAAATTTAAGAACTACTGTTATTTTTAAATCGTTTTGTAGAGAGAGTACAATTGAATAATAAAATTTAATATATGACGAAGAATTACTTAAATAAATAAAATAACAAGCGACTACACACAAAAAATCTAAGTTATGAAAGCAATTTGGAATGACGAAGTTATTGCAGAGAGCAATGAAACAGTGAAAATGGAAGGCAATTACTATTTTCCGGAAACATCATTAAAAAAAGAATTCTTCAAAGAAAGCGAAAGCAACACCATTTGTCCTTGGAAGGGAACAGCATCTTATAGTACACTCGTGGTAAATGGTAAAGAAAACAGAGATGCAGTATGGTATTATCCAAATCCGTCGGAAGCTGCCTCGGTAATTAAAAACCATTATGCATTTTGGAAGGGTGTAGAGGTTGTAGAATAATTGCTAAAAGTTAATCCAAAAATATTTTAGGAGCCTTTAAGGCTCTTTTTTTATTTTAAAATTTCTGATTTTTTATTTTAATCCATTGCTTAACTTATTATAATTAAAGTTAAATTAACTATGTTAGATTTTAGAATATACTAGACCAGTTTTAAGGTTTTATTAATAAACCTTGATTGCTGGTGCAATGGTGTTTTTTTGTCTATCATCGCTTTATATTAAACCACTAACTAAACTTCCAAATGTTACGCATCCTTCTTATTGATGATAAGGAAAACGATATTGCTTATTTTTTAAAAACTCTTAAAAGCATTAAGCACCTTAATACTGAGGTACAGCAGGCAAACTCTGTAAAATCGAGTAGTTTAATTCTAAAGAGTTTTCAGGCTGATATTGTCATCTCTGAACTAGAACTAAAAGAGGAATCTCAAAAAAAAATTATTGGCTTTTTAAATGAAATAAGTACAAAGTATCCAGTAATATTAATTACAAACCAAAAAGCTGATAAGCTAATTAAGCAATCCAAAAATATTGGAATTAGCGATTTTATTCCGAGAAAAAGTCTAACTCCAGATTTGCTCGAAAAAACACTTCATTTTACCATGGAGAGGCTGGCTTTTCAGAAGGAAAGAAAAAGGATGCAATTTGAAATTACGGAAAAGAATAAACATATCCATCGCACTTCTAGGCAAATAGAAGAACTTGCATATACACTATCACACGACCTCCGTGGGCCTGTAGGCAGTATACTTGGCTTAGCCGACTTAATAAATAGTACCAGCAACAACCTGGAAGAAATTAAACAGTTTAGCCAGCTTATTCACTCTTCTGCGAATGACTTAAATGAGTTGTTAAAACAGCTATTAGATGTTTTATTGGCTAACAAAAATATCTATGATAAAGCCGAACTGTTAGATATTAAACAGGAGATTACGAAAGTAATGGAAAAGCTTAGAGTTGTCTATCCTTCTTTGGTTTATAATATTAAAGTGAACTGTAAAAAGATTAGTGAAATCTTATATTCTCAAAATGCATTTGAGTTTATTTTGTACAATTTATTATCTAATGCCTTAAAGTTTCGGTCTAATCGTAGAGCGCTCGAAATTAAAGTTGAAACTGATTTAGTAAACAAAAATCTTGTTTGCATAGCGGTAAAAGACAATGGTGTTGGTATGGATATGAATATGGTAAAACCGAGGATTTTTAAAATCTTTAAACGCTTTCACAAAAATGTAGAGGGGAGGGGTATAGGACTTTACGCAGTAAAAGCAATGTTAGATGAGCTTGAGGGCTATATTGAAGTTGATAGTGAGTTAAATATTGGCTCAGAATTCCGTATTTTTTTAAAGCCATTGGCTAACAATGTGTTTCCTGTTTCTACAGAATACAACCCAGTGTAAATAAAAAGTCAGTACCAACAAGGTCGGTACCGACTCCAATAGAATCCAATCATATAAGATTAAGAGTAGAAACTCTCTCACTTATTTAACCTAACACTAAAACTTTAATGCTCTTTAATCACAATGATATTTGTGAAGCCAGGCTTTTAATTTCAAATTTTAGATGCTAGTCATTTTACAAGTAGTGAGCCTATTTTAGAAAAACTGTTTTGAGAAGGGTATAAAAAAGAAAAAGCCAAAAGTAGATGGTACTTTTGGCAATTGTATATCTTAACAAAATGTTGGTTCTAGCCTACTGTAGACGTTAGAAATATGTAATATATTATTGTTTTTTGATATAAAAAGTGATAAATGTTTAATCTCTAACAGAAGTTAATGCCTAATTTCACCATTTATCACCCTTTGAAATTGTTTCAATCTGGGAAGTTTTGTATTAAAATGGGAATTGCTACTAACCCAAAATGTCTAGTATAACTCCACAAGCTTTTCTTATGTGTTTTTCTTTGATAATAAGAGGAGGTGCAATTCGCATAGAATTATCGCAGAATAAGAACCAATCTGTTAAAATGCCATTTTGTAGCGCTTTATCTATTATTGGTTTTAGGGTATCAAATGAGTCAAACTCTGCGGCAAGCATTAATCCTTTTCCTCTAACTTCTTTTATTTTATCATGTTTCAAAAGCTTTTTAAAGAGTTTTCCTTTCTGTTTGGCTTCTTGGTATATTTTACTTTTCGAAACAGTTTTAAGGCTTGCATAAGCTGCTGCTGCACTTACAGGATGACCACCAAAGGTTGTTATGTGTCCTAAAATAGGATTGTTCTTAAAAACCTTCATTATTTCAACATCACTAATAAATGCTCCAATTGGCATTCCTCCACCAAGTCCTTTAGCTAGTAACAATATATCTGGCACTACACCAAAATGCTCAAAACCCCAGAGGTTTCCGGTCCTACCAATACCAGCTTGTATTTCATCAAAGATAAGTAAACAGCCTTTATCTGTACATTGCTGTCTCAGTTGCTTCATATAGTCTTTATCAGGAACTCTTATACCTGCTTCTCCCTGAATGGTTTCTACTATAACAGCGGCTGTTTTTTCTGTAATTAATTCTAAATCTTCTGCTTTATTAAATTGAATGTGTTTTACATCTGGCAATAATGGTCTAAAAGCATTTTTAAAAGGTTCGTTACCACAAATAGATAAAGAGCCTTGTGTGGCACCATGGTAGGCATCAAAAGCAGAGATAATTTCTGTTCTACCTGTAAATCTTTTGGCTAATTTTAGGGCTCCTTCTACAGCTTCTGTACCTGAGTTTACCAAATAAACACTATTAAGGCTTTGCGGTAAAAGGTCTGATAAAAGCTTAGCAAGTTTTACCTGTGGTGTTTCTACGAACTCGCCGTATACCATTAGGTGCATATATTTATCTACTTGCTTTTTAACTGCTTTTACTACTGCTGGATGCAAATGTCCGAGATTGCTTACGCCAATTCCGGATATAAGATCCATGTATTTTTTTCCATACTTGTCATACATATAAATTCCCTTGGCTTTTTCAATTTCTACCATTAAAGGGAAGTCGCTGGTTTGTGCAATATGATTTAGGAATAGTTGTCTTTCTGTGAACATTCTTATTTTTTTATTGAACCACTAGTATCTTCTTTTCACGGTTCAATATTACTGCGAAATAGGTAGATAAAAAAAAGAGCAGAAATTTCTTTCTGCTCAATAAAGTTATTTAAGTTCTTAATTTACATTCTCTCCCATATTTCGTCTATCCATACAGAATCTACTACTACATAGTCAAGTGTTTCGGGGTCGAGTTCGTATTCTTTGGCGTATCCTGAATGGTACCACTTATCGCCAACTAGTCGGCAATTAAATGTAACTGAAGTTCCTGTAAGGTCAGGATCTTCTGGACTTGTCTGTTTAAAGAAATCGATGTTTTCGGTGTAATGATCTCCATTAAATTTATAAGTGCCTCCACCAGAAGCTATAACAGATTTTTCGTCGTAAGAAACCCAAGTAAAATGTGAGTTAGTAACCAGTTTTATTTTTGGGTTTATTTCCTGTGGCCAAGTAGTAAATATTGAGTCTCCTGTTTCTTTGAATTGAATCAGTTTCCAGCTGCCTTCTAAACCGGGCAGATCAGTTGCGTCTTCTACATTTGTGTCCATTGCTACTTTTTTGGCCCCTTCAGGCGTGGAGCAGGAATAAGCGAAAAAAAGTAGTATAGTGAATAAAGTGATAAGAGAATTTTTCATTTTCAGTGTTGTTAAAGTTGATAATTTATTTATTGAGGTAAATGATTGATTAAATCAGCTTGCTGGTTGAAAATGAAAATCTTTTATTATTGATAGTTTATAGGGTAAATACTACGGAGTATTCCCTAATTAATTCTGAAAGGCAATAAATCTTCGAAAAATTATATATCCTGAATATAAATATTTTTCTAAAAGATTCAAATTAAGAGAGGAGTTGTTTTAACAAAAAAAGCTTCCTGTGAGGGAAGCTTTTAATATATTTTATAATGTTTCTACAGGTTCCTTTTTGTTCTTATCTCTAACAAAAGGTCTGATGATTAGTCTGATTCCACGATCGTAATTAAAGTAGTTCCAGAGCCAGTTTACAAGTACGATTACTTTGTTTCTATAACCAACCAAAGAAATAAGGTGCACAAACATCCAAATAAACCAAGCGAATGCTCCTTGCCATTTTAATTTAGCAACTTCTACTACAGCTTTGTTTCTTCCTATAGTAGCCATCGAGCCTTTGTCGTGGTAAACGAATTTTTGTTGTGGTTTGCCTTTAATTCTTTTAAGTAGGTTTTTAGCAAGTAGCTCGCCTTGTTGCATTGCTACAGGAGCAACCATCGGATGACCTTTTGGCGTATCTTTGGTTACCATTGCTGCAACATCACCAATAGCAAAAATGCTATCGTGCTCAGCTACTTCATTATACTCGTTTACAAGAATTCTGTGGGCACGGTCAAATTGATTATCTTTTAAACCTGGTATTGCATTACCCATTACACCAGCCGACCAAACAAGGTTTTTAGCCAGTATAGTTTTATTAATGTTGGTTTTTACAACTGTACCATCATAATCTGTTACGCGTGTATTTAACCAAACATTTACATTTAGTTTTTTAAGATATTCTACTGCCTTATCAGAAGATATATATGATAGACCTGCTAGTAATTTTGGGCCAGCTTCGATCAAGTGTATCTGCATACGGCGTACATCCAATTCTGGATAATCGTTTGGTAAAACGTGGTTTTTTAACTCACCTAGAGCTCCAGCTAGCTCAACGCCAGTTGGACCACCACCAACAATCACGAAGTTCATTCTACTTTCTCTAGAGTTTATTTCTGAAGAAAGTAAGGCCTTTTCAAAGTTTTGCAACATAAGACTTCTAACATCGAGTGCTTGCACTACAGTCTTAAGTCTCATGCCGTATTTCATTATCTGATCATTACCAAAGAAGTTCGTTTTAGAACCTGTTGCTATAATTAGATAATCGTAACTAAGAGAGCCTATATTTGTATAAATTGTCTTTATTGTGTGATCTACATTTTCAACATTCGCCATGCGAAAGTGGAAATTCTGATATTCCTTAAATATTTTCCTGATAGGAAATGCTATGGAATCGGGCTCTAAACCCGCTGTTGCCACCTGATATAAAAGCGGTTGAAAAGTATGATAATTATTTCGGTCGAGTAATACTACCTGTACTTCCTTGTTTTTTAAACCTTTTACAAGTTGCATCCCGCCGAAACCCCCTCCGATAATTATAACTCTAGGAAGGTTAATTTCAGGGACATCTATTGTCTGCATAATGTATAATTTGGATAGTATATAATATCTGTTCTCATTATATTAATTTAAACAGCTTTAGTCACTTGTATGTTTCCCTTTTATCTAAAAGATTGACATTATTTTATTGCAATTTGAACAGTTAAATGCCACTAGTAAGATATGGCATCTTATATAAATCAAAACAGGAAAGGTAAAGGATAAGAAGAATTTTGTGTAAAGATATAACTTATATTTATACGTGTAAATGTTTTATTAAAACTATAAATCATAATAAAACTTAATGAACTGATTACGAGTCTATTACTACTTGTGAAAAAATGAAAGATTTACTATGTATTATTCATTTTTAAGTGAGGTTGATTCGAAATAAATTACTGTAAAAAATAAACCCACAGGTAAATAATTTTACCTGTGGGTTTATAGTATAAGTTTTATTAATATATCAAGCGTGTTTAGCTTGTTTTCTTTTATTTAAGTAATCTTTAAAAGCAAGGTCTTCGTCTTCGTAATTTACTTCTGCATTATGTGCAAAGTACATGTATAAAGATATAGTAAGTGCGAATACTATCGCATAAATCAAAAATATAAGTTCTAGAGTTGTCATCTTATTAGGGTAATTTGGTAAAGTAAGTAACTTTTTGTACTTCAAATAACCACTTTAAAAAGATGAATATTTATGACCTATATCAGTATAAAACTTGAATTACATCACTAATTATTCATTGTAAGAATTAAGTTGAGAAGCGCAGAAAATTAGTCTTCTAGAAGTTCCAGTACATCTTCTTCAAGTTCATCTGCTGGGTTAAGGTTTAATGTAAATGCTAAAAAGTAATGTGTTGAATCCATAACTCTTTGCCAGTTGCCAGATACAATTTCAGAACAGATAACATGTTCTTTGGCATCTTCAAAAGCAACTTTCTGTTTTAAGTTTTCAGGAGTGCCCAATTCGTCAAACATTTCTAGCATGGCAGGTACAGAAACTACCTTGTCTTGGTTTTCTTCATCCTTATAGTAATAACCTAAAAACACGGGGCATTTTATTTCATTAAAAATTGCAGGTTTCATAATGGCTTCATTTAAGCTAACTAGGTTTACTACAGCTTCGAGTCTGTATTGAGTTGTCCAGAATTGTTTCTGCATTTCGTTTTTTGTAGTAATGTTCACTATGTCTGAACCTGTAACCATTTGGCCGATTTGTAAACCCCAAGGCAAGTTTAGCAGATGAATATCGTCATCGTAAAAATCTACAAGAGGAGAGTAGAGAATAAGGGCTTCTATTAAGTCTGGATTTTTAGCTGCGAGATAGATTGCAAGCATACCACCTGCAGAAGTTCCCATTACAATTACTTTTTCACCAATTTGTTTTCCTACTTTAATCGCTTCTTTGGCAGACTCAATATATGCTTCAGAGTTAAAATCTAGTAGTGCATTTTTTTCATCAATACCATGTTTGTAAAGCCTAGGTACATATAAATTACAACCAAAATATTGGGCTGTTTTTCTGTGAACAGGATTGCCTTCTCCATACGATGCTGAAAAACCATGTAGGTAAACTATACTATACGGTGTCTTTTCTTTAGTTTCAGGGTTTTTCCAAAATATTTTGGATTCGTTTTTATCTTTTAAGCCTGTAATTGTGGCTTCTTTATCTGTTATTTGCTTATCGAGCTCATTAGGCACTATTTCTTTTATATCAGAAATTTTTGGGTTTAGGTTAGAGACATTTGGCCGGTTACCCATAAAAAAAATTATAGCTAATAATAAAATTACTACCGGTATTAACAGCCATATTTTGTTCTTCATATTTTAAGTATGATTGATAAAACTTAAAATTAATGTTTTAAGCTTAATTTAGAATCATTAGCTAACCTTAGCGCTCAAATATTTCAAAATTCAATTAAGTGATTAGCTTTGTATATCAGTAATATGTATTCAAAGTAAAAACAATATGAACTAAATTTGCTAAGCAAGCAAATACTTAATTCAATAAATGACAAGGTACTACAAAACAGTAAACATAAATACTGCTATTCAAAAAGGGCTGAGAGGATCTGTTTTAGTGATTTATACCGGTGGCACCATTGGTATGGATTACGATGAACAAACTGGCAGTTTAATTCCTTTCGATTTTGAGAAAGTAATTGAAAAGGTTCCAGAATTAAAAAGATTCGAATTTCAGCTCACAGTATTATCTTTTAGTAAACTCATAGATTCTTCTGACATAAATATTAACCATTGGTTGGAGTTATCGAGAATTATTTATGATTTTTATGATGATTATGATGGGTTTATTATTTTGCACGGAACAGATACAATGGCATATTCTGCATCTGCTTTGAGTTTTTTGTTGCAAAATTTGTCAAAACCTGTAATATTTACAGGTGCGCAATTACCAATAGGTGCTTCACGAACAGACGCGAGAGATAATTTGGTAACCGCACTAGAAATAGCTTCAGCTAAGCACGAAGGCAAAGCGCTTATTCCTGAAGTATGTATTTATTTTGACCATTTGTTGCTGAGAGGTAACAGGGCTAAAAAAGTACAGAATTTTAATTTCACAGCTTTTGAATCGGCAAACTATCCGGCGTTGGCAGTAGCTGGCATCCATATCGAATACAACCTAGCTCTTATAAAAGAACAAGCAGATCAACCATTGAAAATTTATAATAAGATGGATAATAATATTGCTGTTCTAAAAATTTTTCCTGGGATTACATATAATATGATGAAACCTTTACTAGACAATCCAAATATTAAAGGTGTAATTCTAGAAACTTTTGGCTCGGGTAATGCGCCAACTTCATCTTGGTTTTTAAATTTGATTTCAGAAACCATAGAAAAAGGAATACATGTATTAAATGTTTCTCAGTGTAGTGGGGGAAGTGTAGCGCAAGGGAAATATATTACCAGTAAATATTTAGAGGATTTGGGAGTGATTGGAGCGGCAGATATGACCTTTGAAGCAGCTATAACGAAGATGATGTTTGTGCTGGGTAATAATACAGATAATGATGTAATAAAAGAATTATTAGTGAATCCTATGGTAGGAGAATGTAGCTAATAATGATGGATGTGTTGTAATCAAATGTAAGTTTTAGAAGAAATAGGCTATATTTTTCCAGTAATAATCCAATTAATATTTAGAAAATTAATATTTGGAAAATTTGCAACAACTATTTTTTATTAATTTATTTGCACAATCCGAAGATAAAGTTAGATACAGTTAATGGGGTTTATGTACCTTTTATTCTTTTTTTAATGTATCTTTTTTGTATTTTTGGATTGCATAGTAAAATGGAGAGGTGGCCGAGTGGTCGAAGGTGCTCGCCTGGAAAGCGAGTGTGCCCCGCAACGGGCACCAAGGGTTCGAATCCCTTTCTCTCCGCAAGATTTATTTATATAAGTCTTCATTTTAAACATTTTGGCTTTCATTGTACACTTTAATTGAACATTAAACATTAGGTTATGAAAAAATTATTCTCGTTATTATTTCTGCTTTGTGCTTTAACTTTCGGACTAACTTCAGTTTCTACAGCACAGGACGAAACAGCTACAGAAGATACTACTGCTATGGCAGATGATTCAACTGCTGTTTCTACTACTGAAACTGCTAGCACAATGGAAGAAGAAGCTCCTATAGTTGAGGAGGAAGAAGCAGAACCTCAAACTTTCCACCAGATTGTAAAAGAAAAATTCATTGAAGGTGACTGGAGATTTATGAGCCCAGTATTATTATGTCTTATCTTAGGATTGGCAATCGCTCTTGAAAGAATTATTTCTTTAAACCTTGCAACTACAAACACTAAAAAATTAGTTGCTCAAGTAGACCAAGCTATCACCGAAGGTGGTATCGAAGCTGCTGCAAACGTTACAAAATCAACTAAAGGTCCAGTTGCTTCTATCTTTACTCAAGGTCTTATGAGAATGTCAGAAGGTATCGAAATGGTTGAGAAATCAATTATTGCTTACGGTTCTGTAGAAATGGGTAAATTAGAAAAAGGTCTTGTATGGATCTCTCTTTTCATCTCTTTGGCTCCGATGTTAGGTTTCATGGGTACTGTAATTGGTATGATTGGTGCATTCGACGCTATCGAAGCTGCTGGTGATATTTCTCCATCTCTTGTTGCTGGTGGTATTAAAGTAGCACTTTTAACAACTGTTGCTGGTCTTATCGTTGCGATTATTCTTCAATTATTCTACAACTATTGTGTTGCTAAAGTTGACTCTTTAGTAAATGAAATGGAAGATGCTTCTATCTCTTTCGTAGACGTATTAGTGAAGCATAAAGTAGCTGCTAACAGCTAATTATTAAGCCTGAATACAGGTGCTTTCATTGTAGAATTAATTGAATTTATAAATAATTATGGAAGAATTTATTTCATCATATTTACTACCAGCATCTTATGTGTTGGTAGTATTAGCCGCAGCAGGTTCTATCCTGATGCCACTTATTAAATCAATAGGAGATCCTAAAAGTTTAGTTGGAACACTCGTAGGACTTGGTATTCTATTAGTATTATTCCTAATCGGTTATTCTATAGCTGGTAACGAGGTTACTCCAAAATACATGGAATTTGATGTGGATGCTTCTATGTCTAAATTCATCGGTGGTGTACTTACTATGTTTTACATTCTGTTAGGTATTTCACTTGTTGGTATTGTATTCACAGAAGTTTCTAAAATCTTTAAATAATAGTTTTTATGGGAAGAAGTAAAAGACAATCAGCCGAAGTAAATGCCGGCTCAATGGCAGACATCGCATTCTTGCTACTCATATTCTTCCTGGTAACTACTACAATTGCTTCTGATAAGGGTATTTATGTACAACTTCCTCCTAAACCTGAAGATCAGGTGGATGTTAAGTTGAACGAAAGAAACATCTTTAATATCCTTATTAACTCAAAAGACATGATGTTGGCTGAAGATATGCCAATGGAGATCTCTGAGTTGAGATCAGAAGTTAAAAAGTTTGTTACCAATAATGGAAAGGATCCGAAATCTTCGGAAAGCCCGTCTAAAGCAGTAGTTTCTTTAAAAACTGACCGTGGTACAAGCTACGAAATGTATATTTCTGTAGTGGACGAACTAAAGTTAGCTTATAACGAACTAAGAGCTGGATATCTGGGAATAACTGTTGAGGAATTTGTGAACTTAGACAGAGAAACCCAGGAGGGAGAAGATATGTACGATAGAGCTAGAGAAGCTTTCCCGTATCAGGTGTCAGATGCTGAACCTTCTGATATTAGTAATTTCCAATAATTCATTCTTTAAAAAACAGGTATTATGGCAAAGTTTAAAAAGAAAACCAATACCAGTCAGGAAATTCCTACTTCTGCATTACCCGATATTATCTTTATGTTGTTATTCTTCTTTATGGTAACAACAGTAATGAGGGAAACGGACTTACTTGTAGAAAATAAATTACCAAGTGCTACTCAGTTAACTAAACTTGAGCAAAAGTCTTTAGTAAGTTATATATACATAGGTAAACCAAAAGATATTCAGAAATACGGTAAAGAACCTCGTATACAGGTTAATGACGTTTTGGTTGAACCAGATGAAATTCCTCAGTTTGTTTTTGCAGAAAAAGAAAAACTAGATGAGGTAGAAAGAGATAAAATAACCATGTCTCTAAAAGTTGATAGGGATGCTAAAATGGGTATTATTATCGACGTAAGGCAGCAACTTAGAGAAGCAAACGCGTTGAAAGTAAACTATTCAAGTACACTTAGCGCAGACGCTATACTTTAAAAATATAGTGACTAGTCCTAAAAAATCGATACAGATTTTAAGATAAAATTAAGTAGCATCGGGAATAGACTCGGTGCTATTTTTCTTTCTATAGTTCTTAATCTTGACTTTGTTTTGTTGATGCATAAAAACTGGAGTGTTCATCCAACAGCTCCAATGTGGCCGATCATGTTTGTAAATATAAATACTCTGTTCTATAAGTTTGTCCATTAGCTCTATATCTGACGTAGTAATTCCTAAGATAAATTCGTGTTTTAAAATGCCATTCCATGGGGGCCATTTACTCTTTCGGCTATTGCATTTTGATATGGATCATAACTTTCTGTCATGCTGCAAGCAATTTCAGTACTATGAAGTAGCTGCTGATAGGTATCACAACAGTACTGTACTCCTTGCAGGCGCCCTTTGTCTGAATGATGAATCAACTCCCTTTTAGGATATTGTCGGTTGGTAATTGCCATTTGAAGAGCTTCTACAGCTCCTGATGCATCTAGGCTATTTGATACATTATATCCCATAATCTGCTTAGAGTAGGCATCAGTTACTAATGATAAATACATCGGGTTTTCCCTTGTGCCAATGTAAGTAATGTCGGATACCCAGACTTGCTCAGGCTTATCGATATAAAAATTTTCGATAAGGTTTTTATGCTTTCTAAATCGATGGTGAGAGTCTGTGGTGACATGGTATTGCTTCATCGGGACTATTTGTAAATGGTTAGCTTTCATAATGGAGAATAACCTATCTCGACCAACACCTAACTCTCTGAGCTGTTCATAGAGCAAATGATATAACTTTCGTGTGCCAATTCGTGGCATTTTCAAGCGTACCTCTTGTACCATAGCAATTACTTGTGTGGCTATTTCTTGTTTTAACCTCCTCCTTTTGATAGAGCGGTAGTAAACCTGCCTACTGATCCCCAACAGTTCACAAGCCCGTATCACACTCCCTTTTTGTTCAACCTTGAATCGATCAACTGTTGAGGTAAAGACTTTTTTCTGATGGGTATTTTCAGCTCAGCTTCAGCAATATCTATCATCATATCAAACAGGATCACTTTCTTGTCTGAATCTTCAAGTCGCTTCTCTAGAGATGCTTTTTGTTGTTCTAGTAAACGGACTTTGTCTTCTAGCTCCAAAAGCTTTTGATCTGGGGATTTTTCCATTTTCAAATGTGATTTATTCTCCCAATCTAAGTTACCAAATTTTAGCAGCCAAGTTTTTACCGTAGCATTTCCTTGAATACCATATTTTCGTTGAGCCGCTTTTATTCCCAAAAAGCCGCTCTCTATTTCTTGAACAACCTGCAATTTAAAAGCATAACTGTAATCGCGTTGTGTGCGCTTAACATACTGGGGTTCATTGTCTTTCTTCATAGTGTTACTTTTTGTGTAACGCTTATTCAGGACGGGACAACTAATACAAAAAAAGAGGTCATCTTTTAATTAAGGTGGCCTCTTTTTTTGTGTCAATTATTGTAATTCTATTCTAAAGAATTCTTAATAAAATCATCAAATTTTAAAATAGAATTACTTTTTATAAACTTTTTTTATATAATATGTTTTATTGAAAAAATATATGATAGAAAATTTTCTTTATTTAATATTAAGTTTCTGATTATCAATATTATATAGAAAATTTTTTTAATTGAAATATTTTATTTACTTCGCGGAAAATATCGAATATTAAATATCGTTGTTCGGATTTGATGACATAGTAATTTAAATATTACAATTAGAATCAAATATTATTTGGAACTAACAAATTAATTTAAAATTTAATTATAAGTATTATGTATTGGACATTAGAATTAGCTTCATTTCTTGAAGATGCACCATGGCCGGCTACTAAAGATGAATTGATCGATTATTCTATTCGTACGGGTGCTCCTATGGAGGTAGTAGAAAACTTACAGGAATTGGAAGATGATGGCCAACCTTATGAAAACATAGAGGAAATTTGGCCTGATTATCCAACTAAAGAAGATTTCTTTTTCAATGAAGATGAGTATTGATTTTTTAATCAATACATCATCTCTTAGTGATACACAGAAGTGTTGCGAAATATTTTTTATTAAGTATTAGAGTTTAACATTGAGTTTGCAAAAATAAGATCCTCAGGAGTGGTAATTTTTATATTTTGATAGGAACCATCAATTAAATTGATCTTATGGCCCGCAAACTCCAAAACAGATGCATCATCGGTAAAAAAGTCTTGCTCTTTAACAAAGTACGCTTTTTTTATTAAGTCTGATTGAAAGGTTTGAGGTGTTTGAATTAATCTAAACTCGGCCCGATTTTCAGCTTTGTTAAAGTCTGGAGTTACTTTTCTTATAGAATCTTTTAAGGGAACCGAAACGATTGCGTTCCCTTTTTTTGCTGCAACTTCATACGAGAGGTTGATAGTCTCTTCTAACACAAATGGACGTACACCATCGTGTACTGCAACTAAACTTTTATCGCTTACACCTTCAAGCCCATTTTTAACTGATTGAAATCTTGATGCACCGCCTTTATAAATTTTGTGAGGTACATTAAAAAGATACTCAGCCACAAGCTTATTCCATGTTTCTATATGGTTGTCTGGTAGTACTAGAATAATTTCGGTGTTATTATCAGCTTGTTTAAATTTTTCAATGGTATGCATTAAAATAACTTTATCCTTAAGTCGGATAAACTGTTTGGGTGTTCTAGTATTCATTCTGCTACCGCTGCCACCAGCTACAATTACTGCATACTTTTTAAAATTCAATTGCATGTTATTATAGAGTTGTTAATTTTAATAGGTGAAGTAAGTTGAAAAAAGAGGTATTTATAGTATAAAATCGAATAAATTTACAGCGCTATTTAAGAATAAATTAAGCTAAAAAAGCATTGAGCTTATTGTGGGTTTGTAAATTAAAGCAAAACTTACGAATTTCGACAAAATTTTACGATTTCCAGAATTGATATTTTAAAGTCAAAGATCTAATAATGGTTACAGAGGAAAAAGAAAAGAATGCAAACGAAGCGATTTTTTCAAAAGAAACATATATGTACTGGTATGAGAAGATGCTTCTAATCAGACGTTTTGAAGAAAAAGCGGGTCAATTATACGGTCAACAAAAAATCAGGGGTTTTTGCCACCTTTATATAGGACAGGAAGCTTGTGCAGTTGGAGCAGCATCAGCATTAATAAAAGGAGACAAGTACATTACTGCATATCGTGACCACGGCCAGCCATTAGCTTTGGGAACTCACCCAAATAATGTTATGGCAGAGTTATTTGCAAAAGAAACCGGTTGCTCTAAGGGCAAAGGAGGTTCAATGCACATATTTGATAAGGAAGTTGGATTTATGGGTGGCCACGGTATTGTAGGTGGTCAAATTCCATTAGGTGCAGGTATCGCTTTTGCTGAGAAATATAACAAAACAGGTAATCTTTGTATTTGTTATATGGGAGATGGCGCTGTAAGACAAGGTGCTTTCCACGAAGCTTTCAACATGGCAATGTCTTGGAACTTACCAGTAATATTTGCTATAGAAAATAACGGTTACGCAATGGGTACTTCAGTACAAAGAACCTCAAACGTAACTGACTTATATAAATTAGGTGCAGCTTACGATATGCCTTCTTACCCAGTAAATGCAATGAATGTAGAGGATGTGCATTTGGCTGTAGAAGAAGCTGCTGAAAGAGCTAGAGCTGGAAAAGGACCTACTTTACTTGAGTTAAGAACTTACAGATACAAAGGTCACTCAATGTCTGACCCTGCTAAATACAGAACTAAAGAAGAATTAGCATCTTACAAAAAGCAAGATCCAATCGAGCAAGTAAAAGCTAAAATTCTTGAGTTAGGTCATGCTACAGAAGAAGACTTGAAAAAAATTGATAAAGATATCAAACAAGTAGTTGCAGAATCAGTAACATTTGCTGAAGAGTCTAAGTACCCAGATCCATCAGAAATTTTTAAAGATATCTACGTACAAGAGGATTATCCTTACAGTACTAATTAATATTAAAAGCAATATATTGCTTTGGGTTTGGGCAATTACCAAACCCTTTTTTTTGCATAATAACTAGTTCAGTTGCCATTGTTTAATAAAATTAGGTAAGTTTGCTAGTTAGTAATTAAGAATAATTGTTTATTTTTGCAGCCTTAAAAAATATTTCCAATGGCAAAAAAAGATAAAACGGCAACGAGAAAAACATCAGGACACAAGGAAGATACATCAACAAAGATTTATGAGAGTCCTGAGGCTTTACAGGATCAATTAAATAGAACACAACAGTTTGCAGATAAGAATAAAAATTTGCTAACTGGTGTTTTAACTGTTGCAGTGTTAATTATTGGTGGAATTTTTTGGTATAAATGGTATGTGAACAAGCAAGATGTTACCGCTCAGGAACAACTTTTCCCTGCTGTATTTTACTTTGAAAAAGATTCATTAAATAAGGCACTTGATGGCGATGGTAACTATACTGATGGTTTTGTTGCTATTAGTGATGAGTATGGAGTGACAGAAGCTGGAAACCTTGCTGATTTTTATGCAGGTGTTAGTTTCTTGAAAGAAGGGGAATATGATCAGGCTATTTCTCATTTGTCTGATTTTAGCAGTGATGACTACTTAGTGCAAGCCAGAGTATATTGTTTATTAGGAGATGCTTATCTTCAAAAAGGACAAACTGGTGATGCAGTATCAAACTATAAAAAAGCTACAGAGTATTATCCTAATAAGGAGTTTACTCCAATGTACTTACTTAAGTTGGCTACAGCTTACGAAGTTTCAAATGATATTAATTCTGCGGCGATGATTTATCAAAGTATTATTGATGATTATCCTGCAGCGCAGGAAGTAAATACGGCTAAAAAATATTTAGCTAAAATTCAATAGATAAACTACTCATTTGATTTAAGATCCCGGTTACGCCGGGATTTTTTTTTGTCTAAATCAAATAGAACAATTTAACTTAATTGAGAAATATTAAAATTAGATTGATGCAAATCTCATTGAGAATGGATAACTTTAACCAGTATTTTTAGTATATTTTCACAGCATTCTTCAAGCAGACTTATTTTTTTTATTGCATAACTCTCAATAAATAGCATATTTTAATGCTATATATATATAATCCCCAAATTGTACTTAAGAATAAACAAATTGCAATTTTTTTATGAAGCCGTTTGCTAGTATTTCCATTTTGGCACTTAGTGTTACCAGAAAAGTTTTTATCACTGCATTTATTCTGGCTGTTGTAATTGGAGGTTTTTTGTACTTCTCAAGTACATTAAAAGCAGGTAGGAGTGTGAAAACAACTGTAGATGCTGCCTATGCATCTTATGTAAGCGCATATACTGCCGGAGTTATATCCAAAAAGTCTCCTATTAGAATACAACTGGCCTCTCAGTTTGCAGATTCAGCAAGAGTCGGCGAATCTGTTACATCTTCATATTTTACATTTGATCCAGAAATTACAGGTGATGCATCTTGGATTGATAGCAGAACAATAGAATTTATTCCTGCAAAAGAGCTTCAGTCAGGAACAAAGTATGTGTTGAATTTTGAATTAGGTAAAGTAGTAGATGTGCAAGATGGTATGGAAAACTTATCCTACGAGTTTTCAACGATCTCACAAAATTTCGATTTGCAACTAGAAGGCTTAGCACCAGACGATAACGATGAACCAAGTATGCAAAAGCTTTCTGGTTCTATATATACTGCCGATATAGCTTCAAATGAAGAAGTAGAAAAATTATTAACAGCTTCATTAAATGATAAAACATTAGATATTTCTTGGGTGCATCCCGAAGAAGGTTTAACCCATTATTTTACTGTTTCTGGTATTGAGCGAAAAGATAGCAAACGCACGCTCGAACTAGAGTGGAATGGTGAGCCAATGGGTGTTTCTTATAAAGGAACCGAAAATGTAGATATTCCTGCGCTTGGAGACTTTAAGTTAATGAATACCGAAGTGGTGCATAATCCAGAACAGTATGTGCGCTTAAGGTTTTCAGATCCAATTCAGGCCAATCAAGATTTGGATGGTCTTATCCAGATAACTGGTTTAAACAATCTTAGATTCCAGATTCAGGCTAATGAGATTTTGGTTTACCCAACAGTAAGACAAACAGGTGCGAAAGAAGTTCGTGTTTCACCCGGAATTAAAAACAGCCAAGGTTATCCGTTAAAAGATGATTTGAGTTTTTCGCTGGCTTTTGAGCAAATGAAACCAGAGGTGAGATTTGTGGGTAATGGAACAATTTTACCTAATTCTAAAGGATTGATTTTACCTTTTGAAGCAGTTGGTTTAAATGAGGTAGATGTTAGAGTAATTAGAGTTTATGAAGATAATATCGCTCAGTTTCTGCAAGTAAATTCACTTGAAGAAAGAACAGAGATGAAACGAGTAGGAAGACCTATTCTGCTAAAAAATATCAAATTGAATAACTCTGGTAATGCAGATATGAGCAACTGGAGCAGGTATTCACTTGATCTTTCAGATATGATTCAAACCGAACCAGGAGCAATCTATCAGGTGAACATCAGCTTTACAAAAGACTATGCAGCTTATGTTTGCCAAGAAGAATTTGACCTTGGTGAAGGTGCATCAGAGAGTAATAAAGAAACTTCACTTCAAGAGCTTGAAGAGGAGTACGATAAAAATACTTGGGATTATTACGACGATTACTATTACTACGGATATTACGATTGGGAACATCGTGATGACCCTTGCCACCCTGCTTATTATGGTGCGAGAAGATCGGTTAATAAAAATGTATTAGCTTCTGATCTTGGTGTAATTGCCAAGAGAGGCAATAATGGAGAAATGTTGGCAGCAGTAACCGATTTAAGAACTACTGAGCCTTTAAGTAATGTAGAAGTGGCCGTTTATAATTACCAGCATCAGTTACTCGACGATAATCTAACTGATAGCGAAGGTCTGGCAAGACTAGATCCTAAAAAGAAACCTTTCTTGTTGGTTGCTACACTTGGTAACCAAAAGGGATACCTTAAGATAGACGATGGCTCATCACTTTCTCTCAGTAATTTCAATGTGAGAGGTCAAGAAATTCAGAAAGGATTAAAAGGCTTTATTTATGGAGAAAGAGGTGTTTGGAGACCGGGAGATACACTTTTCTTAAACTTTATTCTTGAAGATAAAGATAGATTATTGCCAGAAAACCACCCAGTTGTATTCCAATTACAAAACCCAATGGGGCAGGTGGTTAAGAAAGAAGTTCGCTCTCAAGGTGTTGATGGCTTTTACAACTTTATAACTACTACTGATGCCGATGCACCAACTGGAAATTGGACAGCCAAAGTTATGGTTGGTGGTACTACATTCAGTAAAAACATTAAAATTGAAACTGTTAAACCTAACCGTTTAAAAATTAATCTGGATTTTGGTACAGATAAATTAACAGCAAGTAATGGAAAGATAACTGCCGATTTAGAAGTAAAATGGTTACATGGAGCGCCTGCACCAAATTTAAAAGCAGAGTTTGAGCTTGACCTTACTAAAGGTAAAACAGCTTTTGAAGACTATCAGAATTATAATTTTGATGATGAAGGCAAACAGTTCTATGGAGAAAGCCAGCAAGTGTTTAGTGGTAGGTTAGACGAAAATGGTAAAGCAACCATCAGTACAAGTATAGATGTAGAAGATGCAGCTCCCGGAGTTTTACAGGCAAATTTTAGAGGAAAAGTATTTGAAGAAGGTGGCAACTTTAGTGTAGATAGAATTGTGATTCCTTACTACCCTTTCAGCTCTTTTGTTGGGATGAAATTGCCAGATAGCAAAAGTTGGAGCAAGCTTTTTTATGATAAGTCTAATAGCGTTGATATTGCAACGGTAGATGCAAATGGAGAGCCTGTTGACAGACAAGGAGTTATAGTTTCTGTTTACCGACTAAATTGGAGTTGGTGGTGGAATCAAAGTAGTGAAGATGTAGCCAATTATGTAAGTCGCCAAAACAAAACTCCGGTCGCAACTGGTAGAGTAAATACAAGTGGTGGAAAAGCTACTTTTAATTTTGATCTAAACGAGTGGGGTAGATACTACATCAAAGTTTGTGATCCAGTATCGGGACATTGTACTGGCGAAATTCATTATACTTCTTGGGGTGGAGATAGTAACGAAATGCCATCTGGAGCTACCATGTTAACTTTTGCTTCTGATAAAGAAAAGTATCAGGTAGGTGAAAAAGTAACACTTAATATTCCGGGCAGTAAAAATAGCAGAGCTTTAATTAGCATCGAAAATGGAAGAAAGGTAGTACAAACTTTCTGGTTGCAAACAGAAGAAGGCGACAATCCATTCTCTTTCGAAGTTACAGAAGCAATGGCACCGAATGTTTATGTAAATATTTCATTGATACAACCACATGCGCAAACGATCAACGATTTACCAATTAGGCTTTATGGTGTAATTCCAGTGATGGTAGATGATCCAGAAACCCATCTTTCACCAGAACTAAAAATGCCAGATGTATTGGAGCCAGAATCCACATTTGAGGTGCAAGTATCTGAGAGTGAAGGTAAACCAATGACATACACCTTGGCTGTTGTAGAAGAAGGTTTGCTTGATCTTACCAGATTTAAAACTCCTGATCCTTGGTCTAACTTCTATGCGAGAGAAGCACTAGGTGTTAAAACTTGGGATTTATACGATGATGTAATGGGAGCGTTTGGCGGCTCATTAGGTAGATTACTTGCCTTAGGTGGTGGTGACGGAGTTGATGCGAAAGAAAATGCTAAAGCAAACCGATTTAAACCTGTTGTAAAATATTTAGGTCCATTCCAATTGGATGCTGGAGATGCCAATGTGCATAAAATTAAAATGCCAAGATACATTGGTTCTGTAAAAACAATGGTGGTGGCTGCTAAAGGTGGAGCTTATGGTAACACCGAAAAAGTGACACCTGTAAAAAAATCTCTCATGGTTTTAGGTACACTACCAAGAGTTTTAGGACCTGAAGAAAAAGTGAAATTACCAGTAAATGTGTTTGTTTCTGATCCTTCAATCAGTAGTGTAACAGTAAATATTGAAGCGAGCGATTTACTTTCTTTACCAACAGCTTCTAAGCAGGTTCAGATAGATAAATCTGGTGAGCAAATCGTCTTTTTCGATATGGATGTGAAGGCTACCACAGGTATTGGCAATATCAAAATTACTGCTTCTGCAAATGGAGTAACTTCTGTAGATGAAGTAGAAATTGATGTGAGAAACCCGAATCCACCAGTTACGAATGTGATTGAAGGCATGATACAACCAGGTAAAACTTGGGATGCTTCTTACGGAGCAATCGGTGTTGCAGGTACAAATTCATCGATGTTAGAGGTTTCACGCATACCACCAATTAACTTAGAGAAAAGACTTTCTTATTTAATTCGCTATCCTTATGGATGTATCGAGCAAACAGTCTCTTCTGGTTTCCCTCAGTTGTTGGTTAACAACCTAATGGAAATTACTCCTGAAAGAAGTAAGAAGATAGAAAGTAATATTAAGGCGACAATTGCTAGACTTAACTCTTTCCAAACAAATGATGGAGGTATGGCTTATTGGCCAGGACAAAGAGAAAGCAGCGATTGGGGATCTGTTTATGCTTATCATTTTATTATTGAGGCAGAGAAAAAAGGCTATCAAGTGCCAAGTTTCTTAAAGTCTAACTTGAAACGATACCTCAAAAAATCTGCACGTGAATGGAGATACAGCAAAGCTTATTGGAACGACGATTTAATGCAAGCATACAGACTTTACGCTTTGGCTTTAAGTAACGATGCAGAAACTGGTGCGATGAACAGGTTAAGAGAGCTGAAAGAACTGACAACGCAAGGTGCTTGGCGATTAGCTGCGGCATATTATCTAACAGGTAAAAATAGTGCTGGTAAAGAACTGGTTAAAGGCTTAACTACAGATGTAAAGAGTTATAAAGAACTATCTTACACTTATGGTTCAGATACCAGAGATAAAGCGATGATTTTAGAAACGCTTTGTTTGATGAATGACAAAGCCAAAGGCTTCGATTTATTAAAAGACATTGCCGCACATTTAAGTGCAGATACTTGGTTGAGTACTCAAACAACTGCTTACAGTTTGATTGCAGTAGCCAAATTTGCAGGCATGGACAATGCCTCTCAATCATCTGGAATGAAATTCACTTTGAATTTACCAGAAGGTAGCCCTGTTGAAGCGAGCACAGATCTTTCTATGATTCAGAAAAAACTGAATGTAAAAGCTGGTGGAGTGTATAATCTTTCTTTAAAGAATACGAGCAACACAGTATTATTTACTAGAATTATTACCGAAGGTGTTCCTGCGAGAGGTGATCAATCTGCGGCAGAAAGTAGCTTGAAGTTGAGTGTTCGCTATCTGGATTTAAATGAGAAAGAAATGGATCCAACAAGTCTAGCTCAAGGTACAGACTTTATGGTAGAAGCCAAAGTTACCAATCCTGGTTTGCGAGGTAATTATGAAGAATTAGTATTGAATCAGATATTCCCTTCTGGCTGGGAAATTCTCAATTCCAGAATGGATGGCAGTCTCGATTCAGATAAGGTAAGCGAACCAGAATATCAAGATATACGAGACGATAGAGTTTATACCTTCTTCGATCTAAAAGCTTCAGAAACCAAGACTTTTAGAATCAGGTTGAATGCGAGTTATGCAGGAGAGTACTATATGCCGACCATTTCTTGTGAGGCTATGTACGATCACAGCATTAATGCACGTAAGCCGGGTAAAGTAGTAAAAGTTGAAGGAGTTGAAAATCAATAAGTCTTATAAAGAATAAATCAATATCCCCATGTCAGTAGAGAATCGACATGGGGTATTTTTTTATCTTTCAAAGAATTTAAATCAAAATGCATTGGATGTGTGTTTAATTTGAAGCAGAAAAAATTAAGCATAGTTTCCATTTAATAAGATTCGTAAAAAACAAAAGCACTGACTATTTTTGGGAAAATCAAATGACCTAGTATGAAACCAGAAGAAGCAAGGATAGAAATAGCCGAATTAACTAAAAAAATTAACCATTACAATATACAGTACTATCAAAATGATGTATCAGAAGTTTCTGATTATGAGTTTGATATGCTACTTGAGAAATTAATGTCACTCGAAAAGGAGTTCCCGGAGTTTGCTTATCCGGACTCGCCAAGTAAAAGAGTGGGAGGTACAATTACCAAGGCTTTTAATTCGGTAAAACACCAATATCCTATGCTTTCGTTGGGGAATACCTACAACGAAGAAGAGTTGTTTGATTTTGATAAGCGTGTAGAAAAATTACTGGAGGAGCCTTACGAATATACTTGTGAATTAAAGTTTGATGGTGTAGCGCTAAGTCTAACTTATGAAAATGGGCTTTTGCTACGAGCAGTCACCAGAGGTGATGGTGTGCAGGGAGATGAAGTAACTGAAAATGCCAAAACCATCATGAATATTCCCTTAAGTATTGAGGGTGAAAATATACCTCCATTATTTGAAGTAAGGGGCGAAGTTTTCTTAACTAGAAAGCGTTTTGAACAACTCAATCTGGAAATTGTTACTGAAAACAAGGAAAGAGAAAAGGCTGGTAAGAAGCCAATCAAATTGTTGGCAAACCCTAGAAATGCTGCTTCTGGTACGTTAAAAATGCAAGATTCTGGAGTGGTTGCAAAGCGAAAATTAGGCTTTTTTGCTTATTCCCTAATTTGGGATAATATGGATATAAAAACCCATGCAGAAGCCCTTGAGTTACTTACTAGTTGGAAGTTTAA
Organism: Chondrinema litorale; assembly: GCF_026250525.1. Classification (GTDB taxonomy): domain Bacteria; phylum Bacteroidota; class Bacteroidia; order Cytophagales; family Flammeovirgaceae; genus Chondrinema; species Chondrinema litorale. Next base: position 4,001,897 of record NZ_CP111043.1, read on the forward strand.
TGTTTCTGATACTTACAAAAAATGTGGTGAGATTAAAGAAGTTGTAAGCTACATCAACGACTGGGAGAAAAAGCGAAAAAACTTTCCAGTTGAAACAGACGGAATTGTTATTAAAGTAAACGATTTCAGACTACAGGAAGAGTTAGGTTACACGTCAAAAAGTCCTCGTTGGGCGATTGCCTATAAATATAAAGCCGAAAGTGCTTCTACTATTCTCAAATCAGTTTCTTTTCAAGTAGGTAGAACTGGAGCAGTTACTCCGGTGGCTAATTTGGAGCCTGTTTTATTGGCAGGAACTACTGTAAAAAGAGCCAGTTTGCATAATGCGAATGAGATTGAACGACTTGATTTGCATTTAGGAGATATGGTTTATATTGAAAAGGGTGGAGAAATTATTCCTAAAATTACTGGTGTAAATACTCCTTTGAGAAAAGGTGATGCACAGGTAGTTGACTTTATTAGCAACTGCCCAGATTGTAATACACCATTGATCAGAAAAGAAGGTGAAGCAGCGCATTATTGCCCTAATGTTTTAGGCTGCCCAACTCAGATTAAAGGTAGAATTGAGCACTTTATTCAAAGAAAGGCAATGAATGTAGAATCGCTTGGTCCTGAGACAATTGAACAATTGTATGCAAATGGTTTATTAAAGCATCCCGGAGACTTGTATAAACTTACCAAAGAGCAATTAATGTCGCTTGACAGGTTTGGAGAAAAATCAGCCGATAATATTCTAGAGGGAATTCAAAACTCTAAAAGTATTGCTTTTCCAAGAGTATTGTTTGCTTTAGGAATTAGATATGTAGGTGCCACAGTTGCCGAAAAACTGGCCATTCACTTTAAAAATATAGATGCTCTCACTAAAGCTACTTTAGAAGAGTTGGTGGCTGTGCATGAGATTGGTGAAAGAATCGCGGAAAGTCTGGTTGCTTATTTTGAAGATGAGCAAAATATGTTAGTAATAGATGCTTTAAAAGAAGCGGGATTACAATTTGAGATGCCAGAAGAGCCAGAGGTAAATGAAGAAGAAGCTACACTGGCAGGAAAATCATTTTTAGTTTCTGGTGTTTTTGCCAACTACGAAAGAGACGAATTGAAAAGTTTAATAAAAAGTAAGGGTGGCAAGGTTTTATCGGCAGTTTCTGGTAATCTGGATTATCTTATTGCAGGTGATAAAGCTGGAGGGAGTAAGCTCAAAAAGGCAGAAGCATTAGAGGTTAAGATAATTTCAGAAGAGGAATTTGTATCTTTGCTTAATTCGTAAAATCGAATTTCTCATTAACTAAAGTACCAAACAGGTTAAAATGTTAGTTATTGCTGTATAGAGTTTTTTAAGTAATCTATACTTTTATTATCTTAACCAATCTTTATTTGATTTTTTAATGAGCTCAATCGTCACATCCGTAAGAGAGTTTTTTTTGAACCAGAATTTAGCTAAAGCTGTAAAAGCAAATTCTGCAAAGAGAAATTCTATAGATTATAAAGATGCAAAAAGCATCGGTATATATTTTAATGCTTCTGAAGAAGAACATAGCAGTAAGATCAACAACTTTGTGAAAGAACTTAAAAGCGAAGGCAAATCAGTTGAGGCTATTACTTATCTAAATTCCAGTCAAGATAACCCATATAATTTCCAGTACCACGTCTTAAAAGATGAAGATATTACCATGTTTGGGAAGATTAATGCAGAGAAGATTAATAAATTTATAGACAAAGAATTTGACTATCTGTATTGTATCTGTACCGATTTGCAAACACCTGTAAAGTATCTAATGGCAGCGAGTAAGGCAAGATGTAGAGTGGGTACTTATGCTGAAGAAAACTCAGGCTTTTTTGAACTAATGGTGGGAAACAAAAACAACAATAATCTTACAGAACTTATTAAGAATATGGTGCATTATTCGCACGCAATTAAATCTGTTGTTGCTTAAAAAAGTGATTAATCGCAATGATTAATCACCTTTTGATTAGATACAAAACCTATTCATTTTTCTTAGATTGAATATCAACTCTGATATCCTGAGCTAAAGATTTTAGATCTTGCATTCCTTTTCTTACACGGGTACCAGCGGCTTGGTTACCTTTATCATAGAACTTAGCAATGTCTTCTTCAAGTGATGTTACTAGTTCTTTAAGCTTTGTGTATTTTTCCATTGGATTTCAAAATTATTAGTGATTATACTTGATTTACCTGCTGCAAAATAGGAAAATATTGCAAAAACATAAAATCAAAGAAGTATATTTTCAACAATTGATATTAATTATTAATAAATTTTGCACTTATAAAAGAAAATATATGAAAAATAATAGTTCCAAATTGGATTTTTTATTACATCGTAATTTTTTTAAAACTACTTTTTTAGTGCATTTTGCTTGAATTTGAGCCATACAGAGGCGTTTTTATGCAATTTTATAGGAAATAACTAAGTCGTTAGTTATGTAATTTTACCAAGCTGCTAAACAGAATTTTATATTGTTTTTGACTAATCTGTTAACTTTGAAATTGAGTAAATTTGAGGGGTTAGTTAAAGAAATAAAATGGAAGAAAGCAGTTCAATTCAACTTCAATCATTAATAAATATAGCTGAGATTTGTGCCCAACATAATGTGATGCATGCTGTGTTATCTCCGGGTTCCAGATGTGCTCCTTTGCTCATCGCTTTTTCAGCTCATCCTAAGATAAAATGTATTTCAATTTCAGATGAAAGGTCGGCAGCTTACATTGGTATGGGCATCGCTCAATCAACTAATAAAACAGTTGCATTAATTTGTACATCAGGTACAGCTTCTGTTAACTATATGCCAGCTGTTGTGGAGGCTATGTATCAAGAAATACCATTGCTTGTGCTCACTGCAGACCGCCCAGATGAATGGATAGACCAACAAGATGGACAGGCAATAAGGCAACCGAATATTTATGGTTCCTTTGTGAAAAAGAGTTTTCATTTACCCGTAAGTTACGAACACAAAGATGCTGTTTGGCATGCAGAAAGAATGATGAACGAAGCGATTTTGCTTTCGCAAGAAGGGCAGAAAGGGCCTGTTCATGTAAACATTCCAATAAGAGAGCCTTTCTATCCGACATCTCAAAGCGAGGTTACTTTTGGGAAACCTAAAATCATTAGAGCATCTGAGGTACAAATGCAGTTAAGTGATGCTACTCTAAATGAACTGGTAGAAGAGCTTAAAAACTTTGATAATGTAGGCATTCTAATTGGGCAAGATTTACCAAATATTGAGTTGTATTCAATGTTAGGAGCACTGCAAATTCCAGTCTTTACAGATATTATTTCAAATGCACATCAATTAAAAAATGGCATTCAATATCACGATGCATTTTTAGGTAATAAAGAAATTAAGACTAAAATGCCAGTTCCTGATTTGCTCATCTCTTTTGGTAAATCTATTTTATCTAAGCAACTTAAACTGTTTCTAAGGAATAATCCAGATTTGATTCATTGGCATATTCAGCCATATGGTCAGGTAGCAGATGTATTTCAATCATTACAAAGAATTATCAGAACAACACCAACCGACTTTTTCAACAAAATGCTGCCTTATTTAACAGAGAAGGAGAATAAGGTATTTTTTGAGTCTTGGAAATTGATGAGCCAACAAACTGATGATTTTAACCAAGTCTTTTTTAAGCGTGGAAGTTTTGGTGAGTTTGAGGTGGTAATGCGAGTATTAGATGTTATTCCAGAAAATTCTGTGCTTCACTTAGCTAATAGTATGTCGGTAAGATATGCGAATCATATCGGTATAAAGAAAAATATCACTGTGTATTCTAATAGAGGAACAAGTGGAATTGATGGTTGTTTGAGTACAGCTGTTGGGCATTCTTTATCAGATACCAGATTGCATTTTATTATTACTGGAGACCTTACTTTTTTTTACGATGGCAATGCTTTTTGGAATAAGTATAAAAAGTCAAATGTAAGAGTCTTACTTTTAAATAATAATGGTGGTGCTATTTTTAGAATGATTCCCGGTCCTGATAGAACAAATGCCTTAGATGAGTTTTTCGTAACAGAGCAAACACGAAATGCCTCAAAATTGGCAAATTTGCACAGTTTAGACTACAAACAATCCGAAACGCGAGAACAGTTTCTTAAACATTTGGTTGATTTTGTGAATCCTCAAAATAATGAGGCTATGATACTAGAAATTAAAGATTCTCAGCAAAATGTGTATGAGAAAATGCAAGCTTATAAAAATGAATTGGGTAAAATGTTGCCGAATGCTTCGGGCAATGGCTTGTAGCACTTATTTTTACAGATCAAATTTTCATTCAATCACCTAAATCAATAAAAATGGAAAGTAAATTTAGTTGGGAGACCCTCAAAGAATACGAAGATATAAAATTCCAGTTTTGCGATGGAGTTGGAAAAATTACTATTAATAGACCAAGAGTAAGAAATGCTTTTAGACCACAAACGGTAATGGAAATGCTAGATGCAATTGACCATTGTCGTTACGATAATAAAATTATTGTGGTGGTACTTACTGGTGAAGGAGACAAAGCATTTTGTAGCGGTGGTGATCAGAATGTAAAAGGGCATGGTGGATATATAGGTCCAGATGGTGTTCCGAGATTAAATATTCTTGATTTTCAGAAAAAAATACGCTCTTTACCTAAGCCAGTGGTTGCTATGGTAAATGGTTTTGCGATTGGTGGTGGCCATGTACTACATGTGGTTTGTGACATTACTATTGCTTCAGAAAATGCAATTTTCGGGCAAACAGGTCCTAAAGTTGGTAGTTTTGATGCGGGTTTTGGCTCTTCTTATTTAGCCAGACACGTAGGGCAGAAAAAAGCAAGAGAGATTTGGTTCTTATGTAAGCAATATTCTGCGAAAGAAGCAGAAGAAATGGGTATGGTTAACAAAGTAGTTCCTTTGGGAAAACTAGAAGAAGAAACTATGGAATGGTGCAGTATTATGAAATTGAGAAGCCCAATGGCATTAAGAATGATTAAAATGGGACTTAATGCAGAGCTCGATGGACAAGCTGGTATACAAGAACTTGCAGGAAATGCTACACTTCTTTACTACTTAACTGAAGAAGCGCAAGAAGGGAAAAATGCGTTTTTGGAAAAAAGAGATCCAGATTTCCATAAATACCCTAAGTTCCCATAAGAATATTTTAATGTAAAAGAATTAAAAAGTTAGCTAATCTTGGTTAACTTTTTAATTTTGCAAAAGCATTTTTGGCCGCGTAGTACAATGGATAGTATGTGGGTTTCCGGAGCCTAAGATGCAGGTTCGATTCCTGCCGCGGCTATTATGATTGATGATGTGAAATAGCTGAAAAAGTTTTTATACTAATTTATTTTTTCAGGTTCATCTATTCTTTCTTTAATAAGCTCAACTAGTTTTTCGGGTTTAATATCTGCAAAAACTAAACTTAATCTCACCACTTTTTTAGTACTGGGTATTTTGTAATACTCTTCGTTGTCCTCAGTGATATTACCTCTAATTTTTGAATTTAGTTTTAAGAATATTAATAATTCTGCAGCTTTTTGATTGGAAGGGAATAACTGGCAATTTGTGATATCTTCATAAGGTATCTTATTGTATTTTGAGTTGTCATATATTAAAAAATCGTGTTTTGTGAATTCAAACTCTGGGTGTGGCGAAAATATTTTTAATGCATGAAAATACAGCTTCCTTAATAAGGTAATCGATACTGTAATAAGAAATATAGGGAATAATTTTAGCAGAAAAGTATCTTCTCTAAATAGCTCATATATACCTAATACAAGAAATGCGAGTGAGACAGGTATAAATACTATTAAGTCAATTAATTTAGATTTCTTTTTCTTTTGGTTAACCATTAATTCCCCCAAGTATTTTTATAAATCTTATCCCCTCTTCTTCACAGCGTTTATCAAATCCTTTGATAATTTTTATCTCATATACTTTACCATCTAGTTAGAATATAAACCAAATATTTAAAGTGCTTTAATTCCTTCTCTTTTAGCAATAGTTGGGTGTTTTAATTTAGTTAAAACTGTATCTATGTTTACTTCTTTAATTAATCTTTTTTATACTTATCAGAATAGACTAATTGCGTTTCATTATTTTATTCAACTAGGTAATAATTCCACAAAACCATTTTTTAATCCTTTAGAGAAATGATATGAATATGTATTGAGTATATCAGCTAATAATGAAATTAATATACCAATATTTTATAGTTAGCTACGTTTTTTTCCTAGTTTAATTTAACTTAATATTAGTATTGTACAATAACATGAGCATTTCTAAAGTGGTAGGGTTTAAACTTTATTTAGTTTTTGGATTTATAATAGCAAGTTTTAATGGTTTTTCGCAAAACTTAGATTGGGCAAAAAGTTTTGGTGGTAACTCAAATGATTTTGGTGTATCACACACTATTGATTTTAATGGAGATATCATCACAACTGGGGTTTTTGAAGGTACAGCTGACTTTAATCCACGTGAAGAAATTTATAATTTGATCTCAAATGGAGATAAAGATATTTTTATTCAAAAAGTAAATTCAACCGGAGATTTTCTATGGGCTAAATCAATAGGAGGAATAAGTACAGATGTTGGTTATGATGTTACTACTGACTCAGAAGGTAATATATATTTAACTGGTTATTTCACTGATAGTGTTGATTTTGATCCTGGAGAAGATATCTATTTTCTCTCATCTTATATAGAATTTTGGCAAGATGCTTTCATTTTGAAACTAGATCAAAATGGAGCGTTTTTGTGGGCTCATAAGATTGGCGGCCTAGCTGGAGAATCAGGTTATGCGATAGAAGTTGATACAGATGGTAATGTATATACATTAGGTTATTTTCAAAATGATATTGATTTTGACCCAGGTGTAGGTATAAATATTTTGGAATGGAGAGGAGATACCGATATTTTTTTGCAAAAATTAGATACTAATGGAAATTTTATTTGGGTAAAACATATTGGTGGTAATGCGGAAGATATTGGCAGGTCTATGGTGATTGATTCACTGGGGTTTATTTATGTGATAGGTGATTATTATTCAACTGATTTTGATGCAGGTGATGGTGAGAGCTTTCTAAATAATGTTGAAAGTTCAGATGTGTTTGTGTCAAAATTTGATAGGGATGGAGATTTGGTCTGGGCTAAATCTATGGGGGGAGAAAGTAGTGAAAAGGGGAGAGGTATATTTGTTGATGATTCTGGCAATGTTTACAGTACTGGTTCATTCATTGGGAAAGTAGATTTTGATCCTGGAGAAGATTCTACTTTTTTAGATGGAGATATTTTTATCCAAAAATTAGATGCAGAAGCAAATTTAGTTTGGGCAAAATCGATAGAGATTTCTGGTGGAGCAGTATATTCTTCAAGTTTTTCAATAACAAGTGATGCTAAAGGCAATGTATATATTTTAGGTAGCTTTCATGGTATCGCAGATTTTGATCCTGGTGAAGAAGAATATGAACTAATAACAGATGCTAATGCCTATATTTTTCTACTTAAACTTGATAGCAAAGGAAATTTTATTAGAGTAACTCCAATTGTTAGAAGCTCGAATGAATATGGTTATTCTTTAACCTCGGACACTCAAGATAATTTAGTTATTACAGGCAATTTTATAAATACTTCAGATTTTGATCCTAGCTCAGAAACTAGTTTAATGACATCTAAGGGGGGCAACGATATTTTTACATTAAAACTAAATCCTTGCTACATCGAAATTTTAACAGATCCCATTTTCTCTTGTACTAGTTATACATGGATAGATGGAAATACTTATACAGAATCTAACAATACAGCTACTCATACAATTGCTAATGCAGAAGGTTGTGATTCTGTAATTACTTTAAATTTAACAATTAGCAATATAAATTCTGAGGTGGTACAAGATGGAAGTAAATTAACTACTGTTGAAGAAAATGCAACTTACCAATGGATAGATTGTGATAGTAATACACCAATAGCTGGAGCTACAGATCAATCTTTTATACCTACATTTGATGGTAACTATTCTGTAGAAATTACACGAAATGAATGTTCAGAAACATCTGCTTGCTTCCCAATGACAGTTTTGGGTGTTATTAAAAGTTCTTTTGAAAATGAAGTTTTAGTATATCCGAATCCTACTGATGGCTATCTAAAGATAGAGTTGGAAAAACAGATAAATAAATTGGAAGTAAAAGTGATAACTATTACTGGGCAACAAGTAGATAAACAAGTTTTTAATGATGAAGATAAGATTGAGCTTTATATAAATGTGAACAGTGGAATTTATTTAATTGAACTAACCTCAATAGCATCAAAAGAAAATAAACGAGCACTGATAAGAGTAGTGAAGAAATAATTTATATGAGATCGCAGAAAATACGAATTTAATGATCAATTTAATTCATCATTAAAATAACTATTCTGTATTAGATTTAGCCGAATATAAACTCATTTTGAGGCTTATTTACTTATTTATCACATTAGAATAATACTACATTAATGAATACAAAAAAAGGCTGGAAAGCATTGGTGTTAAGTTTCTTTGTTCCTGGTCTTGGGCAGGTTTATGCCAGACAATTTAAGAAAGGAATATTACTTTATATTTTGTTTTTTTTAATTGTCTTTGGATCAAGATTTATTTCATATACATTCAGCATTTACATAGTTGCAGTTTTCATAGCTATAAGTTATTTGCTATATAATTTAGTTGGTGGTTATAAATCAGTAAGGAAGTGGAAAGACTACGAACCTAAGAAATATGATAAGTGGTATTTCTATGTGCTAATAGTTTTTATTCATATGTCATTTTTTAATTTTCTCCCTCGAATAATAAATGAATTAACTCCTATCAACCTTGCAATGATTCCTACCCCTTCAATGGATCCAACATTGCAAGTGGGTGATTTTTTAGCTTTTAAGAAAGAGAAAAACATAAAGCGGGGAGAGGTTTTAGTATTTAAATATCCAAAAGACTTCAAGACAATTTATATAAAAAGATGTGTTGGATTATCGGGAGACAGTCTACAAATAATAAACAGCCATGTATTTGTAAATGGAGACACATTGCAAAATATGCCTGAATTTAAGTTCAGATTCCTTGTTTCAACAAATGGTGAGTCCATTGATCCAAGCTTTTTTGAAGAACAATCAATAAATGATTATTTCGAGTTAAGAGGAGGTAAATATTATGTTCAAATGACACTTAATCAAGCAGAAAAATTAAGACATATAGGATTAATTGAAGATATTAAGATAGATCTTATGCAAAAAGGTGAAGGGGATCGAATGATATTTCCTGAAATCTACAAAGACACATGGAATGCAGATTACTATGGTAGTATATATATACCCAAAAGCGGAGATATAATTAAGCTTACAAGAGAGAACATAGGCCTTTATTCTAAGGTAATAGAGTATGAAAATGAATCTGTAATTATCGAAGACTCAGTTGTATTGATAGATGGTAAGCAAGTAAGTGAATATAAAGTAAAAGACAATTACTATTTTGTTTTGGGAGATAGTAGACACAATTCAGAAGATTCGAGATATTGGGGATTTCTACCAGAAAAACTGATTGTTGGTAAAGTGATGTATATTTATTGGAGCAAAAAATTTGATCGAATTGGTAAAGAAATAATTTGATAAAGGCATCTATAATCTGAAACTTACCCTTTTATATATAGTTTTTGAGTCTTTTCGTCAATGCCAACTTCATATCCAAATACTCGAATTAATTGAGGTAAGCGAAACTCTTTAATATCAAACCACGCTGATCCATCATAATGATCTTGATATATACTTAAAACTTCTTCAAAATCTAATTGGGTTAGTTCTGTTTTTGACTTAATAAATTTGAGTATTCGAAATATAATATCATACTCTGGATAGAATCGCTTATTTTCGTTTGAGAAGTTTTTGAAATAAGGTAAATACTTTTCTAAATTGTTAATTGCTATTATTTGCCTTTCATTCATGTTTTAAGAAAAGATATTAAGGTTTAAGTATCTAGAATTTAAATAGCATTTAAGTTCTAAATTATTCTAACTTTAATATGAAAATTTGAAGAAAGATAAACCTAGACTTCGAATAATCTTAAAAGCATGTGTTTAAACTTTAATTACCTTATTGAATTTTTTCTATAGCGTTTATTATTCTTCTTTCTCCCCACCCTCTTAAACTTCAATTACCCAACCCTCTAAAAAAAGTAGCCTATTAACTCTAAATCTCACTTTTTTGTCTATTTTTAGGGAGGTGTGAGTCTGACGACAATCGAAGTAAACTAACAATTTTCATTTTCTCATAGCACTTTCTACTTTCAGTAAATCGTGCTTTAAACACTTTTTAGAATGATTCGATCCAAATTAATTTTTTTATTCTTATCGATTTTTGCATGGTCATGCAATCAAGTCAAACAAGCTGAAATGGGTACTCAAACCGCCGAAGAGGGTGGGTATACTTACGAGTATGTTTCTGGCGATTTAATGGATACAAGAATTTATACCTTAAAAAACGGGCTTAAAGTTTATCTGAGCGATTACGAAGATGCGCCTAGAGTGCATGTTTTTATACCAGTAAAAGCAGGAGGGAAGAACGATCCGGCAGACAATACAGGTTTGGCGCATTACCTCGAACATATGATGTTTAAAGGCAACGACAAATTTGGTACTGTAGATTATGATAAAGAAAAAGTTTATCTGGATAGCATCGAAAATATGTTCAATCATTATGCTACGCTAACAGACGATAATGATCGTAAAGAATATTACAAACTGATCAATCAGGTGTCTAATGATGCGGCAAACTTGGCGATTCCGAATGAATATGATAAAATGGTTGCCGGTATAGGTGGCAAAGGTTTAAATGCATACACAACCACCGATAGAACAGTATATACGGTAGATATTCCAGCCAACGAATTAGATAAGTTTTTAGAGTTTGAAGGTGTTCGTTTCAATAAAATCGTAAACCGTTTATTCCATACCGAGCTAGAAGCTGTTTACGAGGAGAAAAACCGTTCGCTAGATAGTGACGGCTGGAAGGTATATGAGAAAATGTATCAGTTAGCTTTCCAAAAACATCCTTATGGAACGCAAACTGTAATCGGTACTATTGATCATTTAAAGAATCCTTCAATTACAGAAATTAAGAACTATTTCGGAAAGTACTACCGCCCAAATAACATGGCTATTTGTATTAGTGGTGATATTGATATGAATAGTACCATCCAGATGATAGATAAGTATTTCGGTCATTTAGAGCCCAATTCAGACTTAAAGCCTTGGCAGAAAGTTGAAGAAGAGCCAATTACTGAGCCTAGAACTGCCGAAGTACTTGGCCCAGATGCAGAAAGTGTAAATATTGGTTTTAGAATGCCTGGCGAAAGTAGCAAAGATTTTATGATGGTTACTTTGGTTGATATGCTCTTGAGTAATTCAGAAGCTGGTTTAATCGATTTAAATCTTAAACAGCAGCAGAAGGTATTAAATGCAGGTTGTTATGTAGATAATAATAATGATTATTCGATGCATACTTTTTATGGAAATCCTAAAGATGGGCAACAACTAGTAGAGGTAAAAAACTTGATATTGGAGCAAATTGACATGCTTAAAAAAGGAGAGTTTGAAGATTGGTTGATTGAGGCAGTAATAAATGACTTGAAGATGAATAATATGAGGAGTTTGGAGAGCAACTGGTCTAGGGCTAATAAAATGGTAATGGCTTTCACCAACGATATTCCTTGGGAAGATTACATAAGCACATTAGATAGAATGGAGAAAGTAACTAAGGCAGATATTGTTGAGTTTGTAAAGAATAACTACAAAGACAATTATGTATTGGTGTATAAAAAGACGGGTGAAGACCCAAATAAGCAAAAAGTAGAGAAGCCAACCATTACAAAAGTTCCTGTAAATAGAGATGTAAAATCTGCATTTCACGAATCTATTTTGACCAAAGAAACTCCTAAAACAAAGCCAGTATTTGTCGATTATGAAAAGGATATAAACAAAGGAAATGTGAAAGGTAAGGTAGATATATTGGCAAAGAAAAATGAAGAAAATGAACGTTTTCAATTGATTTATTTGCTAGATATTGGTAGTAATAATGATCCGGCAATGAAGGTGGCAGTTCAATACTTAGAATTCTTAGGAACACCAGAATTGAGTGCAGAAGAGCTCAAAAAAGAGTTTTACAAATTAGGTTGTAGCTTTAGTGTTTTTGCTGCTGAAGATAAAACTTATGTGAGTTTGAACGGCTTGAGTGAGAACATGGAAAAAGCCATTGATTTGTTTGAAAAGTTATTGGCAAACCCAAGTCCAGACCAAGAAGCGTTGGATAAACTCATCGGAAGAGAGCTTAAATCTAGAGACGATGCAAAGAAAAATAAAAGCAGAATTTTATTCTCTGGCTTGATGAATTACGCTCAATATGGCGCAAAATCGCCATTTACCAATGTGTTGAGCAATCAGGAGTTACAAGCGTTAAAAGCAGAAGACTTAACAGAGAAGATTAAAAATATTACTCAGATGGAGCACAGAGTCTTGTATTATGGACCATATGAGCTTAATAAGCTTGTGGCAGTGCTAGAACAAAAACATAACTTGCCAGAAACAATGGTTCCATTGCCTCCAAAGGTTGAGTTTGAGCAAATGCCAACAGATAACCCAACAGTGTATTGGACCAACTACGACATGGTACAAACGGAGTTTATTATGTTGTCTAAGGGAAACCAATACGATGCGAGTATCACTCCAAAAGTGAGAATGTTTAATGAGTATTTTGGCGGAGGAATGAACTCTATTGTTTTTCAAGAAATTAGAGAAGCGCAAGGTTTAGCTTATTCTGTATTTTCTTCTTATTCTACCCCAGAAAAAGCAGGTGAAGATGATGTGCTTTTTGCTTATGTGGGTAGCCAAGCAGATAAGCAACCAGAAGCCATGAAAGCCATGCGCGAACTTTTAGAAAACATGCCTGAGTCTCAAGATGCATTTGAAATTGGAAAACAAGCGATATTAAGCAAAATTGAAAGTGAGCGAGTAACTAAATCGAGTGTATTATGGAACTACGAAAGTGCTAAAAGCCATGATCTTAATTACGATCTAAGAAAAGATGTTTATGAGCAAGTAAAAACGATGACGTTTGATGATTTAAAGGCATTTCACGAAGTGTATATTAAAGGCCAGTCTTATGTAACTGTTTTGGTTGGTAGTCATGATAAAATCAATTTTAACGACCTCAAAAATTATGGTGAGGTGAAAGAACTTACCTTAGAAGAAATCTTCGGTTATGATAAAATAGAGCATATCGATACAGAATTGTAAGCTCAAAAAGCCAGTTAGATAAAAGTCTAACTGGCTTTTGTTTTACAGTTAATAAAGCTTAAATGGTATTAAGTAAAATTTCGTTGTATCTATTTTGTGTTAAATTACCATCGGTAATTATTTCGTGATTCAACTCATATATGGTTAGGTACAATAGATTTATATTAGTATTTAGAATATTAAAAATAGTTTTTTTTACAAATATCATTATTTCCAATCTTCCTCTGTTCTTTTCGATTGATGCAGAAAGTTTTCAAAAGCATTTCATAGCAATTATATTTTCCTTCTATTTTACCTTTACAGTTTACAGAATCTTTCGTCAAATATTTGCAGAAACATTTGATATAGAAATAGATGAAGATGCTATTACACTTAAGCATATAATTACTAGAAAAAAACATGTGATAGAAAAAGCTTCAATATCTGGTTATCGCATCGAGAGCTATAATTGGAGTTTTATTAAGATTTCAGGAATTAAACCTTTTTGGGAGTTTGAATTTAACATGGTAGTAATTTATTCAAACTACAAAGCTTTACATCATTTTAAATCAAGCAATTATTTAGGTTTAAAAAAGATTGTAGATCTATTAGAAGAATCTAACTACAGTGCCATTACAAGAACTAGAAGATTTTTTGATAGATACAGATATTTAAAGATTTAGCTTTTTGTGATTAACTTTAGTCTTCATTAAGCTGATTCTAGCTCAAAACTTTAGAGGTTCATCATTCAAAATTGATTAGCAAAACTTACTTCTCAAATATGAAAAGTAGGTTGTTTGTGTCTTTTGATTTTATAGTGAAAAGTGATGATCAAACCTTTTACAGCCATTCTTTCAATTTTATTTATTGGCCTTATTTTATTTCTTTATTCGGTCTCACTGGAGTATTATACTGATCCAGATTATGCCCAAAAACTTGATGAAAAGTATTTTTCAATTCTAAGAGGTGAGATAGCTGATTCTAATTTGACTTTAGAAGAAATTGAACGAAAAAAGTTAGAAATGTGGACTATCAAAGCTCAAATCATGGATTTGGGAATTGGGCTTATCGTTACAGCTTTTTCATTGTTGTTATTTTTTAAAACTGCTGAAATTGAGCATTTTACAGACTTAAGTAATTTAAAATCTAAAGACAAACCGCAACTTATTATGCTATCTTTAGTAAGTTGGATTTTTGTTCCAATTGCTTTTTGTATTTATACTCTAATTAAGATTAATAGGGGAGATTATGGGCTTGATGCTGATGGACACGATAGCTATATTAAGTCAATGATGTTTATCGTTTTGCTACTATTTGTCTTATGGATTCCATTAGCCATTTTTGTATTGCTCACTACCATTAATACCCGTCTTCCAGCACCATTGTTTATTAAGTTGAAGAATTATGGGTTTTATCAAGTTATAATAGAGCTACTTTTTGATTCACTTATTCTGTTCAATGTTTTGCTCTACATGTTTTTTGTGTACGATGGAAATTTTTTCTTAATCCCAATTAATATCACATACACCTATGTGCTTTGTTGTTTGAGGGCTGGACAGTTAAATAGATACAGATTAGCTTAAAAATGATTTATTTAACTATTTTTTGTTATGTTTGATTGTTCTTTTTTAACTATCAAACATTTCCCCTAGCTATGAAAATTACAATTTCTACTTTTTTACTTATCGCAAGTCTAAGTTTTTCATGCACCGAAAAAGATGAGAATAATTATCCAACTCCCGAAGTGAGTTTTGAGGTAGATGGTAAGTTATATGAATCGACTTCTTCACTCAATGTTTATTCAATAGATAATTCTCCTTATGGATATTACGAGCTTGCTATACATGTCCATCTTGAAAACAGTTCTCTACATCTCGACTGCACGACTCCTGACCTAGAAGGTACTTACAATGGCGATAATTCTATTGAAGGTGAGAGAGGCAATATAATTAGTTATTATAATGATGAAGATGGATCGATGTGTAAAACTCAACAAGCAGATGTGATTATAAAAACTTTACTTTCACAATTGTAAGACAAAGCGATAACAAAGATTTGCTTTCAGGCACTTTTGAAGGTGTAACCTGTAATGAAGATGGTGGTGAAACAATAATCAGTAATGGAAGCTTTAAAAATTTCAGGTTATTTCCAGAGGAGTAATCTTTAAAGCTGATTTAGTTTAACTAACTACTTATTTTCTCAGTTTTATTAATCCTTTCTTTAATTAATTCGAGAAGTTTTTCTGGTTTAATATCTGCAAAACCTAAGCTAAGTCTAACAGCTTCATAGTTGCTAGATGTAAACCGGATTCTATTAATTATTTTATTTGTATTGCCTATAATATCTGAATCGGGTTTTAAAATTAGAAATAATTGATTTGGAGCTTTAGATGGATATAGTAATGTACAATCAATAATTTCTGAAAAAGGAATACTATCATATTTAGGGTTATCAAAAATTATTAATTCATTTTCGGTTAATTCAAACTCTGGATTAGATGAGAATATTTTCAATAAATAGCGATAATTGCTTCGAATGCCCATAAATGCTAACCAAATAAATACTAGATAAAAGGCTTTAAAAAACATTGGTAACTCTGG
The DNA here is from genome assembly GCF_026250525.1 of Chondrinema litorale. Classification (GTDB taxonomy): domain Bacteria; phylum Bacteroidota; class Bacteroidia; order Cytophagales; family Flammeovirgaceae; genus Chondrinema; species Chondrinema litorale. The sequence continues at coordinate 4,017,770 of NZ_CP111043.1, forward strand.
ATCAAAATCGTCAAACAGTCCCCAAAAAATAATTGTCATAATTATTAACACAAATGGAATTGATATAATAACTTCTGTTAATCTTTCAGACTTTTTTTTCTTAATAATCATACTTGAAGTTTGCTAGTTTACACATCTACCACTCTAACGTTTATGCCAATATTTATTTAGCAAACAGAATCGAAGTGCTATTAAAATAGCCTTTATTTCTTTGTATATCTTAAAAGTTAATCTCGCTATGGTAATATCCTGAAATAGGCAAGAAAAATCATAGTTTAGATAATGTAAAATGGGCAAAAACGTTTGTTTTTGAGTAAATTAGAGAGTAATACTCATTTATTTAATCACACTAATAAGTAAACTTTAAGCTAATGCATTATTATTTAAAAGCCCTCAAAAACTATGTAGACTTTAATGGTAGAGCCAGAAGAAGTGAATTTTGGTATTTTACCTTGTTTAATTTCTTAATTTATGTAGGTCTATTAGTTATATCCTATGTAATAGGTACCAGTTTCTTATTTAATTTATATTGTTTGGCAGTATTACTACCTAGTATTGCAGTTGGCATTAGACGTATGCACGATGTTGGAAAAAGTGGATGGTTTGTTTTAATTCCTGTTTATAGTTTAATATTAGCGGTTACCGAAGGAGACGATTTTGAGAATGAATATGGACAAGACCCAAAAGAGTGGGATGCTTTGAGATAATCTTCGAAAATATAATTACATATATAGGCCTTGAGAGATCAAGGCTTTTTTTTTATTCATACCTACAAACCCTCACTTTTAATTTTAGGTTTTTGGCCGTTTCTATCATGTTAAGGGTTCCTTTGCTTTTGCCATCCCAGAAGGCGATGAGGGCATCGGCATATTCTGCCATTTCTTTGTTTCTTATTGGGCCAGCCGCTTTGTCAAGATTATTCCAATCGGCAGGGAATTTTTTTAGCGAATAAGACTTTTCAAGCGCATATTTTTCACCTAATCGATCAGCACCAGTAGCACAGCCACTTACAATCTCTACACTTTGTTGATTTTGTAAGATATGGTTACAGTACTTATGTAATAATTTATAGTCGTTAAAGTATCTTGTTCCAGCTATTATTACTTTCATCTCCTTATAATGCAATTCAATCTTTATATCGATCAATATTACAAAATACAATTGAGATTTTATGTGAAAACTTTACAAGCGTTTAGATACTACTTTACTCAGAATTAAATAGCTTGTTGTTTGGTTAAAAATATCTCTAAGTCTTTATCTAATTTTTGTATGTAATCTCTGCCATAGGTTTCATTTTCTAAATCTTCATAAAGGAAATTGGGCAAATCATTTTGGTAATAATCAGAAGTGGATGCAATCGCTAGAACCAATGAGGCAACAGTGTCTACATCGCCACCGAGATTTACACTATCAATTAGCATTTGCGAGAGGTTTTTTCCATTGAGTAAGATTTGTAAAACTGCCTCAACAGTTTGGTAAGCATCTATATCAACTTTGCTAGTCCATTTACCTTTCCATTCGAAAGAAAGTGTATCATTTAAAAAGTTATGCAACTCAGAAACTTCGCCAAGTTGATAAATAAAATAGTGAGAGATAACAGCTATTGCCTGTGCCGAAATAATAGCTTTGTCTGTTGCATGGGTTATAACTGCTTGTGCTTCGGCTTTTGTAATTACATCATTTAAATTTTTATACAAACCAACTGGATAAGCGCGCATGGCTGCTCCGTTTCTTTCGCTTTTGTTTACGATTTTATTTAGCAAGTTTTGTCCATTGTCGATCTCTAAAAGGAAATTATAAAATCTGGTGGCATAACCTTTTCGTGGGTCACGCTTAAAGCATTCAACAAATTTATTAGCAATGTTAAGTGGAGTCCATTCGCTACCTTCAATCATTAGCTCAACTAAAGCGATTGACATCTGGGTGTCATCAGTATACTTTTTGTAAATATCTGTATGCTTAGGGTGTTGTATATATCTTTCTAAATGATTGAATTTTTCAATTACAGCCCTTTCTGCAAACTCAAATCCGGCTCCATAAGCATCACCGATAGCACCTTCTAGTATCATAAATTTTTACTAGCTAAGGTAATAGTTTTTCTTTACAGGAATCAATTTATTGAGCAGAATACAAGATCAGATTTGAGTGTAGAAATTATCGAACTTGGTTAAAGTAAACTTTTTTGTCTACATAAATCATTGCGAAAAATTTAAACTCTAATGCCTGTATGTGCATGCTCAAGCATTTACAAAAGAGGTCTATTTATCACATCAATTACAATAGCTGACCAATATCATAAAAGTTTAATAATCGGGGAGGAGAAATCTAAAAATCCACATCAAGATTTGACACATCGTCAGTAAATGTCAACAAAACTTAAAATACTCTAATTTATACCTAAAATTATGCTATATCGTTAATTTTTGTCATTATTAATTATGACAAATAAGCAATGTAGAATTCAATAATTGAATCTTTTAAAAATCGTTTATATAATAATTATTGGCTACACTAACCAAATTACTATTTGAGAGCATACTCTCTAAAATACAAACTAAGCTATGAAGAAACTTTCATTATTACTTATTTTCCCTATTCTATTATCGAGTTGTGCAACTATTCTCAACGGTACATATCAAAAAGTTACAGTAAATAAAAAAGAAGGTAGTAAGCTTATCGTAAATGGTGTTGAGCCAGAATTTAAAGATGGTCGCTACAAAATTAAGAGAAATAAGCAACCACAACAGGTAGTTGTTTCAAAAGAAGGATACAAAGACGAATATTATACCTTATTTGCATACAAAAAATCACCTCTTTATATCATGTCGTGGATTCCTTTTGGTGTTACTTTAGTAGCTCCCATGTATGATTTTGGGGCTAAGTCTTGGAACTACGATAAAGAAATAACGATCAATAGTGATATGGTTTCTATTGATGATAAAGAAGAAGATGCAAAAGAAATCAGACTCAATAACTTTGGTGTTAATCTTAGCAGTGAGCAAATTAAAGTTAATTACTATTCTAATTACAAAAATTTCCTGAGAGGTTGGGGCAAGACTATTAGTGCTTCTGAAGGTGATGTGGAAACTAAAGTTGAAACAGAAAATACTATTTTTTCTGATGTGCTAAATGAAATGTTGTTAGAGAAAGGTTATATCGATACAACTAGAAAAGTTTTTAAAGATAACTACCTTGATAATCTATTAATAGATGCTGCAATTACTGATTGTAAAATTAATGTAATAGGGAATGGTACTTTTTACTCTACACAAGGTATGGTGTATATCAATTTATCAGTAGAGTGGAAAGCATTAGATTATTATAAAAATCCGGTATTTGAGTATACTACTAATACAACTTCTGGGCAATTCGCAGTTAGAAACTTCAATGAAAAAGATTATACCTTAGAAATTGCAATAAAAGATGCAATTGAATATGGTTTTAATGATTTTATGCACACCACGGAGGTTAAAAAATTACTGAAAGATAAAACTCAGGAGATTGTTGAAGCCGCATATGATGAAATTAAAATACCAGTTGCTCAAAAATATGTTTCTAAATTGTCTGAGGCAACTACAGCTTCTGTAACTGTAAAGGTAGATGAAGGTCATGGTAGTGGTTTTGTGATTAGTCCTGAAGGCCATATTATTACAAACTATCATGTAATTGCCAATGCAAAAAATATAAAAGTGGTTTTAAGTGATGAAAAGAAGTACGATGTAGAGGTAATTAGAACAAGTAAAATACACGATTTGGCATTATTAAAAATTGATGCAAAAGATTTGATGTCTTTTAAAATTAGCGATGATAAAAACATAGAATTAGCAACAGAAATATATGCAGTTGGAACACCATCAGCCGAAGACCTTTCTCAAACAATTTCGAGAGGAATTATCTCTGGTTTAAGAAAAAATGGCGAGAACTCTAAGCTTATTCAGACAGATGCTAGTATTAATGCTGGTAATAGTGGTGGAGCTATATTAAACAAAGATGGCTTGGTATTAGGCGTAGTAGCTTCTAAGCTAAGAGGTTTTGGTATAGAAGGAGTTGCATTTGGTATTCCTGCTTATGAGATTTTCGATAAGTTAAAAATCTCTTACGACAATAAAGAACATTCAGTAGGAGGCAGATAAAATACTTTATGCTTCAACTTGCTAATTACATATTTTCAGGGATAGTCTTATTAAAGATTATCCCTTTTTTTTGTGCTATATTGAAATTTATAAAAGCAAAGTAAATTGCCGCGAATTAATCAAAGTATATTTAATTTGCCTGTTATAAACTATCAGTAGTAGTTAACTAAAATGTATTTTTTAATATCAAATGAATTAAAGTATGAACAAAATATTACTTAAGCTAATAATATGTGGTATGCTATTAAGTGGTTGTGAGAGCTTTTCTGGGCAGCAAAAGGCAAATTTGACTGAGGCAGAAACGGAAGTAGGTATACCAGTTAGAGAACATGCTATATTAGCAGTTTTATGGCAGCAATTATCAGCAGAATATAAAGCATTGTGTTATCAGGCTTTTAATGTAGCCCACTCCCAATTAGATAAAATAGTAGCTGAAAATAAAACAAAAAATAAACCCTTAGCGATTGTTACAGACATAGACGAAACGGTATTAGATAATAGCCCTTACAATGCTAAGATGATAGAGCAAGATGCGGAGTACTCAAAAGAACTTTGGGTAGAATGGGGGAAAGAAAAAAGTGCATTGCCAGTGCCGGGAGCAATAGACTTTTTAAAGTATGCAGAGAGCAAAGGAGTAGAAGTATTTTATATTTCTAATCGTTTTGATGTACAACAACCCGAAACTTTAGAAAACCTTAAAAATGCAGGTTTCCCATTTGCAGATGCAGCCCATATTCTTTTAAAAACAGAATCTAGTGCAAAAGAACCAAGAAGGAAGAAAGTGGCAGAAACTCACGAAATTGTAATGTTACTTGGCGATAATTTATCAGACTTTACTGAGGTATTCGATGGGCAATCTACCAAGAAAAGAAATGAGTTAGCAGAGAGCTTAAAAGCTGACTTTGGTAAAAAGTTTATTGTATTGCCAAACCCTATGTATGGCGATTGGGAAACAAAAGGCCTTTACGAAGGAAGTTATAAATGGACAGCCAATCAGAAAGATTCTATTAGAAAAGCTAAATTAAGATCTTATTGATTTTGAAGTTTTTTAGACAAGAAATTGCCAATTATTAAAATCATAAATGTGATTAGACACATTTGGAGTGGCACTAACAACTCTAAATGGACTTATATTTTTTGGGAATAAGACTACTGAAAAATAAAACTCATAAGTTAATATTGGTATCATAAAAAAGAGAGCTGTATTAAACTTTTTAATGCAGCTCTCTTTTTTTATGGTTGTCATCAAATATAAAATAAGCAACCAGAAAGTTAGGAGTAAGGTTATTTGAATACTTATATTATCAGATGCTATACCTGAAACTACATAAAATACTGAAAGCCCTGTAGCAAAAATTGAGACCCATACTCTAATAATTCCTATGATAATCCAATACTTCTTCAAATTTTTAATCTATTCCTTTAGGTAATCTGCTAAAGGCAAATCTTGCTCTTTAATGCTTTCGGCAGTAAGTTTTGCCACTTCTGTAGCTCCATATCTCGAAAAATGCGTATTGTCGTCTACGCCATTTGGGTAGTTTTGGCTTTCTCCTTTAGTCAGTATCAAAAATATTTTTTTAGAGTTTTCTTCTCCTGCTGCTACAATCAGTTCTTCAGTCATTTTATGCAAATCTATCAATGGAACATTTTGTTCTTTTGCTACCTCTCTCACAACTTGTGGATAACCTCCATGCGTATCGAAGAATTGACCGTTTTCATCAAATCGTCTTCTCATTACTGAGGTAAGCAAAATAGGATTGGCTTTTTTCTTTTTAGTTTCAGTAATATATTTTACTAAAAATTCTTTGTATTCATCTAAAGTAGTATGTCTGGCAGAATCTTCTTTTTGGTCGTTATGTCCAAATTGTATAAAAACATAATCTCCTTCTTGTAAAGAATCGAGTACTGGTTGCCAGCGATCTTCACCTAAAAATGAGCGAGAACTTCTGCCGTTTACGGCGTGGTTACTAACTGTGGCTTTTTCTGTTACTAGTTGATTGAAAACCTGTCCCCAGCCAGTTTCTGGGGCTCTTTTGGATGATTTGTTAGCCATGGTAGAATCTCCAATCATGTAAATAGTGATAGGTTTTAATTCTTCTTTACAGCCAACTATAAATAATAAAATAAGACAAGTGAGGTAGGTTGATAATTTCATGTTCATATTAATTTTTTTGTATTGCTATATTAAGCTATTTGGGGTAAAATGTAAAATTACGTGTACATAAAACACTTTAAATGTAGTTGGTTTTGAGTTCTGAATAAATGTGAACATGTCATTGGTTTTGAAACAATCACTAGAAACTAAACCGTAAATGAACAGGCAAATTAGAATGCATACTTTAAAAACTTTTTAAACTTTAAAACCAATGATCTACAAAATCACACCGCTCAATATTGTAAGCATTTTTGCTATTCTAGTGGCAATTTATGGTGCTGTTAAACCCGGAGATATGGGAATGGGATTGCTTGCATTGGTTTATTACTTACCTGCTGGTTTATTGGGTCTTGTTCTAGATTATTTTATGCAAAAGAAGCTAGATAACTTAAAAGTAACAGTTGCTATAGAGCTAATCCTTTTAAGCTTTGTGTATTTCGGATACCTCTGGACAAAAAGAACCAAAGACTTAATTGTAAGCCAAGATAGAAAATCTGAATACATTGTATTTATTTATGGTGTTGAACATGCCGAGAAACTCCCTTTTAGGTCATATTATCTGTATTACACTTTGAATGTACCAGAAAACGGTATATTTCTAACTTCTACCAAAATCAATCGCGATTTCCCAGTTACTCAGGTTTATGAGAAAGTCAATGTTGATACGCAAGAGAGAGAAAAAGTGCCAGTTGCAAAAATGAAAACTGGCTTGTTAACTTGTGATGATCTACAATTTGAATATGAAGTATGGAAGGTTGATGAAAGCGGGCAAATTACCTTTTCTTCACACGAAGCAGATAGTTTGCAAACTGAATTAGAGAATTATATCTGCACTTATATTAAGAAAATTTCTTAAAAAAATAGAACAAACCATGCTGTGCTGTGCTATCATGTTTTTAATCTAAAAATAAAGGAACATCTCTCTGTGAGGGATTTGAAAGACTTTTTTGTAGAATTAAGGTTTAATAGGGTGCTTGCTCAGGACAGCCGGTTAAAATGAATTTTATAACTTAAGGATATCGCTTTTTTGAAATTATTTAATCAATAAATCATACAACAAGCTTTATCCTTTATGTATTATCAATTTCGATTTTTATGCTGTATCGCCATTGCAGTATTTCTATTCAAACAAATATCTATTGCTCAGCAAGCAGATAAGATCAATCCTGATTTACTCGAAAAGCAATGGGATTCAAAATGGATTTCTCATCCAGAAATTTCTGGACAGGAGTACGGAGTTTATTTGTTCAGAAAATCATTCAATTTAGTAGATAAATCAGGTGACTATATTATCCACGTTTCGGCAGATAATCGCTATAAGCTTTATGTAAATGGAGAGTATGTAGGGAATGGACCTTCTAGAGGTGATAAAATGAATTGGTATTTTGAAACTTATGATATTGCTAGCTTTTTAAAAGAAGGAAAAAATGTAATTAACGCCATTGTATGGAATTTTGCAGAAAAGCGACCATTAGCTCAACATTCTGTAATAACAGGTTTTATCCTTCAAGGAAATACAGAAAAGGAGAGCTCGCTTAATACAAATCAATCTTGGTTGGTAATGAAAGATGAAGCTTATGCACCTGTTCCTGTAAAAGTGAGAGGTTACTATGATGTTGGGCCAGGAGAGAAGTTTGAAGCAGAAAAACATCCTTGGGATTGGGCTTCAGAAAGCTTTGCTGAAACCCAGATGAAAAATGCTTTTGAATTAACGAACGGTACTCCTCTTAGTAGTATAAAGAAATACGGTGGAGTTCCGAACCATGTTTTAAAGCCTCGTCCAATTCCTGCAATGGAAGAAACACCTCAAAGATTTTCTAGAATTCGTTGTGTTGAGGGAATTGAAGTTGCAGAAGAGTTCTTAAAAGGTGAGAAAGCGATCACGATTCCGGCAGCTTCGAAAGTGAGTTTATTGATAGATCAAGATGTGCTTACTAATGCCTATCCGATCTTAAAGTTTTCTAAGGGAAAGGGAAGCTCAATTACCATTACCTACGCCGAAAGTTTGTATGACGATGAATTTAATAAAGGGAATAGGGAAGAAATTTCAGGAAAGAAAATAATTGGTAACCTAGATATAATTGTTGCAGATGGGAGTGAGAACAGAACTTATCAAACTTTGTGGTGGCGAACTTTTCGCTATGTAAAATTGGATATTGAAACAGCAAACGAGCCTCTCGTAATTGACGATTTCTATAGTATTTTTACGGCATATCCTTTTGAAGAAAAAGCAGTTTTTGAGGCAGAAATACCCTTATTAAAAGATATTTGGGAAGTAGGCTGGCGCACTCAAAGACTCTGTACAGGAGAAACCTTTTTCGATTGTCCTTATTACGAGCAATTGCAATATGCAGGTGATACGCGTATACAATCTCTCATTTCAACTTATGTAACAGGAGATACCACCATGATGCGAGAAGCATTGATCTCTTTACATAATTCAAGGAAATCTTTTGGGCTTACGGCAAGCCGTTATCCAAGTCATGTCACGCAAATAATTCCTACTTTTTCTCTGGTCTGGATTACGATGGTACACGATTATTGGATGTTGTGTGATGACGATAAATTGATTGCCTCTATGCTCCCAGCAATGTTAGATATTCTAAATTGGTATGAGGCGAGGTTAGATCAAAACGGCATGATTGGAAAATTAGAATGGTGGAATTTTCTAGACTGGGTAACAGGTCACGGTTGGGAAACTGGTGTGCCTCCGGGTGTTGATGATAGCAACTCAAGTGTAATTAGTTTGCAATATGTATATGCGATGGATAAAGGCATTGAGTTAATGGAGAAGTTCAATTACTCAAGTCAAGTAGAGAAATACAAAAAGCTTTCTAAGCGCATAAAGGAATCGGTATACAAAGATTGCTATGATGTGCAAAAAGGATTAATTGCAGATACACCCAACAAAAAGGAGTTTAGCCAACAAGCAAACATTCTAGCAATCCTCACAAATACATATAAAGCTGATAAACATCAGGAAGTAATGAATAAGTTATTGACTGATGATTCTTTGGCTCCGGCATCTTATTACTTCTCTTTTTATTTGATGGAAGCTTTGGGTAAAGCAGGAATGGCAAACCAATATCTAGATCAACTGGCTCCTTGGGAGAAAATGCTTGAAATTGGATTAACTACTTTTGCTGAAAGGGCCGATCCGACAAGATCAGATTGCCATGCTTGGAGTGCTTCGCCGCTGTATTATTTTCTCACTATGATATCTGGTATTAAGCCCAATGAAGCAGGTTTTAAATCGGTGAAAATAGAACCAGCATTGGGTAATTTATCATCTGTCAACACAACTGTTCCACATAGATTAGGAAACATCACTTTAAAATTAGAGAAGAAAAAGAATGGGAAAGTAAAAGGCGAGGTTACTTTACCAACGCAACTCACAGGTTCTTTTATTTGGAATGGTAAAACTTTGAGTTTGAAAGAAGGAATCAATAAAATTGATTTATAAATTTTGCTGATTTAAAGATTTGATTCTGCAAATTTGCTACAGAATTGAATCTTTAAACAAAATAGCATTTCATGAAGAATACCTTGTGTTTATTAATTTTTAGCCTACTTTTTATCTTTTCTTGCGAAAATCGTCCAAAGAAGAAATTGGTTTATGCCGAAGATGAAATCGCTACAGCAACAGAAGCGAATACCGAAACTGACACTACTGTTATGTTGGTTGGCGATTTGCCAGTATTTTTTGATAGCACACATTATCTTATTTTTCCTGTTGGCAAAATCAATATAAATAAGAAAGAAAGCAGCAGTTATAGTAAAATATCAAGATCAGAAAGTGGCGATTCGGGTAGTGCAAGTATTGGTTATTTAAGAGGCGATAGTTACAGTGGAAATCTCACGAGTTTGTATTCTCAACAAGTAGACTCTACAGAACTTATTTCATTAATAGAGGGGAACTTGTATATCAGGTATTTTCAATTTTTAGAGAACGTTAGAAGAAATACAGATAAAGAAATGTTACTGCTTAGCGTGGTAGACACAGATACTAATAATGACAAAAAGCTGAATCATGAAGACTTAACCTCACTTTATCTGGCTTCATTAGATGGTAAAATCTTAAAAAAACTCACTGTAGATTTTCATTTGCTAAAAGATTGGCGAATCTATGCTGTAAATAACAGAATATACTTTAACACCATGGAAGACGCTGACCGAAATGGTGAGTTTAACCATAAAGATAAGGCACATTACTATTTTATAGATTTGGATGATAATGAGTTGAAGATAAGTGAGTATAATCTTTTTTAAATAAGGCTTTATTAAAGTATTTGTAAAATAGATGAAAGCAGATACTTTTGCAGGCTATTTTGATAAAACTGTGGTGGGTTATGTGATATTGATGCTACAAACCTGTCACAGTTTTTATTTTGTCCATTCAAATCTGCTTTCAAAATGTCTAAAATTCCTGTTGTTGAGTCTAAGCTATCGGCTGCCCATTTAGCTGTATTCGTTCGCGAGAAATATGGATTCAGTGCAAATACTGCATGTAGAATGCTAAAGGCAGGTATGAATCATACTTATTTAGTGAGCGATAATGAGCAGAAGTATATTTTTAGGGTGTATAACTATAATTGGCGCTCAGAGGTTGAAATCAATGAAGAAATTCGCCTTTTAAATCTGTTAAAAGAAAATCAGGTTTCTGTTTCCTCGCCGGTAACCGATCTTTCAAATAATTACATCTTAAAAATCGAAGCGCCAGAAGGTATTAGAAATGCCGTTTTATTTACCTATGCAGAAGGGGAGAAGCTAAGAGAGTTAACGGAATCTTCTTGTTTCAATATTGGTATTTTGATGGGAAAAATTCACCAGCTCACAGAAGGTTTTTCAATTGATAGAATAAGTTATAATCCGGAAACATTGGCGGAATTGCCCTATCTATATGCTACAAAATATCTTACCCCAACCACAGATGAGATGGTTTATGTAAAGAAGTCTGCTGCATATATTAAGGATGTGTTTAGCAATGCAGATGAAAGCCAGATTAGAAAAGGTTCGGTGCATCTCGATATTTGGTATGATAACATGAGTGTGAAGAATGGCACAGAAATTACCATTTTTGACTTTGACTTCTGCGGAAATGGTTGGCTTTTATTAGATGTGGCCTATTTTATTATGCAACTTTTCCATACCGAACCTGATAAGGAAAAACTCAAACTAAAAACAGCGGAGTTTTTTAAAGGTTATGAAACCATCACAAAACTATCTGATGAAGAAAAAAGGCTTTTGCCAGTTGCAGGTTTAGCAATATGGATTTTTTATCTGGGTGTGCAAGCGCAAACTTTTATTACTTTTTCCAATGTGTTTTACAGTGATAATTATGCGAAACGATTTATAGGTATGGTAAAAGCTTGGATGGCCTATAACGAGATTGAAATTAAATAAGGAATACTTTATATTGATCACACATTGATTTAAAGAAATTATCACTGTGTGTATTTTTATATTTAACAGCTTGACTAAATGGAAGTATTGTTTTTCCCAACACCGGCAGATTTAAAAAAATGGTTTGTAGAAAACCACGATCAATTAGTGGAGGTTTGGGTCGGATATTATAAGAAATCTGTAAAGAAAGATAGTATCACTTGGGAAGAGTCTGTAGAAGAAGCAATTTGTTATGGTTGGATTGATGGTATACGAAAAACAATAGACGAAGAAAGCTACAAAATCCGCTTTACTCCAAGAAAGAAAAATAGCATATGGAGTTTGAAAAACATCAACACCGTAGAGAAGCTGATCAAAGAAAAACGGATGCAAGAACCCGGACTCGCAGCCTACAAACTTAGAAAAGAGAGTAAATCTGGAATATATGCTTTTGAGCAAGAAAAAACAGCGTTCAGCAAAGAGTTTGAAAGTCAGTTCAAGCAGAACAATAAAGCATGGAAATACTTTAATGAAGAAGCTCCTTACTATAAAAAAATCGCAATCCATTGGGTAATGAGTGCCAAGCAAGAGAAAACAAGAATTAAAAGGTTAGAAACCCTCATAGAAGATTCAGAAAACCATTTAAGGATAAAGAGTCAGAGAAGGTAGGTTTTGTTTAGCATTTAAATAAAAGAAAAATGAACCAACTCCAACAAACTATTATCAATAAAGCCGGATTAGAGCAGCATCATTTTGAAGAATTTAAAAGCTATTTAAAGAGAGTTAGTCTTAAGAATAAGGAGTTTTTACTAAGGGAGAATTTTGTTTGCAAGTTTATTGGCTTTGTGGAGTCGGGCGTTTTGCGATCTTATATTCAAAAAAATGCTGAAGAGTTTAATGTTGAGTTTTACTTACCAGACTCATTTATTTCTGCTTACACAAGCTTTATTACACAAACTCCAGCTAGTGGAAATATTCAGGCATTGTCAGATTGCGAAGTGCTTGTTATTTCATATGCAGATTACAATAGCCTTTTAAACTCATCACTGGAATGGTACAAGCTTGGCAAGTACATTAGCGATGAGTTGTTTATGAGAAAATGTAAAAGGCAGACATCTCTTTTAATGGACAATGCAACTGAAAGATATAATTTGTTGTTAAAAACCTATCCGAAAATAGAGCAGTATGTTTCGCAATACCATCTAGCTTCTTATTTAGGTATTAGGCCAGAATCGCTCAGCAGAATCAAATCCTTAACATACATCAATGATTAAAAAAACAATTTGATAGAGTTTTGAAGCCTAAAAAAACTCTTAAAAAATGCGAAATTTATCAAGAACAAAATCAATCTGTATTTACAATATCCTCTTATTTACTGCTATTGTTTTATGCAGTTTCAACAATGCTAAAGCGCAAAGTATTAGTCGTAATATATTACTGCAACAAGAGCTAAATACACATAAAGTTAGAGAGATAAAGTCTGAGCAAATCTCATTTCCTCCATTACAGAAGGCCCCTGTGCATATACATACTTGCCCAGTAGTAGGCTATATAGTTACGGGTAAATGCTTATTACAAATAGAAGGTGAAGAGGAGAAAATTTTAAATGAGGGTGATGCTTTTTTTGAGCCAGCTAATAAGAAAATTCTTCATTTTGACAATCTATCAGAATCTGATTCCTTAATTTTTACAGCATTCTATTTAATCAATAAAGAAGATCAATTAGTAAAGCTTGTAAAGAGCAAATGAAACTAATCTATAAATGCTAAATAATCTGGGAAAACTTCTATTGAATTGCTAAATTAAGCTTTAATTTTATATATATGATGTTATTTTTTTTATAATTTATAGACAAATTAAAGATTGATGTTGATGGTATTATGAAAGTTAATCCAAACGCTTTTATCCATCAAAATAAGAATTCAATGAAGACTATGACACATGAATTAGATAAAATACTCGATTCGATTCCAATTAATGTGACCTTTAATGAAATAGTTGAATTGGATAAGCTAAATGACAGGATTTCTGCTATTAGTGTCCTTTATGCGAATACAATAGGAGTTTGTGAAGGTTATCTAGAATATTGTCCCGATAGTATTTTACCATCTTTAGAAGAAAATCTATCTTGGATATGGACCATCAGACCTGACTTGGGGGATGATATGATGGTGATGGATATTCCAGAAAGTTTTAAAGTATTAATTACTGCATATAAAGGTAATAATATGGATCAGTTTTGGGATTTTATGAGTAAAAACTAAGAACTTTCTTAATAGATAAAAGAAAGTTCTTAGTATTATTTTTATAGCTACTTCCATGTAAGCTCTCCTTGTTTCACACTCCAATCGTTGCCAAAAAATCCTGTACATTCAACAGCCTTATATTCATCTACAAATACATTGCTCCTAAATACAGTAATATCTGGAAAAGCCGAGCCAGCTACAAAATATTGGTTGGCATGGGCTGCTTTTAAACCTACTGTACCAGAACCAGCAACAACACCAACAGAAGCAATATTACTATTGGGGCGAGGCTGTATAAAATAGCAAGCAAGATCATTTCCAGTTAAAGTTTTGTCACCTATCTGTATTTTACCATTGTAAACCTGAATAGGACTGTCTTTTAGAAGTATTTTCCAGGCACTATTATTATCAGCGTTTCCATAAATAATAATACCTCTATCAGCATATTTCTCAGGGTCAAACTGCTTATCAGATATTATTTCAATTGAACCATTTCCACGATAACTAAAAGATTCTGCATCGTATCTGGCTTTGTAGTAATTTAATTTGTTTGCTTCTCTGCTTCCAGTTGTTCCATAAACAAAGACCATATTATGCCTAAAGGCATCTTTAAAATTACCATTTCTATGTGGGCCTTTTTCAGTTTTGCTAGGTTGTTTACTTACAACCCATTTGTTATTTTCTAGTGCTAAGTAAACTTTTTTACTTTCAGTATCAATACTAATCTCTTGACTATCAATTACAATTTTAGCTGGAAATTGAATGGCTGCCTTTGCCAGATCAAAATCTATAACTGAAACATTTTTTGTAGTTCCTGTAAGTGTAGTTGAGTCTTGGCTTATGTTAAAGTTTACAGAACTTAACTGAAATGGATGAATTTGCTGATATATTTCTACCCAGTTAGAAGATGACGATACTCCCGGATTAGCGGTAGAAAATTCAATTTTTCTAACTTCACTGGTCTTTGGCAGTTTATGAGCTTTTAAAAACTCAAATAATGGTTTCCAGTCTACAGATTCGCTACCATACCAGTGACTTCCTCCGGGATATTCATAATAGGCAAAATCGGGATGAAAGCCACCTAAAATACCACGCATTTCTCTCGCATGCTCTACAGAAACCACAGGGTCTGCATCACCATGATTGATGTAAACACCATAGTGTAAATAGTTTCTAGCAAGTAATTTTGTGCTTTGTGGATTATTTGCTCTAATAAAAGTACGCTGTATTTCTGTTTTACTTTTGGGTTGATATTTTATCCAACCGTGTAATTCAGGATAGCCTGCGCAAGGTGCAATGGCTGCCCAGTAATCGGGGTAGGAGGCTCCTAAATACCATGTAGCATGTCCACCCATTGAGTGGCCTGTGAGGTATATTTTTTCAGGGTCAGGATTAAATAGCTTTTTTCCAATTTCAAGAACTTCTAATGCATCTAGTCTGCCCCAATCTTCCCAAGCGAAACCAAATGGCCCGCGATTGGTTGGAGATATTAAATTGCCCCAGTCTTTAGCTTTATAAGCTGCTGCTTGATTCCTCGCTTCAACTCCTGCACCATGCACCGAAAAGAATAATGCTGAGCTTGTATCTTTTTTCAAATCGGCAGGATTAACACTATAATACTGCACGCTACCATCTATAGAGCTAATAAATGTTCTGTCGTGAACTTCTTTAAAGTGTTTATTTTTGATTTTAAATTTCACACTGCTCATTGTGTTGCCAGACTTGTCTAACAAGTTAAGCTGAACATCGATTTCTTCATTTGTAACTCCACTTAACTCACTTAATTTAAAGGGAATTTTTCTAAAAGTGATTTTTTCGATATTTGGAATCTCTGTAGTAATTTTTTTGCCTTCAATAATGCTTTCTATAGCGAATCCCTTGGCAATTCTATTAGTTGCATTGGTTACAATAACTGACCCCCACTTTTCACTGTCTTCTTCAATTATTAAGTCTGGTAATGTGATGTGATCTGTAGAAACTGAGACAGGAGATGTAGGCTTATATAATTGAGCTCTTATTCTTGGATATCTTCCGCCTGTGAGGTAAAAGGTATTAATGCCTTTTTCGATCTGAACTGGTAGTTTGGTAATGCCATAGTCAAAATGATCGCCCTCTCTAGGAATGCCATTTACATATGCTTTAGCATTTCCAGAACAGTCGAGAATCATAATTTCTCTTTTATCACTTTCAAATTCCAGATACAAGCCTCCATAATTGTATTTATCACTATTGAAATAGCCTTTTTTATCTGGTGTAATTTCTTCCCAGTTTAATTCGGTATCAGATTGAAAGGGGGACTTAAAAGAACCATTTAGCAAACTGGCAATTACCTTGTCTTGTGGGAATTCTGTTCGAGCATAACGCGGATACTTAACTTCATCTGACAGTTGTATCACATAGCCCTTTTTAAAAGTTTGTTGAGCAAATAGATGGGTATTTAAAAGAAAAAATAAAGAGATTGAAAATATAGATAGCCAGTTTTTAAACATTTGTTTAGGGTGTAGTTTAATTTTCGTATTTGCGAAAGTAAAAAGGGAAAGCTAGAATTGTAAGAAAATTAAACTTGTAATAAGGTTTTATCTATTGGCTTTTAGTAGAGTTTATACATTCTAAAATGGTTTTTGTGGTGAAGTAGGCATAAAATTTAATATCTTGTATTTTGAGTGGGCCAGATAGTTTTTGTGCAATTTAATTTTTTAAACTATGAAGACCATTGGCAAACTCTTTCTTCTAGGAGAATATTTCATTGTTTGGTTATCGATAGCAAGTATATTTCTTATACTGGGCTTTACTGGTAAATTGAAAGTGTTACATAATGTTTAATTTATTTCGGTGCTTTTTGCCATTTATCCCATATCGGACTTAAATCTACACCTGTCGCCTGAGACATTATAGGCTCAATCTCATTGAATTTAAATGCTCTTTGATTTTCATTTGACCAATTAAGCAATCCAAGCATCGCATCCTTAAAAGATTTTTTCCCGTTAGTTTGTTTTTGAATATACTCATCTAAATCATAAGCCATTAAAGCACCTCTTGAAAAAAGATTTTTCCCTATTCTAAAATCTGAGGCATATTGGGTTGAACCCAGAAGAGATAATTCCTTTAAGGTTTTGGTTTTAATAAAAGCCGGAGCATTGTCCATGTTGGACTTCCACCAGTTTAATATTTCCTCGTTTTGAAGGATTTTATGGAAAGAAACATACCATATAAATCCTTCATTTAACCAGATTGTTTCTACCAGTGGTGCTACTTGCCATGTAAATGGGCGGTATCCTTCACCCCAGGATCTTAATGGAATCCATGAATGTCCAATATGATGTATGATGGTTCCTAAATCTCTATTGGGATTATATTCCTGAGAAATATCCCTGTGTGCCGTCATGCTATTTAGATGTTCCATATTAAAACCATAGTCATGTCTTTCTGAAATTGGTTTTAGAAACTCATAAACTAAGGTGTAATGAGGCATGGGAATGTATCCAAAATAATCAGCAAGTTTCTGTAGCGATAATAAGCCTGTATTCCCGATGTCTTCCAAAGCAATGGTTGTCTCAGCATAGGCCGCTACGAATAAAGGAATTTGCGCTTCTTCAACACGAATCACCTGAACACCCTTACCTAAGAGATACTGAGCATCAACCAGTGCAGCATAGTTTTCAGCCTCATAACTATCTGTTCCATTTTTTCGATTGGTATCAGGTCTTAAGGTACTAAAAACAGGCCATGAAGGGTCGGTATTGATAGTTAAATTGATAGCCTCTGTTTCCAGCCCTTCAATAAATCCAAATGCTGAATAGCCAAACAGTCCCAGATAGTCTTTTCTGGCTTTGGAACTCATGGATGCATCCAATAAATCAATTTCCATTTTTTGTATGTCGACCGTATAAGTCACTTTATTTAGAAGGTCATTACTTTCTCCAAACATAAAGAAGCTTCCGTCCCCTATCATACCTGATAACTGCTTACCTGTAACTGTATAACCAACAACATCATCAATAAAGGCCATGTAGTTTGCTAGACTATAGGTTCCCGGTGCACTTCTTGGAATAACTAAATTGGCATCATTGGCCGATAGGGCATCAAATGTGATTTGAATAGTTACTTTATTTAAATTTGCTTGCTTGTTAAGCAAATAGCTAATCTTTTGCTGTGCGTTTAGACTTGGGATAGCTATGATAAATGAAAATAGAACTATTATTCTTCTCATGTTGATAATGTTATGTAATCTTAAATAGTAAAATGAGCATCATATTTAAATGTTAAATGCTCATCCATAGATACATAGCCTAATTGATTAGTAAGTAGTGTGGTTCCCTTAATATTAATGGGAGGCATATTTCTGTGGCTGTGTCCATAAATCCAATAGGCAATGTTAATGTTGCCTATCAGCTCTGTGAGATCAACACAAAATGCTTCGTTATGAACACTGCCTTCGTATTCTGGGGCATTACATAAGTTAGATGGAAGATGGTGAGTAACTACTACTTTTTTTGTGTTCTTATCAGTTTGTAAGGCTCTTTCTAAAAATTGAATTGATCGCTGGTGTAATAAGTTATAATCAGGTATATCAATAATTTTTTTATCGTATCTGATGTATCTGAAATCTGCCATGTATTCTTTAATTGGTTGGCTGTTTTTCATGCTAATCATCGACCAAAGAGTAGTGAAAATTAATTTAACATCACCAATTATGATACTTTTGTTATTACATAACCATACATTTTCCCTTATTTGATGTTGGATTGGCTCATCTGTTATTTTAATATCTTTTCCATTGTAAAATTCATGATTGCCCGGTATTAGGTAAACGCGTTCGAAGCTTTCACTAAGCTTATCGAAGAATGGTTGTTCATAAGCATATTCACTAAAATGGCAAGTATCTCCCGCTAAAATGAGAATATCACCAACAGGTTCTATAGGCTTGTGTTCTAGGTATTTTTTGTTTTGGAAAAATTCTAAGTGCAGGTCTGAGCAATATTGGATTTTCATTTTTTGGTACACTAGTTCAGTAAAAAACTGAGAGCCAAAGTAAGTGAATTTTACAGATTATCCAACCATAACATGGCCTTCTGGATAGCGGTAAGAATTGGTTTTTACCTTATTACTGATTGCTAGAGCCAGTGTGAGCGTGCCCACTCTTCCAACATACATCGATGAAATAATTATAATTTTTCCCATCCAAGTTAGGTTTGAGGTAATTCCCATACTTAAACCTACTGTAGCAAAGGCCGAGATTTCTTCGAAAACTAGTGTTAAAATACTTGGCGCATTGGGATTGCCCGATTCTGTAATTGAAAGTAGAAAGATTGCAAGAAAATTATAGCTAGTTGCAAACATGAAAATAGCGAAAGCCTTTCTTACCAATTCTGTAGGAATGGTTCGTTTTTCTAGTTCGATTCGTTCTTGACCTTTAATATTAGAGATGGCGGCCAATGCCAAAACTAGAAAGGTTGTACATTTTATACCTCCACCAGTTGAGCCCGGTACAGCTCCTATAAACATTAGAAATATTACTAATATAATGGTTGGGTTAGATAGGGGAGTACCTCCTTCAGAACCACCAAAGTTCATGGTATGGAAACCCGCTGTTCTTGTAGTTACAGACTGAAAGAATGATGTAATTAGAGCATCTATAATTGTTCTGTCGGTAAGTTGGTAGGCTTCGAGTAGCATAAATCCAACTGTGCCAATCACAATAAGAGATAGAGTAACATAGACTGCTACTTTAGTACCTATTTTCCATTCTTTTCTGGGTTTAATTTTTTGCCCTTTTCTTCCGGGTGAGGTTACATCTTCGATTGTTGTAAAGCCAATACCTCCTAAAATTATAAGCACAGCAATAATGAAATGGAGCAGGTACATTTGCCTCAGGTTAATATCAACTTCTCTGGCAAAAACGTCACTTCCTTGGCTAATATCATTGGTAAATAGGCCATCAGAAAACAAGCTGAAACCGGCATTGCAAAAGGCAGAAACTGAATGAAATACTGAGTAGAAAATCTTATAACCAATGCTGCTGAATTTCAATTCTTCATCCCAAGTAAAAAATATTAAAGTTGCTCCGCAAAGTTCGATGATGATTGTCATCAGGATAATTTTTTTAAGCAAGCCTTTGGCTGAATCTAATGACTCACTACTTAAAAAATCTTGGATGATAGATTGATGCTTTAAACTTACTCCTTTCGATAAAAATGAGGCGAAGAAAGTGGCAAACGAAACAATTCCAATTCCACCAAATTGAAATAAAAAGAGTAATACTAAATGACCTTTAAATGTAAAATAGGTGCTTACATCTACCACAGAGAGTCCTGTAACACAAGAAGCACTTACAGAGATAAATAAGGCATCAATAAAAGGCATGCTTCCTTTTTCGGTCGTCATGGCAGGGAGCATTAAAAGAAAAGTCCCAATTAAGATGAGTAAGATAAAGCTATTGATAAAAGTGGTAGCGGGCTTTAATTCGAGATCAGAAATTCTTGTGCTAAACTTAGTAAGTTCTAGAAAGATAAGTACTAGCAAGAAAATACTGAGAATATGCTGATACGTTAAATCCGGGTTTCTAAAGCCTATTAAATCAATAATTTCGAAAAGGATATTGTAGCCTTCTGTAAGATAATAGATTAACCCCTGAAAGAGAATGAGAAAATTGAGTAATGTTTCAAACCATGAGTTTTTTAGAAACTGGATTTTTTCGATAGATAGCATCCATCTGATTAAGAAAAATACCAGATTGGCAAAAAACAGTAAATCAAAAAACTTAAGCACCTGAAGCATGTTTTCTTCTTCAGGTAAAAATCCAAAACGATACACTAACAGCGCAACACCCAACATAACCTGTGTTCCAGAGGCTAATTGAATGATTCTTAAAGCTTTTTCTCTTTGATTATAAAGTAAATTATTTAACTGCTCGCTCAGCTTCTGCATGGTGCATCAATCAAAAAAATCTTTTATCTTATGCTAACGAAGTCTTGCTTAAACTGGTACTTTTATATATAATCAGTTTTGAATGTTATTTAAGAGATAGAAAATGCAGAAGCTTTTTGTAGTAATTTTTCTTTGTTCAATAGTTTTTTCTGTAAAAGCGCAGGAAGACGATAATATTATTGATGTAAATTATAAATATAATGGAGAAGCGGCTTCATATAATGATAAAGGTTTTGCTTTGATGCAAGAGAAAAATTATGATGAAGCCAAAACTTATTTCGAAAAAGCAATTTCGATTGACGTTACAAACATCACTTACTTTGAGAATTTGGGGCTAAACCTCAAGAAAATGAAAGATTTTGAGGGTATGTTGGTAAACTATGAGAATGCTATTAAGTATTTTCCCGAAGAACCAGATTTGTATTATTACCGCGGGGATGCGCTTCAAGAATTAGAAAGGTACGAGGAAGCTATAAAGGCTTATAATGAAGCTATAAAAGTTAGTGGTGATGACGAAGATGTAGAATATCTTTATCTATACTATTTTAATAGAGGCAATACTTACTTAAAAATGAAGCAATATCCATCTGCTTTAAATGATTTTAACAGAACAATTGAACTAGAGCCTTATTATCATGGTGCTTTTAATAACAGAGGTTTTGCAAAGTTAAAGTTGCAAGACAAAAAAGGTGCGTGCGAAGATTGGCGAAAAGCTTTAGAATTGGGTAACAAAACTGTAAGTAAGTATATCGTGAAATACTGTAATTGATAAATACCTTTAATTTTAGTGTTTTATTTTTCTGGTGTATTTAGCCAGTTTTGAATTTAATTCCTTGGGGTTGAAGGGTTTAAGAATATGATCTTTCATCCCAAATGAATGCAATTTGTTTCTCACACCAAGCATAGCAGAGGCAGTCATGGCTAGTATAGGAATTTCTGCTTTTGTACCTCCAAGTTCTTTAATTTTTTTGGCTGCTTCGAAGCCATCCATTTCTGGCATTTGAATATCCATCAAAATTAAATCATAGTCATTTTCAATTACTTTGTTTACCGCTTCTAGTCCATTTACAGCATAATCGATTTCTACATTCCAATTCTTTAAAAATTCAGAAGCAATTATTTGATTAATACTATTATCTTCTGCTAGTAATACTTTAATGCCAGATAGATCATAAGCACTTTTGTTTGAATTCGGGAATTGCTCCTTTTTCTTGTAATTCATCACAAAAGCCGATTCTTCATTTACCTTATCAAATCTTAGATCGAAACTAAAACATGAGCCTTGTTCTGGTTGGCTGCTTATTTCTATTTTACTGTTTTGTAGTTCTAAAAGCTTTTTTACTATGGATAATCCTAAACCTGTACCACCATATTTTCGAGTTGTACTTTCGTTTGCTTGTGAAAACCTCTCGAAAATTTTATCTATCTGCTCTTTGCTAATACCAATGCCAGTATCTTTTACTTTAAACCTTAACAGGAGATTGTCTGGGTTTTCTTCTAGTATCTCTATCGAAAGACATACTTTACCTTTTTGAGTAAATTTTAAAGCATTTCCTAATAAGTTATTAAGTAACTGGACTAGCCTAGTTGGGTCACCTTTAATAAGTTCTGGTATGTCTGAGTCAATAAATAATTTGAGTGCAACACCTTTTTCCTCTGCTTTAAAAATGAAAGCTTGTTTAAGATTTTGCGTAATTTCTATAATATTAAAAGGAATATTTTCGAAGTTTACTTTTCCAGCTTCTATCTTGTTGTAATCGAGTATGTCATTTACCAAAGCCAACAAGTTTTCGCCTGCAAAGTGTAAAGTATTTAATTTTGCTATTTGATCTTCACGCGGATTATTTTCGATTAATAGGTGAGTCATGCCAATAACTGCATTGAGCGGTGTTCGAATTTCGTGAGACATATTAGAGAGAAATTCTTCTTTAGCCACAATGCTTTTTTCGGCTAAATCTTTTAACCTGATTAATTCAGTTTCTCTTTCTTCTTTTAGTTTAAGCTCCTCTTCTAATTGAATGTTCTTCTTTCTTAATTCTAGTTGGCTAATTACTTGTCTACTAAGTGCTTTTAATGTCTCTTTTTGCTGATCGTTTAAGCTTCTTGGTTCATGATCAATTACACAGAGAGTGCCCAAGGAGAAACCTGCTGAATTTACCAAAGGTACACCTGCATAAAAAATAACTCTTGGCTCGCCTGTAACTAATGGATTGTCGTGAAAACGTTTATCTTCAAAAGAATTTTTAACTTCAAATAGTTGGTCGGGCTCATTTATCGCATGCGCACAAAATGCGTACTCTCTAGAGGTTTCTGTAGCTCCTAAACCTACTCTAGATTTAAACCATTGTCTATTTTTATCTACTAAAGTAATGAGTGAAATGGGGGTGTTACAAATTTGAGAGGCAATCGTAGTAATGTCGTCATATTGCTGCTCAGGAAATGTATCTAAGATGTTATATGACTGCAAGTTTCTTAATCTCTCATTTTCATTATCTGGTACTTTTGGAGCTATCATATCACTGCCGTTAAATAATTAATGACTATTTCAATAAACACTGGTATACCTTATTTAGTGTGAGTGGAAAAACGAATTTGCTTAGTTTAAAAAGTAGCGTTACCAAGGTATTTAAAAGTGTATAAGATTGGTAATCATATTATTAAATATTGCCCTTGTCAAGCTTATTAATGGTCTATGATAGAAATTTCTAAACAAGATATTTATGACTATATAAATTAATTAGAGGGAATATTGTTCTAAATAATTTATTTGAAATTGAATATTTAGAATAATATGGAATGTTATTTAGCTCTTTTTTTGATATTAAAAAGTTCCCAATTATTGTTGTGGAAACGGAAGATGTATTATTCTTATGATGTAATTGATTTTAATGATGCCAAACTATTCTTTATCGCGTTTAGCATTAATCTAAGTATTAATTGTTCTCTACGAATAGTTTGTCCATATAATCAAAGAGCTGCAAATATTTAGTATCCCATAACTTAGTTTTAAACCCTTCATTTTCTTTTGAGTAGACTTGAAACATTCTTGATTGCATAGATTTAGAATGTTTGATATTTGCTATTCTATCACAAACTTTAATAAATGTGGCAAAAGGTGTTTCTTTTATACCATTATAATACTTTTCGTTAGCTCTCTCTTTTCTCGACTTTCCTTTTTCAGTTGTTACTGCATAGGCTAGGTCAGCAACATCTTGACTTGTTGCTTTTGCTACATCATTATATGATTGGCGACAATCTTCAATTACATCATGCACCCAACATGCAGCTACTACATTGTCTTGCTTATCTTCTGGAATTAGAAACTTAAACTTTTCAGCGACATCAACAACCATTTGCAAATGATATTCATACGGATGCTCATCGTAAAAGTGATTCGTTTCACTATGACAAGCAATTGCATATTTTTTTGCTTTATCCACTATATTCATAATCATTCCTTTATATATTCATTTAACTCTTCGTATCTGTTTGGATAATATTCTTCAAACTTAGAAAATTCTGGGTGAGCCTTTATTAAATTTATTGTGTTTTCTAACTCATTAGTAGTGTTTAACTTTAACTGGCAATATGCTAAAGGTACTAATTGGTAGAGCTCTGCTTCATTGTTTAAGTAATCTATTGCCTCTTTAAGCGAATTAGTAGCATCCCTGTACTTTTCCTGTAAGATTTTTACATAGGCTATATTAGTAGGAATTTTATAATATAGAGGGTCATCTTTAGATACTTTTTGTTTTAGATATTTAAATACTTTAAGGGCAATTTCAAAATCATCAGCAAGACGGCTTTTTTCAGCTAATTTTAGATAACCTCGGCCAATTTTAATAGCATTTCTAGTTTCTCCATTTTTGATAAGAGATTCTGTAACCAATAAAACTTGATCTAAATTTTGTGGGAGATTTTTAGTAACTAATTCAGCTTGTTTTAATGTGTTTAGCTTACTACTTAGTTTTAAAAAGCTTTCATCACTTTGATAGTCTTTAGGGCTATATAAAGCTTCGCGATTTTTCCATAGAAAAACAAAAAATACAGCTGCTATTGCAGTAGGAAAAGAAACAATAAATATTGTTATAATTTGAAGCAGATCATAATGGTCTTTTAGTGCAACTAAAGATGAAGCACTTATTGCTTCTATAGAGAAAACAAAAATTGCAATAGTCCCTAAAGGATTTGTTGGGTAGCTTTTATTATTATTAAGCATGAAAAATTGAATATGAGTGTTTTTCTTAAATATAGAATCTCTAGAAATTAATCATATAGAATAAGTAAAAATTTTCATGTTTTTAGCTGTAAATTGATTGAAAAGCTATTTCTCTATTGTTTTTAGAAGTATCTAATTATGTAGATTTAAGTAGAGTAGTATTTAGTTTTTAAGAATAGCATTTTTTTATAATCACACTTTTTATTTGCTAGAATTTAAAAAGATATGCTGTTTTATTCTTAGGTTAGGAAGGTGCTTTTAAATTGCACTTTATTGAGAAATGCTGTATAACAAAAAAGTCTTCCAATCTCTTGGAAGACTTTGTGGGCCCTACTGGATTCGAACCAGTGACCCCCTGCTTGTAAGGCAGGTGCTCTGAACCAACTGAGCTAAGAGCCCTTTTTTGTTCATTTTCAGTATGTTTTGCTGAAAACGTGATGCAAAAGTAGTGAGTAAAATTTAATATGCAAACTTTTTATGAATAAACTGATAATTTCATTTTTCTTATTCTTTTACCGATTTCAAAACACCATTATTTGACCACTGTATTTTTAAAAGAATCGGTTAAATAGAGTAAAGTAACTTAACTTTATAAGTACTATTAGCTTCCTTAAGTAGACGGATAATGCTGTATTCTAAAAAGTTTAGAAATAAAAAAAGTCTTCCAATCTCTTGGAAGACTTTGTGGGCCCTACTGGATTCGAACCAGTGACCCCCTGCTTGTAAGGCAGGTGCTCTGAACCAACTGAGCTAAGAGCCCTTTTTGTTTGTTTTTGAGCTGCTTTTCAAAAACGTGATGCAAAAGTAGTGAGGAAATTTTAATATGCAAACTTTTACTTAAAAAAATGAAATTATTTATACACACCTCTTCTGTTTAATGCCTGCTGGTATTTTCTCGCATTATTTATATGTTGTCGGTAATTGCTTGCAAACCTGTGGTAACCTGAAAAATCTTCTTTAGCACACATATAAATATAATTGTGATGTTCATAATTTAAAACTGCTTCTAAAGTAGAAGGCTCTGGTAAGTTAATTGGGCCGGGAGGTAAACCTAAGTTTTTATAAGTGTTATAGGGCGAGTCTGTTTCTAAATGTCTTTTTAAAACTCGTTTCATCCCAAAATCTCTTAATGCAAAAACAACTGTAGGATCAGACTCTAAAAGCATATTTCTTTCTAACCTGTTTAAATACAAGCCTGCAACTACTGGTTTTTCATCATTTTTTACTGTTTCTGCTTGAACAATAGAAGCTAAAATAGAAACTTGAAGAGGAGTAAGACCCAGTTCACTGGCTTTGGCAGTTCTTTCATCATCCCAAAACTTATCATATTCGTTTTTCATTCTGCTAAAGATGTCTTCTGCTGTGCTGGTCCAATACATTTCATAAGTGTTGGGGATAAACATAGAAATAATTGTAGTGGTATCGAACCCAAACTTAGAAACATACTCAGGGTTATTGAGTAATTCCATAAACTGATCTTCAGTAGCAATTACATTTTTACAAATCTTTTTTGCCAAGTCTTCTTTTAATCTGATGTTATTAAAAGTAACTCTTACTGGCTCTTGCACACCAGATCGCAAATGTCTTATTGCTTGTAGGTTGGTCATTTTCTTTGTAAGAATGTATCTACCGGGTTTAATGTTTTCCTGATAGTCCAGCACTTTACTTACAAAACCAAATGATACAACATCTTCCAGATACTTATGCTTTTTGAGTGAGTCTATTACCTGATTTATATCTGCATTTTCAGGGATATATAATACGGCCTTTTCTTGGGTAATTAACAAGTTTGGATTGAAAAAAACCTGATAAAAATATACAGACATCATTATAATTATTAATGAAAATCCTATAAAAAGCGCAGCTTTAATGTTTTTAAATTTCATGTATAAGTTTGGCTAGTTGTGAAATTATAAAGGTAAATCTTCTTTCAGGCTCTGCCAGGGCCATATTAATAAAGATGTATTCAACATTCGCGCAAATTTAACAAAAAACATCTTTGGGCAACTCCTGAAATATAATAGCTTTGTAAGCTTGATTAGCAAAATAGAAAGTATTTGTTAGCGTTTAGAAACCGTCGATTTTTTAATTTTTTAAGTCTTCATGACCACTTATTTTTTTTGGAAAAGCTGGACTGCGGGAAACAAGATTCTTTACTCACTGCTTTTATTAATATTTTTTGCGCTACTTATACTCGCTGGTTATTATTTTGAGATGGGCAATAATGGAGTAATCCATTGGGAAAAAAGCGGAGATTTAGAAGTAGTAGATATTGTAATAGACCGCTTTGATAAATACTTCTTTGAGTTTACGCAAGAGGCTGATGCTTATTTGCTAAAAGAAAAATTCTTGCCTACTGACATTCAAATACCATTAAAGATTTATTATGGCTATTTGTTAATGCTAGCTTTAGGCTCAGTAGTAATTCTAGCTGCATTGCCAGATTTATCTCGTCTGGGATTTTTAACAGGCATGGCTTTTATGATTCTTACTTGGGCCTTAATGGGTTTCGAAAGTTTAAGAATTTTCTATGAAATATATGACAAGCTATTTGCAATGCTGTTTATTCTCAGTTTTTGCCTTTTGTCTTTTTTCTTTCATTACCTCAAGAAAGGTATACCAATAATAATTCGTTTTTTAGCATTTTCCTTATTATTTGCTGCCAGTTATTATATGATGCAATCGCTTTCAGAGGTTGCATATCCTGTAATACACTTATCTATTTATGGTATTGCACTTCCTTTGGTAATTGCTCTTTTGTTTATTATTCTCAATGCTTCTGAGATTTACAGACTTTTTATCTATGTAACTACTAATCAGTCTTTAAATACAGGGAAGAATAATACGAGTAGGTTTTGGTTTATCACGGCGCTGTATTTTGCTCATGTGGTATACATATATTTCCATTTTATGGATGATGTAGATTATGATATCTATTACATCCACCCTGTTTATTTATTTATAATAACAGCTATTCTTGGTATTTGGGGCTTAAAAGATAGAGAGATTCAGTACAGTTCTTTTATGTCTTTTAATGGTGAAGGAGCTTTTTTATATCTCGGTACAGGTATAATTGCGGTTAGTGCTGTTGTTTTTGCACTTTCTACTGCTAACGATCCTTTAATAGAAGTTTACGAAGATGCAGTAGTGTTTACGCAAATAGGTTTTGGAGTAGGAGTAGGCATCTATATGTTTTTTAACTTCAAAGATTTATTGGCTGCGGGTAAACCAGTATATAAAGTGTATTACAAGCCACTGGCATTCGATTACATGTACAAGATGTTTACAGCCGGTCTTGTAATTGGTGCTTTATTGCTCAATACCAACTTCTTTACTTATCGACAAGCATTCGCAGGTTATTATAATGGCTTAGGAGATTTAGAGAAAATACTGGGAGATGAATATTTGAGTAAGCAGAACTACGGAATTGCTACTGGTTACGATCCGCGAAATCACCGATCATTTTATTCTTTAGCGAACTTAGCGCTACAAGCCAATAATGAAGCTGCTGCGGCTATCTTTTTTGAAGATGCTAACTCAAAGAAGCCGAGTCCATATGCATTTGCAGCTTTAGGTGAGATTCAATACAGAAAAAATGAGATTTTACAGTCTATTTTAACTTATCAAGAAGGCATTGAGAAGTGTGAGCAGAATGGCGAGTTGTATAATAATCTCGCTTTAATATTTAATGAGCGGAATATGTTGCCAGATAGTGTTTTGCTACATTTTGAAGCTGGAATGGAGAAAGCGAAAAATCCTGAAGTACTTCAAAGTAATACTTTCACGCTTTGGACAAAATACAAGATTTACGAAAGTCTAGATTCTGTTTATGGCAGTATAAAGCCTTTGCCTTACATTGGTACATTAAGCAACGAGATTGTTTTCTTAAATGCTTATGAGAATAAAACAGAAGACGCATTTGATTACAGTTATGTACCCGATTCCATCTTGAATACACCTCAATTGTGTTATGTATATAATTATGCGATAAATAAGCGAGAAGGGGCCGATTCTACTTTTATAAACTTTTTAGATAAATTAATAAAAGTGGAGAATAATTTCATTTTTGTTGATTACCTCAAATTTGCGTTGGCAAACATCTATTATTATAAAGGAGACTTGGGAAATGCACTTGGCTTAATAAAAGATGTTTATTTTGCTTCTTCTAGAACTAATCCTGACTTTGCCTATTTTATCGCTGGCTGGATGATGGAACTGGACGAGTACGAAAAGTCTGCTAACTATTACAAAATAGCTTCGAGAAGGGGCAAAGATGAAGCATTGTTAAATGAAGCTGTTGCACTTTCTGAACTTGAAAATAAAAATCTTGCCATTGAAAAATGGAAAGAAATTGCGAAAAGTAATAAGCAAGAATGGAAATCAATAGCAGGTGATATGCTCAATTTGCTAGAGAAAGATAGTATTTCGATAGATTTACTTTTATCAACTGATGTTACAGACTTTTTCAGATATAGATATTTGCATTATAATGAGCAGATTGATGAAAGTGTTTTTGAAAAAGTTTACAATGCAATTAGTGCTACCGAGATTAAACAGGTAATAGCAACTGAGCGGGTTAATTGGGGTATAAAAAAAGATAATGCTGTAATCGCTGGTAAATACATGAAATTGGCTGGTTCTGCTAATATTTCAGATGGTATTTTACCAATCTTCCAACAAACATATTTAAAGTACCAAGCCTATCTTAAAAAGTTCGATAATGATTTTTATACGAAAGTTCAAGATGCAAGCTTTAGTCGATTAAATAAAAGTGATCAGCATTATTATTCTGCCATGTATTTTGCTGAAAATTTACAAGAAGAGAAAGCTGCCGCTGAATTTGAAAAAGCCATTGAATTAAACCCAATTAAAGAGAAGTATTATCTTGAGTGGGCTGCTTATTATATTGAATTAGAAAAGCCAGAAAAAGCATATGAAGTATTGCTTTCTGGTGTGGAAAATAACAGCGAATCTACTGCCATAATTAAAGCTTATATCTTACAATCTTTAGAATTGAGATATAACAATTTTGCCGAATCGATGCTAGAAGAGTTGGAGAATTTAGAGGATGAAACCCATTATCAGGAATTTTTGGAAGTTTATAACAAAAAACTGACTGAAGTGGAAAAGGTGTTTGAGGATTGGAATAATTGAAATAGTTTTAATTTTATTTAAATTATGGTTGTTTTGTTGTAATTTTTACCTCATAATAGCTACTAATACAACAAAGGTAAAATCTGAAACGAATGGCAGAAGAAGTTATAAGTACAAAAGAGATTTCTAAAATCTATCAGATGGGGAGTGAAACCATCAGAGCTTTACAATCTATTAGTATTTCTATTGATAAAGGTGAGTATGTAGCTTTTATGGGGCCGTCTGGTTCAGGTAAATCTACCCTCATGAATATTGTTGGTTGTCTCGATACACCAACAGGAGGTAATTACTATTTAGCTGGTAAAGATGTTAGTAATCTTACTGAAAATGAATTAGCAGAAATTAGAAACAAAGAAATTGGCTTTGTATTCCAGACATTTAACCTGTTACCAAGATCCTCTTCTCTAGAAAATGTTGCATTGCCTTTGGTGTATGCAGGCTATAGAAAGGCTGAAAGAGAAGAAAAGGCCATGCTTGCACTTAAAAACGTGGGTTTAGGAGATAGAGCAGGGCATAAGCCAAACGAGCTTTCTGGTGGTCAACGTCAGCGTGTAGCAATTGCAAGAGCATTAGTAAACAATCCAAGTATTATTCTTGCCGATGAGCCTACTGGTAACCTAGATACCAAAACTTCTTATGAGATTATGGATTTGTTTGAAGAGTTGTATGAGAAGGGAAATACCATAATTATGGTTACTCACGAAGATGATATTGCGGAATATGCGCACAGAATTGTGAGACTAAGAGATGGATTGGTAGAAACTGATAAGATAAACGAAAATGTAAGACAAGTAAAACCCGCCTAAATAGACGGGTTTTTGTGTAATTTTCAATAATCAATCAAAATAGTATCTCTATTACTGATGCTGATCTCTCAATAAATCATTTACAGTTTTTACTGGATTAAATGTGATAATTGGCACCTCAACAAATAGGGTGTTCCAGTCAGACATGGAGCCATTCCACAAACCAGGTAATTCCTGAGCTTTTAATTCTTTGCCATCTTTAGATTTATAAGAAATAAAGCCAGTTTTTGGATCTCTAAATTTCATCAAGTCAAACTTGTTTCCATTAAAGTCTTTTACTGCACATACTAAATCTACAGGGTTAAAGTGAGTTGCACTAGAAGCAATCTCTTTTTGTTCTGCATCATTCATATCAATCTGAGCACTTTCTGCTACTTGTAAAGATACAGTGCTATCATTGTTTACTGCCCAGAAAGGTCCACCACCTGGCTCACCTTCGTTTTTAACCATACCACAAACTCTAAGCGGTCTGTTAAATTTATTAATCAAATAAGTGATTTTATCTTCTCTGCTCTTATCTCCAAAAGCACTTTCAGATTTAGTACATAAATCATTTTCTAAAAATGAATTATAAGAAGCCAAATCCTCATCTGATGGATTACCACTAGAAAGATTTTTAAGGATGCTGAATACCTTATCTTGAAACTGAATTAAAACACCGCCAATCACCTTTTTATAAGTGAAAGTTGTTTGTTTAATCTTATCAGGAACTACATTGTCTATGTTCTTAATAAAGATAATATCAGCATCAATGTCGTTTAAGTTCTCTAGTAAAGCGCCGTGTCCTCCTGGTCTAAATAAGATACTGCCGTCTTCATTGCGGAATGGTTCGTTTTCCATGTCCACAGCAATGGTATCAGTTGATTTTTTTTGCTGAGAGAAAGAAATATCAAATTTTACATTAAATGCTTCTTCGTATTTGCTTCTTACTGATTCTATCTTTTCTTTAAACTTGCTCTCATGTTCAGGTGATACAGTCAGATGAATTCTTACTAATCCATTGTCGTCTTTACAGTAGTTAGCACCTTCTACCATATGCTCTTCTACAGGAGTTCTAGATCCATCTTCATAATTATGGAATTGCAAGAGGCCTTTTGGGAGTGATCCGTAGTTCATGCCTTTTTCGGTTAGGTAATTAGCAAGAATTTCTGGATATTCTCTTTCTAATTGCATTTTCTCTAAAAGCATTCCTTTATTTTCAAGCGTTTGCTTGAGTTCTTCATAGAATGCAAACTTTTCTAGTTCTTTAAAGAAAGAAAATACAGCTCCCTTTTTTGCAGTAAATGCTTCATAAGCTTCTTCAGTGCCCTCGTAAGACTCCATAAACCCGAATAATGCTTTAAACATTCTACTGGCAGCACCAGATGCAGGTACAAATTTTACTACTTTTTTGCTTTTAGAAGACGTATCGAATAGTTTTTCAAAGTCTGCAATTTGTGAGTCGTCCAGCTTTAGAATGCCATCACCAATTGTTGCGGGTTTGATGAGCTTTAAAAATGGAAAACCTTTTTTAAAATTTTCAATTTGCTCTCCAGCGGTCTCAGTCTTTATACCCAGACTTTGCAGTTGACTTAAATCAGTATCAGAAAACTTCATAGTGTTGCTTGTTTCAGCGTTTTGTTAGATGTTTCAACAAAATAAATGATTCATCTATTAATTAGTACTTAATTAATAAAAAATCGACTCTATAATTAAATTTTTTCTTTGTTCATCACTTTGGCGCTTCCTTTCACCACAACTTTTTTAGTATTTACATCTTTAATTGTAGTGGTAATTTCGGCTGTGTGTCTTGCAGTATCAATTTCTGAGACTACAAATTCAGCTACATAATCTACTTCGCAGTACATCGGTCTGAGGAAGTCCAGATTTTGTTTCATATAAATACTACCTTCTCCAGGAAATAATGTTCCCAAAACTTTAGAAAAAACACTGGCAGACAAAATTCCGTGAATTACAGGTTTCTTAAATACAGTTTTTGCTGCATACTCACTATCGTAATGAATCGGGTTGTCGTCTCCACTAAGTTTTATAAATGCGTCAACTTGCTCTTGAGTAAATTTAAATTGGTGCTCGTACGTCTGATTTTGTTCTATCATGAAAAAAAAATGTTAAAAAAATGATTTTTTATTAAAAATTTTATTGTTAAAACGTTTGCATGAAAAAATTTGAATGAATCTTTTAAAAATTTATCAATTTCTTAATTACAGCCATTTAAACTAAGGGTATTTAATTTATTTACAAAAATAATAGGCATTTCATATTTTAATAAACGGTTAAGTAATGGCTAATTTTAAAAAAATTTAACTTTTGAATGTACATATTCGTGTAAACGGTTTTGATATTTGCCCGGACACATGTATCTTTGTTTCATAATAAAAATAAGATAGATCACAGCAGGTAACTGCTTCAAAGATATAAAGAGTTTTCATTTTCATATTTACTAGACTAAGGGCTTTGTCAATGACGAAGCTCTTTTTATTTTATATCAAATCTACTTAAATCTTTTCAAATCACTCACCTCAAAAGTCCATTCAGGAGTGTAAATCTTCATTTCTCTCTTAATTTCTGATAATGAATACCAAGGACTTAAGTCTGGGTTAGCATTATTTTTAAGAATATGTATGCTTTGTGCAGGCATATAACTTTGCGCTATTAAAAAATATTTTTCTCCTTTTTGGTTTTGCACTACATCTATTACAATTACAGCGTGCCCGGGAAAGCCTCCATAAATAAACACATCTCCGGCTTTTATATCTTTTAAATTCGATACAGATTCTAATTCTTGGCTAAGAGAATAAGTACCCGCATACGCAAATATTAGATTGTAGTATTTTTTAAAACTCTGATAACCGGTTTTGTCAATGCTGTCTGGAACCCAAACAGCTTTATTATTTTTAAAAACTATCTTGTTGCCTTTTCTCCATTCAGAATAGGAGATAGCTTGGCCATTAGTAAAATTAAAAGAGATTTGATTGTACTGTTTGGTAGCATAGAGATATTCTGCTCTGAGTCGCATTACAGCATCAGCACATTGCTGCAAATCAGTTTTACCTATATCTATATCGACCACAGCTTCATGCACATCTTGTCGGTACTTAGGCTCTCCATTGTAAAGCATAACTTTAGAACCTTTTTCTTTTAATGGTAAATTTCTAAGCCAAGCTTCAAACGAGTTATTTGCTACAGGTACTCTTTTAAAACCAGTTGGAGTAGGTATACGCTTTTCTACGGTGTTTAAGTCTGAACTATTAGACTGTAACCAAGAATATATATATGGTGAGTCTAGTGCAAAAGATATCTCTTTAAGGTTTGATCCGTAAGAGTGTTGATAGAAAAGCAATGATGATAAAACTGAAACAATTAACCTTAATAGCATGAAATATCCAGGGAAATTAAAAGTATTTTTTAAGCCAATTATCATACTCTTTATTGTCTTTTTTTATGGTTGTAAGTTTAATGCTTCAAATGAAGATTCTGAGAGTGAAAAAACTACTGTAGATACTGCCAGCCTAAAAGTAAATTCTAACAAAACATTAGAAATTGATAATACAGACAATCATGTTTCCGAAACCTTTACATCTAGTCAGGATACGCTTTTCGATTTTGTAGGTAAAAGTTCAGAAGGATTAACGCTAGTCGAGAAAAATGGTTTTTATGGTTTTATAGATGATAAAAGCAAAATTGTGATTACACTTACTTTTGATGATGCTCAACCTTTTAGCGAAGGCTTAGCTGCTGTAAAGCAAGGTGAAAAGTGGGGGTATATTAACAAGAAAGGCAATTTTGTAATTGAACCGACTTACGATATTGCAACAAGTTTTAATGAAGGCTTAGCTGCTGTGAGAAATAATTTTGTTTGGGGATATATAAATAACAAGAATAAACATGTGATAGACTTTAAATATGATTTTGCCTATCCATTTTTAAATGGAAAAGCTCAAGTAATGAAGGGCACAACTTGGTATACAATTAATAAGAGAGGAAAGGAGATTGACAGAAATACTGAAAGTTAGTCTGCTTTTATTGCATTATTGGCAGTATAAATAATTAAAGATGTCATTTGCCACGTAATAAACACGCAATTTGTTTTTGAATTTGAGTAAAAAATGTAATAATGTCAGTATTTGATTCACAAAATGTCATAGTTTTGCAATGGCATGAGAAATGCTTTAAATGTAAGCGATTTCAATATACGATTATTATTTTTAACAAGACACAAAAGCAAATTTTTAAAAATGTCACAAGTAAAAATACAACCATTGGCAGACAGAGTTCTGGTAGAACCTGCACCTGCAGAAGAGAAAACAGCATCTGGTATTATCATCCCTGACACAGCTAAAGAAAAGCCACAAAAAGGTCAAGTTGTAGCTGTAGGAACAGGAAAAAAAGATGAGCCTTTGACTGTTAAAGTTGGAGATTCTGTTTTATATGGTAAATATTCAGGAACTGAAATTAATGTTGAAGGTAAGGATTATCTTATCATGAGAGAGTCTGACATATTTGCAATTGTCTGACAAAAAATCATTAATCAAACAAGTTGATAAAATATAATCAACACATAATATTAAATTAATTATTGAACATTCAATAAATTAAAAGAAAACATGGCAAAGTCAATAATATTTGATACTAAGGCTAGAGAAAGTCTTAAAAAAGGAGTGGATACATTAGCAGAAGCAGTTAAAGTAACTTTAGGTCCAAAAGGAAGAAATGTAATCCTTGACAAAAAGTTTGGTGCTCCTTCTATTACAAAAGATGGTGTTTCTGTTGCAAAAGAAATCGAATTGAAAGATCCAGTTGAGAATATGGGTGCTCAATTGGTTAAAGAAGTAGCTTCTAAAACTGCTGACCAAGCTGGTGACGGAACTACAACTGCAACTGTTTTAACGCAAGCAATTTTTACCACTGGTATTAAAAACGTTACTGCAGGTGCAAACCCAATGGATCTTAAAAGAGGTATTGACCAAGCTGTTGCTTCAGTAGTTGCTGAATTAGCAAGCATGTCAAAATCTGTTGATAGCTCTAAAGAAATTTCTCAGGTAGCTACTATTTCTGCTAACAACAACCAAGAAGTAGGTAAGATGATTGCCGAAGCTATGGACAAAGTTGGTAAAGATGGTGTTATCACTGTTGAAGAGGCAAAAGGTACTGAAACTGAAGTTAAAACTGTAGAAGGTATGCAGTTTGACAGAGGTTACCTTTCTCCATACTTTGTTACTAACACTGACAAAATGGAGGCTGACCTTGAAAGCCCATTCATTCTTATCTACGACAAGAAAATTTCTAACATGAAGGAATTACTTCCTGTATTGGAAGCAGTTGCTCAAACTGGTAGACCTCTTGTTATTATCGCTGAAGATGTTGAAGGAGAAGCATTAGCTACTCTAGTAGTAAACAAAATCAGAGGTGCATTAAAAATTGCTGCTGTTAAAGCTCCAGGCTTTGGTGACAGAAGAAAAGCAATGTTAGAAGATATCGCTATCTTAACTGGTGGGACTGTAATTTCTGAAGAAAGAGGTTACAAATTAGAAAATGCTACTCTTGAGTACTTAGGTACTGCTGAGAAAATGTTAATCGACAAAGACAACACTACTATCGTAAATGGAAGTGGAAGTCAAGATGACATTCAAGCTCGCGTTGCTCAAATCAAACAACAAATCGAAAACACTACTTCTGATTACGATCGTGAGAAATTGCAAGAAAGACTTGCTAAACTTTCTGGCGGTGTAGCTATCCTATACATTGGTGCTGCTACTGAAGTAGAAATGAAAGAAAAGAAAGACTTAGTTGATGATGCTTTACACGCAACTAGAGCTGCTGTAGAAGAAGGTATTGTTGCTGGTGGTGGTATTGCTCTTATCCGTGCGGTAAATTCTTTAGATAGCCTAGAGGTAGAAAACGAAGATCAGGAAACTGGTGTAAACATCGTTAGAATCGCTCTTGAGTCTCCACTAAGAACTATCGTTGGTAACGCTGGTCTTGAGGCTTCTGTTATCGTACAAAAAGTAAAAGAAAGCACTGGTAACTTCGGTTACAATGCTCGTACTGGTGAATACGAAGACCTTGTACAAGCAGGTGTAATTGACCCAACTAAAGTTACTAGACTTGCATTACAAAATGCAGCTTCTATCGCTTCATTACTACTTACTACTGAGTGTGTAATTGCAGACGAACCAGAAGAAAATCCAGCTCCAATGGGTGGTGGACACCCAGGAATGGGCGGCGGAATGCCAGGTATGATGTAATAATCATTTATATCAATATATTGAGCCGGACTGGAAACAGCCCGGCTTTTTTTATGTAAAAAATGTCTGATACACCGGTTTTCTGTATATAAACTGTAGCCAAAGTACAGGGTAAAGCAATAAGGTCATTAAGTGTGAAGGAGCACTATAAGTAATTTCATCGGAAATAATTGCACCCTTGTCAGATTTTATAATTCTATGCTTATGTTGCCAGCTTTTTAGAAAAAAAGGTAACCTCACACCTTTATCGATAAAGTAAATCTCCTGCTCACTTTTCTGGTTTTCAATTATTGAACTTTCCCATTCCTGTTTAAATACAATAAAGTTTAGTTCAAGAATTACCCGGTCTCCTTTCTCAGAGCCATCGAACCTTAGCAGTTTTACAGGTGGAAATGGAGGATTAAGATTTTTGAATAATTTCTCATCAAATCTATCCCATACAGCTAAGTAATCTTGCTTTACAAGTGTTGTTATTTTCAGCTTCATGTAAGTATAAACATGTATATAAATTCAATGTTTAAGCTGATATTCATCATAGAAACTCTTAGAAAAATTCGGTTACTTGCGAAGAGTAAGATATTCATTTATAGGTATAGTACAACAAATATTTGTTTGTGATTTCGATTATCTGAAATTATTCCTAATTTATGAGACCGTATCTTTTTAAAACTTAAACCACTATTAAACACAATATAAATAAATGGAAGGAAATTTTGGTACCGCATTTATGTTGTTACTAGTTGGAATGATTACCGTTTTCTCAGTGCTGTTCTTTGTAGTACTATTAGGTAAAGCACTCATCCGACTTGTAAACGCCCTTCATAAAGAAATTCCGGTCGCAGCAAAACCCGTCAGAAATCAGACAAATTCTCAACAGTTAACACCTAACAAACTCGCGGCACTGGTCGCGGCAGTAGATGTTGTAACTGTAGGAAAAGGTCATATTACATCAATTGAAAAAATAGATTAAAAGAATCAAAAAATAGCCAAAAGAATAACACAATGGGAAAAGATATTCAATTTTCGCTAATGTACAGAGACATGTGGCAGTCTTCTGGAAAATATATGCCAAGAGTTGACCAGCTTGTAAGAATTGCCCCTGTAATTATAGATATGGGATGTTTCTCAAGGGTAGAAACTAACGGAGGTGGATTTGAGCAGATCAACTTATTATTTGGTGAAAACCCTAACAAATCTGTTAGAGCGTGGACACAACCTTTTAATGATGTGGGAATTAAAACACATATGTTAGAGCGTGCACTAAATGGTATTAGAATGAGTCCGGTGCCTGCCGATATTCGCAAGCTGATGTTTAAAGTAAAGAAAAAACAAGGTACCGACATCGCTCGCTCTTTTGATGGACTAAATGATGAAAGAAACATAATAGATTCCATTACTTATGCCAAGGCAGGAGGGATGATTGCACAAGGCACACTCAGCCTTACCTATTCAAAAGTACATACAGTAGATTACTACATAGAGCTGGCTTCTAAACTGATTGATCATGGTGCTGACGAAATTTGCTTAAAAGATATGGCAGGTATTGGCAGACCTGTTTCTTTAGGTAAAATTGTTGAAGGAATAAAAGCAAGCTATCCAGAAGTAATCATACAGTATCATGGACACTCAGGGCCAGGTTTTGCGCCTGTTTCTATCTTAGAAGTAGCTCGTGCAGGAGCAGATATTATAGATGTAGGAATGGAGCCACTTTCTTGGGGAACTGCCCACGTAGATTTGCTTACTGCTCATGCCATTCTAAAAGATGCTGGTTTTAATGTGCCAGATATCAATATGAAAGCCTACATGGAAGCTAGGAGTCTCACTCAAGAGTTTATAGATGATTTCTTGGGTTATTACATCAATCCTAAAAATAGGATGATGAATTCTTTATTAATTGGTCCGGGCTTACCAGGTGGTATGATGGGTAGTTTAATGGCCGATTTAGAGAATAACCTAGCTAGTTTGAATAAGTGGATGGCAAAAAGAAATAAGCCAGAAATTACACAAGACCAACTTCTCATAAAACTCTTTGAAGAAGTTGAATATATCTGGCCTAAATTAGGTTATCCGCCATTGGTTACTCCATATAGTCAGTATGTAAAGAATGTGGCTTTAATGAATGTAATTCAGATGTACAAAGGCAAAGAACGATGGTCTATGATTGCCGATAACATTTGGGATATGATTCTGGGTAAATCAGGTAAATTACCGGGTAAACTAGATGAAGAAATCGTAGAACTTGCCAAAGCTCAAGGTCGAGAATTTTATACAGGAAGGCCTCAAGATTTATATCCTGACAACCTTGATGTATTTAGAAAAGAAATGGCAGATAACAACTGGGATTTAGGCGAAGATGAAGAAGAGTTGATGGAGTTAGCTATGCACCCAGAGCAATACAGAGCTTATAAATCTGGAGCTGCCAAACAAGCTTTTGAAGAAGATTTGGCAAAACGTAAAGCAGAGAAAGAAGGAGCTTCTCAGGTAACTGCTACACCTGTAGCAACAACATCAGTTACCCCTCCGGTAAATTATCAGCCAAAATCGATGAATATTGAGATTAATGGTGAGAAGTTTAAAGTAGCAGTAAGTTACGATGAAAATGAAGCACCTGTAGAAACTAAATCTCCAGCATTAAATGGCAGTGCTAAAGAAGAAATCTCTGCCGCAAATGGTAGCGCTAAAGAGGTACTAGCACCAGTAGAAGGTAAGTTTTTTAGAACTAAAAATGCTTCGGAAAAAGGGGTGAATACTGGCGATTTTGTAAAAGTTGGTGATATTATAGGTTATATAGAATCTATGAAGGTGTACAATGCCATTACCTCAGAAATAACTGGTAAAGTGGTTGAAGTTTGCCATGCAGATGGAGATGATGTAGAAGAGGATGATGCTTTGATTAAGATCGTGTAAGGTTATGGAAATTCTTGAAAATCTCTATAAAATGACAGCATTGGGAGATTTAGTTGTTTCTCCCGGAACTATACTAATGTTGTTGATAGGTTTTGGTTTGTTGTATTTAGGAATAAAAAAACAGTTTGAACCCTTATTGCTTGTACCCATAGCATTTGGTGTGTTACTGGCAAATTTTCCTGGAGGTAATATGGGGGTTATTCCAAGTGGTGAGAATGATGAGATCATGCATATGACCTTGTTAGAAATTGCTAAAGAATACGGAATAATGAACCTGATTTACTATGCAACCATAAAAACTGGTTTATTACCACCAATTATCTTTATGGGCGTAGGTGCACTAACTGACTTTGGTCCTATGTTGAGGAACCTTAGGCTGGCTTTGTTTGGTGCTGCGGCGCAAATAGGTATCTTTTCAGTACTATTTGGAGCATTGGCATTTGGTTTTAATATTAAAGAGGCTGCTTCTCTAGGTATTATTGGTGGAGCGGATGGGCCAACGGCGATATTCACCACAATCAAATTAGCTCCTCATCTTTTAGGTCCAATAGCAATTGCGGCATACTCTTATATGGCTTTAGTACCAGTAATTATTCCATTGGTGGTGAGGTTTACTACCAGTGAGAAGGAGTTAAGGATTAATATGAAAAAGATGGATAAAGAATTTCCATCGAGTGTGCCTATTAAAGATTTAAAGACAGTTAAGATTATATTTCCAATTTTGCTGGGAGTAGTGGTAGCCATACTTGTTCCTTCTTCTGTACCATTGGTAGGTATGTTGCTTTTTGGTAACTTAATTAAAGAAATCGGTACTTCTACTGAGCGCTTACACACTGCTGCTTCTGGTCCGATTATGAATACAGCCACTATCTTTTTAGGGCTTTCTGTGGGAGCAACAATGACAGCCAGCTCTTTTCTAAATACGAAAACATTAATGATTATAATGGGTGGATTTATAGCCTTTGCTATATCTATAGCTGGTGGTATTGCCGCTGTAAAAATTTATAATCTGTTTGCTAAGAAAAAGATAAATCCTCTTATAGGTGCTACTGGTTTAAGCGCAGTACCTATGGCATCTAGGGTTGCTAACGAAATTGGATTAAAATATGATTCTAGTAATCATTTATTACAGTATGCCATGGCTAGCAATATTGCCGGAGTAATTGGCTCTGCAGTAGCAGCTGGTGTGTTAATAACATTTGTAGGATGAATTTTTTGAATTGTTATAAACAGAAAATGTCCCTCCAAAGGTGGGACATTTTTCTTTTACCATACATTACATACCGATTATTGAAAATCTTTTTGATTTATATCTTTATATATCTACTTCGTAAAGGTAACCCAGTTAATAAAGCATTTTTTTTAAAAGAATATTAACTGGATTAAATGTGATATAGTAAAATAAAGTATCACTATTGCGAGTAGTTTATTGGCTTTCATTTTGAAAAAATATGATTAATGAAATCAAAAAATTATTCTTTAGTTATTTTTCTGTACGGGGATATAAAAAAGAATGTTATTCAAAAAATCGCCTATTAACTTTTGTTGTATAGAGGTTTATGTAGAGGGTTTATCGATAATTAATTGATTATCAATACCTTATGTAGTGTCGCTTTGATTATTTAATAATTTTAAATTATTGTTCTGCTTAAATCTTGTTAACAACTTAGGCTATTCTAACAAGAAATCTGAGATGCGTTTTCTTTCTTCTTCTGAAACTTTTAATTTTTCTGTGGTATAATTATCTATAGAAGTGTAATTGTTTTTGATGTAATATAATGCGTGTTCTAGATAATCTGTTTGCACTTTTAAAAAATCTCCAAGAATTTCTTTCTTCAAAAAAAACTTTCCTTTTTCAAGTAAAATATGATTCTCCTTATGCCTGTATAGGTTAGATAGCATGTAATCATGCAGAATGGTTTGCTCATTTACACCGAGTAAATGAAGAATTAGTGCAGCAGCATAACCAGTTCGATCTTTACCTGCTGTGCAATGAAATACCAAAGGATAATTTTTTTCATCTTTCAATATATCAAAAAACATCTGGTATTGATCGAAAGCAGATTCTACAAGGAAGATGTAAATATCTTTCATTATTTGGTAAGCATTCAACTTATTACCTTCTCCACGAAGGAGTGCACTTTTAATCATATTTTCTTGCTCACCTTGTTGTATAGGAATGGGTACATATTTAATATTTGAAGGGAGTCTGTCTATATTTTTTAGCCTTTCTTCTCTGCCTCTAAAATCTATTACAGTTTTTATCCCTAATTCTTTAAGAACCGCCCAACTATTAAAGTTGAGATTGCCAAGATTATCTGCCCTAAAAACTTTTCCCCACTTAACAGATTTTTTATCACTCGTAATATATCCACCTATGTCTCTAAAGTTGCAAGTACCCGGCATAGGTACAAGTCGCTCTCTAAAAGATAAAATCTTATCGCTGGCTTTGCCACTTAGATGCAATTCTGGATATAAATGTCTATCAAGTATAAAGTCAACCTTATTCTGCTCAGACCAAAGATGATTATATAGTTCTTTGTTTTTTTGTTTGATACTTACAGATGAAATCGACGTCTTTAGTTCTTCGGGTATATGAATATGTATTCGCTGATCTTTTCTATAGGCAAAAGGAAAATTTAATGAATTATGATAGAAGGATGCCTCATCCAGTAAAACAGGATCAGGAAACCTAAACTGAGGGAAATAGCGAGCAAGCTGTGTTGTTACAAAATACCTTGAAAGATTAGCGAAAAAGTGAATGTACATGCTCTGTATTTACTTCATAATCAAATAATTGGCTATCCAACCATATAAGAATATACCTATTAAAAATGCAGGAATTAACATGCCTGCCAGTGCCGGAACAAAGATGCCAAGCAAACCAGCAATACCAATGGCAGAGGTAACTGCTATCAGATATTTTCTACCCTTAGAATTTCGGGGAGCCTGAAAAGTGCCTCCAACCGGAATTAACATTAATCCAGACCAAATACCTCCTAAAAGCAATG
Source organism: Chondrinema litorale (assembly GCF_026250525.1). GTDB lineage: Bacteria > Bacteroidota > Bacteroidia > Cytophagales > Flammeovirgaceae > Chondrinema > Chondrinema litorale. The sequence goes on from NZ_CP111043.1 coordinate 4,060,955, forward strand.
CTGAAAGGTTTGTTGCAAAATATGCTCCTACGCAAATTATACACACAACAAGAAAACCTCCAACAAGATTCGATGCTGTTTTTTCGTCGTTATCTAGCGCATATTTTCCAAGCGGATGCAAGCGTAAAAACAAATCGGAAAGTGGAGAGGCTATCCAAGTTGAAAATACAAACAGTAAGTACACCAACATTAATGGATATAAGAAAGGTGCTATAGATGGATTTTCTGCGGCAATTCTTCCAATAAATTTATAGGCGAGGTATAAGCCAATTATCAGTATCCACTGGTTTCTCTTACTTAATTTAGATGTCCATAAAAAGTAGTTGAGAATCGATCTGTAAAGAAAGTTTTTAGCCTTAATAGATTCTTTTAATCCTTCTTTAGCAGGAATACTGTTCGGGTTAATTCTTAAAGCTTCTTTAAAATGTCCTTGTGCTTTATCGTGATTACCCGCCTCAATTTCTGTCCAACCTTTATTTACATGAGAGAGAACATTTTCTGGTGCATTTTTTAAAGCAAAATCGACAGTGGCAGCGGCTTCTTCTTTGCGGTTGAGCTTCATTAATGCCATTGTTCTTAAATTAAGGCAAGAGATATGGTCTGGTTCGGCTCTTAATCCAATTTCGGCATATTCCAATGCCTTTTCCCATTGGTGTTTTGCAAAATAGATATTACCTTTTATCAAAAAGAAATCTGCTTGATAGGGATAAATTTTAATGGCTTCATCAATAGCATATTCGGCTTCTTTAAGGTTACCCATATGCAGATAAATTCTTGATAAAGTCAAATAATTGTATGGTTTATCAGGATTGATGCCTATCGCTTTTTCAATAGTAGTTTTAGCTTCGGTTGTTTTGTTTTGAGCTAATTGGCATTCAGCCAGATAAAAATAGGCAATGTCATTTTCTGGATTAATTGCGATCTCTTTTCTGATTTCACTTTCTGCCTCAGTGTATTTTTCTCTTTTTATTAGGAATTCAGCTCGCTGTTGAAAGGCGTTCATTCTTTATTTTTTAATTTTTAAATATTGGATTATCTCATCATACAAACCAGATTCATTAGCAAATAAAGCATAGTTTTTTGCTGTTTCGAACCACTCTGTTGTGGTGGATTTGTGTTGATTTGCAGCCTTCATCAAATCTTTTGTAGTAATAGGAACTGGCCTGCCTTGCTCCATAGATTCGTCCAGTTTAGATTCAATCGCAATATCTACGATAGCTTTCAGGTCTGCTCCCGAATACCTGTGGGTTGCTTTTGCTATTTTGGCAAAATCTATTTTTTCAACAGGTTTATTTTTGAGATGAATGTCTAAAATTACTTTTCTAGCTTCTTCGTCGGGTGGTGGAATAAAAATGATTCTGTCAAATCTACCCGGTCTTCTAAAAGCAGAATCCAGATGCCAAGGAGCATTTGTTGCAGCTAATATTAAAACACCTTCATTAGAATATTCAACACCATCTAGCTCAGACAGAAACTGGTTAATCAATTGCCTACCAGCACTTTGGCGCATATCACTTCTACTAGCTCCTAAAGCATCTACTTCATCAAAAAATAAAACTCCCGGATTTAGTCTTCGTGCTTTTTCAAAAATTGCGTGCAGGTTTCTTTCACTTTGTCCAAGATAAAGATCGAGTATATCATTAATTCCTACAGAAATAAAAGAGGCATTTATTTCACCAGCAGTAGCTCTGGCAAGGTGAGTTTTACCACAACCGGGAGGGCCATACATTAAAATACCTCCACCAGTTTTTTTGCCATATGCTTGGTAAATTTCAGGATGTTTTAAAGGATAAATGATTTTTTTACTGATCTCGCTTTTGATTTTTTCCATTCCACCGACTTGTTCAAAGCCAGCTTGTGGTTTTTCTATGTCAGGATCAGAAAAATCTCCTTCATCTTCTGCTCCTAATTTTATTTTTTGAGGTTCATTTGAGATATTTCCTTTTTTACTGTCTTTAATTTCTTTTTCAAGTGCAATATCTTCTAGTGCAGGATTTATTATAAGTGCTTTTTGGTATGCATCTTCTGCATCTTCGATCTGCTTATTTTGTAATAAAACTCTTGCGTATAAAATCCATCCTTTTGCAGGGAAGTTTCCATCTGTATTGATCGATTCTATTAATACCAGAGCTGCTGAGTTTTTTTCTTGTTTTCTGAATACTTCACAAAGATCTAGTTTTGCTTCAATATCAGTTTGGGAGAGTTTTAATACCTCTTTTAATTCTAGTTCAGCTTCTTCAAATTTTTGTAATTTGATTAACTGCTTAGAAAAATATTTTCTTAAAGCTATATTTTCTGGGGAGTTTCTTACCGCTTCTCGCAGACTTTTCAATTCTTCAGGTTCCAAGGGTAAAATTATTTTTAGTGTTATGCTTAATTAAACTGATTAATGCACATTATTTCGCATTTTATTATTATTCATGCAGTTTTTACTGCTTTACTAAAGTCAGATTGCAAGTATAAATAATGTTATTAATTCTTAAGTTGCTATTCCAAAATATTACTTACCCTTAAGATAAAAGTTATTTTTTGATTTCAAATGTTTTACACACATGACACAACCGGATTGATTTATTAAATTTTTCAATAAATTGGTCGATTATTACTACTAGCATACACGCATTATCTCACTTATTGAATGCTGATCAATAGGTATTAACTATCAAAAAAATAAAATGAAATATAAGGGTATAGAAGTTTTGGACTCGATTACGGTTGATTGTGCAATATTTGGTTTCGAAAATAATGAGCTAAAAGTACTACTTGTAAGAAGAAATATTGAACCTCAGAAAGGCATTTGGGCTTTACCGGGTGGTTGGATCGGCGTTGAAGAAGACGTTGATGATGCTGCTAAAAGGATTTTGGAAGAAGCTACAGGTGTTGGAGGTATTTTTATGAAACAAGTATCTTCTTTTGGTAGAGTTAGCAGGTTTCCCGACAAGAGAATTATTACAATTGGTTACAGTGCTTTGGTGCAACCTCAAGATTACTCATTAAGGCCGGGTCAAGATACAAGTGATGTAGTTTGGCAACAAATTAATGAAGTTGGCCAACTCACTTTTGACCACAATGAAATCTTAGAGGCATCTCTTAAGTCTTTAAGAACAAATGCCAGACATGCTTTAATAGGGATTGAGCTTTTGCCTGAGAAATTTACTTTATCTCAGTTGCAAGCATTACACGAAGCAATTCTAGGTGTCACGCTAAACAAGCGAAACTTTAGAACAAAAATGAACAAGTTAAAAGTGATTAAAGCCTTAAACGAATGGCAGACAGAGGTTTCTCACAGACCGGCTCAACTGTATACTTTTGACAAAGAGCAGTATTATAAGATAGTTAATGAAGATTATGAATATGAATTGATTGTTTAAATAGAGCTATTATCTGATTTAAGATAAGAAAACAAACACAAAATTACCTAGTTTTGCTCCATCAAATCTAGGTAATTATGAAGGTTATAAGTGAATTAAAAGAGACAAATAGCTTTGTACGTAAGTTAAGAGCAGATGGTAAAAAAGTGGGGTTTGTGCCAACAATGGGTGCTTTACATCAAGGGCATATATCGCTTATTGAGGCAAGCAAAAATGAAAACGATTATACAATTTGTAGTATTTATGTAAATCCTACACAATTTAATAATAAGGAAGATTTCGAGACCTATCCTAATCTTTTTGCGCAAGATAAAGCTAAGTTAGAAGAAGCCGGTTGCGATGTAATTTTTACACCTTCGCATGAGAGTATGTATCCTAATGGGGTAGATAATCTATTAAGTTTCGATTTTGGGTCGCTTACATCTGTGCTCGAAGGAAAATACAGACCCGGACATTTTAGTGGTGTAGGCATTGTAGTTTCAAAGCTATTAAATATAGTGATGCCAGATGTCGCTTATTTTGGCCAGAAAGATTTACAACAGTTTATGGTAATTAGAAAACTGGTAAGCGATCTATCGATTATGACCGAAGTTAAAAGCTGTCCGACTTTAAGAGAGCCTGATGGATTGGCAATGTCTTCAAGAAATTTGCGACTTAATGAAGAAGAACGTAATATAGCACCATTACTTTATCGAGTATTAAAAGAGGCAAAAACAGCTTTAATCGAAGGAAATGATGTGGGTAATGTTCAGAAAAAGGCTTTTGATTCAATTGCTGCAAATGCATTATTTACACCAGAGTATATCGAAGTTGTTGATTTTAATTCTTTTAGTTTGATAAAAAATGGCAAAATAAATAATAGTGTAGCTATTTGTTTGTCAGCTCATTTAGGGAAAGCACGCTTAATAGATAATGTTATCGTTGAAGTTTGATTAATGTTCTTAATGTGGGAAACGAACAGAAATATAATATTCAATGTTATCTTTGCGAAAAACTGGTAAATGGGCAGGGAGTTTCCCGATAAACAACAGGAATAGGAAACCATGTATATTGAAATATTAAAATCTAAAATTCATCGGGTTAAAGTAACACAGGCAGAATTGAATTATGTGGGAAGCATAACTATTGATGAAGACCTGATGAAAGCAGCAGACCTGATCGAAGGGGAAAAGGTACAGATTGTAAATAATAATAATGGCGAACGCTTCGAAACGTACGTAATTACCGGAGAAGCAGGTAGTGGTGTTCTTTGTTTGAATGGCGCTGCGGCAAGAAGAGTACAAGTAGGCGATATTCTGATTATTATTTCATACATGAGTGTGAAAAAGAAAAAGGCTGCTGAATACAAGCCTCTTTTGGTTTTTCCTGATGAAAATAATCGTATTTCCTGAGTTTAAACCTCTATGAAATTCACTTTAAAATCTTCATTAAAATACCTTGTATCATTGGTATTTGGAATCGCATTGTTCTGGTGGCTTTACAGAGAGAAAAACTATCAGGATTTATACGATAGATTTCAAAATATCAACATGTTCTGGGTAGCAATGTCTGGAGTTACAGCATTAATTAGCCATTGGGCGAGGGCATACAGATGGAAAATTGCATTAAAGCCATTTAATCTGCATGTAAGTACCTTTAGAGCCATGTTGGCTGTTATGGTAGGTTATTTTGCCAATATGATTATCCCTCGTATAGGTGAATTTGCCAGAAGTGGAATCTTAAAACGAACAGACGATACACCTGTAAATATCTCATTTGGAGCAATTATAGCCGAAAGAGCTATCGACCTTATTATTTTAATGCTTCTTACAGGCTCAGTTTTTTTACTTGAGTTTGATAAAGTAGGCACTTTTGTACTAGATAAATTACAAAGTACTTCAGGTAACCTAATGCTTAAAGTGTTGCTACTTTCGGCAGTTGGTGTACTTGGTTTGTCTGTGTTGTTTATATTATATAAGTATAGAGCCAGATTTAAAGAGAATTTTATCTATAATAAGGGTAAAGAGTTTTTAGAAGGTATTAAAGAAGGTATTCTTAGTATAAAAGAACTCTCTACTTCTGACAGAGTAAGATATGTTGCACTTACATTATGTATTTGGGTAATGTATTTTTTAATGTCTTACTTGTTTTTCTTCTCTCTTGAAGAAACCTCATCTTTAGGAGTTAAATGTGGCCTTACTACATTAATTATGGGTGGTATTGGTATGGCTATACCAACTCCAGGTGGAATGGGCTCATATCATATATTTGTTTCTTTTTGCCTTACAGTTTATGGGCTTGAGAAAGGGCTTAGCAGCGATTTTGCATTGCTAATGCATTCTACTCAATCGCTCATTGTAATCATTCTAGGTGCGATCAGTTTGGTAATTACGATGATTATCATTTTAAACAAAAAAGAATCACCATCTGAGCCAGAAGATGTTGAAGCAAATATCTACCGATAAACTTCATTTTGTACAATTAGTATTGAATAAGTGAACTCGGGTTGAGATAAAACATCTTTTTCCAACCTTGATGGCTAGTATCAATTCGCCATGGTAGCGGAATTAAAGTTACAATTGAGTAATGTAAATGTGGAGGTTTGCCTTTCGCATTTCCACTATCGCCTACAGTACCTATTTTATCGTTCTGGTTTACTATTTTAAAACCACTTGTACTGATGCTTTCTAAATGTGCATAATAGTGCAAGCGTCATTTGGGGCCGAGAATTACAACAATATTTCCTCCCATGCTTATTTGGCCAGAGTACAACACAAAACCTTTGGATGCTGAACGAATATTTGTGCCTTTTTTAGCAAAAATATCGATGCCTTTATGTGTTACTGATCTGCCCCATGGATAATACCAGAATGAGTCTTTATGATAATCTTGTTTGCCAGCACCTTCTACTGGCATTCTAATAGCGTCTCTTAGCAGTAAAACCGCTATAAAAACAACTAAAAAGCATAATTTCAATACGTTTTTTAGCATTATGAGTTCTTTTATTAATACAGCATTTGTTAAATAGATTGATCAACTTTTAGATTGATCTTGTTACTCACACTGGTAGAGCATTTATAGTGAAATTTTATTTGTATAAGTCTGTAGTTTCAATGAATAAAATATTACAAATTTGCGGGTTATTTTAATTGGGGTATTCAACAAAGAACAATTGTTTAAGCTAATTTGAAATAAATTAGTTAGTAGTGGGGGATTTAACAGATCGGTAATCATCTGCGAGAGAGAATTTTCTTTTTTTGGAAATATCCAATTTGAAATCTAGAAAATAATTAAAAAAAAAGATTTTTATTTTTGATAAAATATGAGTTAGAATTGAAAAAGGAATAAAAATTTAATAGTTTTTCAAACTTTTTTAAATACAAGTCTCTTTTATAAAATAAGAAGATTATCTTAAAAAAATTCAATATTTTAAAAACAGTTTTTTTAATATTTCGAGTTATAACATCTAAAAGTAGCTTAAGCAAAAGGTAGTCGGTATTTGCGTATGCGGATATGTATTTTTGTTAATTAGTATATTAATATTAGTTTTGTTAATAACTCGAATCACTTGATTTTTCCAATGGATAAATACACATATATTGCTAATGCTCATGGGGCATACATCGATGAATTATACAAATCTTACAAAGAAAATCCCGACTCTGTAGATAACTCCTGGAAGTCTTTTTTTGAAGGTTTTGATTTCTCACAAGCTAAATATGGAGAAGATGGTGCCAGTATGGTACCAGATGCTTTAACTGGCTCAAAGTTAAAGAAAGAAATTGCGGTAAGAGCTTTAATTCATGCTTATCGTTTAAGAGGTCACTTAGAATCTACAACTAACCCAGTAAGACAAAGGGTAGACCGCAAAGCACTTCTAGATTTAAAAGATTTTGGTCTTGGTGAAGAGGATTTAAAAACTGTTTTCACAGCAGGTGAAGAACTAGGTATGGGCTCTGTAAGTCTAGAGCAAATAATTTCTAGACTGAGAAAGATTTATTGTGGAAACGTTGGGTTTGAGTTTATGTCGATCAGAGAGCCAGAGGTTTACGAATGGTTCAAAAACAAGGTTGAGATAGAGTTTCCAAAATTTAAGCTTGAGTTAGAAGAAAAAAGAAGGATTTTACAGAAATTAAATGAAGCTGTAGTATTCGAAAATTTCCTTCATACAAAGTATGTAGGGCAGAAAAGGTTTTCATTAGAAGGTGGTGAGTCTACAATTCCTGCATTAGATGCTATAATCTCTAAAGGTGCTGAACTTGGCGTAAAAGAGTTTATAGTAGGTATGGCACACAGAGGAAGACTAAATGTTTTAACTAACATAGTTGGTAAGACATACGATGAAGTTTTTAATGAATTTGAAGGTGCTGCACTTCCAGATGAAACAATGGGAGATGGTGATGTGAAGTACCATATGGGTTTCTCATCTCAAATTGAAGCTTACGGTGGTAAAGAAGTTACTATTAACTTAATGCCTAACCCTTCTCACCTTGAGGCTGTAGACCCAGTTGTTTTGGGTAATGCAAGAGCGAAGTTAGATATTATATATGACAAAGACCCTTCTAAATTAATACCGATACTTATTCATGGTGATGCTGCTTTAGCTGGTCAAGGCATTGTATACGAAATTGTACAAATGTCTAACCTGAAAGGCTATTCAGTAGGAGGTACAATTCACTTCGTAATTAACAACCAAGTTGGTTTTACTACTGACTTCCATGATGCTAGATCAAGTATCTATTCTACTGATATTTCACAGATAATAGAGGCTCCAGAAATTCACGTAAATGGTGATGATCCAGAAGCAGTGCTATTTGCAGTAAAATTAGCTGTGGAATTCAGACAAAAATATAAGCGCGATATCTTTATTGATATGGTTTGCTACCGTAGACATGGCCACAACGAAAGTGATGAGCCTAAGTTTACTCAACCAAAGCTTTATAATATTATATCAAGACACCCTAATCCAAGAGAAATTTACAAAGATAAGTTGATTGCTCAGGGTGAATTGGAAGCGAAGGTAGCAAAAGCAATGGACAAGGAGTTTAGAAAAATGCTGAATGAAAGACTTCAGGAGGTAAAACAACATCCTTTGCCATATAAAAAACAGGTGTTAGAATCTCAGTGGAAAGAAATGAGAAGATCTGTTCCAGAAGATTTTGAAGAATCGCCAGATACTTCAATTAAATTGGAAACAGTACTTAAAGTTGCTGATGCTTTAACTAATGTACCTAAAGAATTTAAGCCTTTAAGACAGATTGAAAAACTGTTAAAAGAAAGAAAGCAGATGTTCTTCGAGGACAAGAGCCTTAACTGGGCAGCTGCTGAGCTTTTAGCTTATGGTTCAATCGTACTTGAAAATAAAATTGTGAGAATGACTGGTCAGGATGTGGAGCGAGGTACTTTCTCTCACAGGCACTCAATCTTAAATGATGCGGAGACTAATTCTAGATATTGTAACCTTTGCAAAATCGACGAAAATCAAGCTCCTTTCATGATATTCAACTCTCTACTTTCTGAGTATGGAGTACTAGGTTTTGAATTTGGTTATTCATTTGCAAACCCTAACGCACTAGTTATTTGGGAAGCACAGTTTGGTGACTTTGCTAACGGTGCGCAAGTTGCTATAGACCAGTTTATAAGCAGTTGCGAGACTAAATGGCAGAGAATGAGTGGTTTGGTAATGTTATTACCTCATGGTTACGAAGGACAAGGACCAGAGCACTCAAATGCTAGACCTGAAAGATTTTTACAACTTTCTGCAGAGTATAATATGGTTGTGGCTAATATTACAACTCCTGCAAACTTCTTCCACTTAATGAGAAGACAGGTTACATGGGAGTTTAGAAAACCTTGCGTGGTTATGAGCCCTAAGTCACTCTTGAGGCATCCAAGTGTAGTTTCTCCATTAGAAGATTTTACGCATGGTAAATTTCAGGAAGTAATTGATGACGAGTATGCAAAACCATACAATAAGGTAGAGAAAGTTCTTATGTGTACTGGTAAGATATATTTTGATCTGCTTGAAAAGCAACAAAAAGATAAGAGAAAAGATGTTGCAATTATCAGAATTGAACAGCTGCATCCTTTCCCTGAAACTCAGGTCGAGAAAGTACTTTCTAAGTATAAAAATATGAGTAAATTGATCTGGGTACAGGAAGAACCTGTAAACATGGGATACTGGACATATCTTCTAAGGACATATTATAAGAGAAAAGATCTGGAAATTGTTGCAAGAAAGCCAAGTGCTTCTCCTGCTACCGGATATTCTAAAATGCACCAAGAAGAGCAACAAAAAATTGTTAGTGCAGCATTCAACAGATAATTAAATTTTAAACCTAAAACACATATAATAATATAATATATTAATAATATGAGCCTAGAAGTAACGGTACCTGCTGTAGGGGAGTCTATAAATGAAGTTACGATTGCCCAATGGATAAAGAAAGACGGAGAATATGTGGAAGAAGAAGAAGTTTTATGTGAGCTTGAGTCAGACAAAGCAACGTTTGAGTTAAATGCAGAGACTTCTGGAATCTTAAAAATCATTGTTGAAGAAGGTGAGACAATTGATATTGGGACAAAAATATGCGTAATTACTCCTTCTGAAGGTGGTGGCGACAGTAGCGAAAATGCTGAAACAGCAGCTACTACAGAAGAAAAACCAGCTTCATCTGGCGGGTTAACTGGTGAGGTTATTTCAATGGTTGTTCCAACTGTTGGAGAGTCAATCACCGAAGTAACAATTGCATCTTGGCTTAAGGAAGAAGGCGATTTTGTTGAAGAAGAAGAGATTCTTTGTGAAATAGAATCTGACAAAGCAACTTTTGAACTTGCTGCTGAAAATACAGGATACTTAGAAATTGTAGCAAAAGAAGGTGATACACTTAATATTGGAGAGTTAATCTGTAAAATTAAAGTATCTGAGGGCGGTTCTGGAGCTTCAGCATCTGCAAGTACTAGTTCAAATGGTCATTCTCAAACAACTGCTGCTCCAACATCTTCTAATGAAACTTATGCGAGTGGCCATGCATCTCCGGCTGCTGCTAAAATACTTTCAGAAAAAGGTATTGATCCAAAATCTATAAAAGGTACTGGTGTTGATGGTAGAGTTACTAAAGAAGATGCACTAAAAGCTGAAAAGCAAGCGCCTGCACCTAAGAAAGAAGCTCCTAAAAAAGAAACTGCAACGGAATCAGTAAAAGCTGCACCGGGAGAACGTGGAGAGAGAAGGGAGAAAATGTCTTCTTTAAGAAAAACCATCTCTAAAAGACTAGTTTCTGTTAAAAATGAAACGGCTATGCTAACCACTTTTAATGAAGTGGACATGAAGCCTATCATGGATATTAGAAAGAAATACAAAGAATCATTTAAAGAAAAGCATGGTGTAGGTCTTGGGTTCATGTCTTTCTTTACAAGAGCAGTATGTGAGGCTTTAAAAGAATGGCCTGCAGTAAATGCAAAAATTGATGGTGAAGAAATGGTATTTAGTGATTTCTGTGATGTTTCAATTGCTGTTTCTACGCCAAAAGGTTTAGTAGTACCAGTTATCAGAAATGCAGAGTCAATGTCATTTAATGAAATTGAAGCTGAGATCATTAGATTAGCTGTAAGAGCAAGAGATGGAAAGCTTACTATTCCTGAAATGACAGGTGGAACTTTCACCATTACTAATGGTGGTATTTTTGGTTCTATGCTTTCTACACCTATTATTAATGCTCCTCAATCTGCAATTTTAGGAATGCACAACATTGTTGAAAGAGCTGTAGTAGTTAATGGTGAAGTAGTAGTAAGACCAATGATGTATGTAGCCTTATCTTACGACCATAGAGTAATTGATGGTAGAGAATCTGTTAGTTTCCTTGTGAAAGTGAAGCAATTACTTGAAGATCCAGTTAGACTCATGCTAGGAGTATAAAATTTTTATTTAAAATAGCTTTACTCTTTTCAGGCAGTAAAGCTATTTTTTTAATTAGCCTGAAGCATTTTTTTATTTAATTAGCTAATAACACTTTACAAAAAATAACATGAATTACGACTTAACAGTAATAGGATCTGGTCCTGGAGGTTATGTGGCGGCTATCAGAGCAGCACAGTTAGGGTTAAAAACAGCGATTATAGAAAAATACAGCACACTTGGAGGTACTTGTCTTAACGTTGGATGTATCCCTTCAAAAGCATTACTAGATTCTTCTGAGCATTACCACAATGCAGTGCATACTTTTAAAGAGCATGGTATTGAGGTTAAAAGTCCTAAGGTTGACTTAGCTCAAATGATAAATAGAAAGAATGAAGTCGTAAAACAAACTTGCGATGGTATTGACTTCTTAATGAAAAAAAATAAAATCACAGTTTATCATGGTGTAGGTTCTTTTAAAGATAAAAATACAATCGTGATAAAAGGGGAAGAAGGTAAAGAAGAGGAGATTAAAACGGATAAAACTATTATTGCAACTGGTTCTAAGCCGATTATAATTCCTGGAGTTGATTATGATAAAGAGAGAGTAATTACATCAACAGAAGCACTCAATCTAAAAGAGATTCCAAAAGAGATGATTGTAATTGGTGGTGGAGTTATTGGTCTTGAGCTAGGTTCTGTTTATGCAAGAATTGGTACCAAAGTTACTGTAATTGAGTATTTAGACAGAATTATTCCAGGAATGGATAAAACACTGGCTAAAGAATTACAAAAAACACTTAAGAAACTTGGCTTCGAGTTTAACTTTAAAACTAAAGTAACCAGTGCTAAAACTAAAGGCAAAAAAGTAATAGTTGAAACAGAAGATACTAAAGGAGAGAAGAAAGAGCTTTCTGCCGATTATTGCCTTGTTGCTGTTGGTAGAAAAGCTTATACTGAAGGTTTAGGTTTAGAGAATATTGGATTAGCTACTGATAAGAGAGGTAAAATTGAGGTGGATGAGCATCTTCAATCAAAAGTTGAAGGAATTTATGCAATCGGTGATGTAATTGATGGTGCTATGTTAGCACACAAAGCAGAAGAAGAAGGTGTTTATGTTGCTGAAATGCTTGCTGGACAAAAACCACATATCAATTATCTTTTAATTCCTGGAGTAGTTTATACATGGCCAGAAGTTGCTGGAGTAGGGTATACGGAAGAGCAATTAAAAGAACAAGGTAAAAAATACAAGGCTGGTTCATTCCCTATGCGAGCTTTAGGTAGAGCAAGAGCCAGTATGGATATCGACGGTCTAATTAAAGTATTGGCTGATGCGGAAACTGATGAGATTCTAGGTGTACATATGATAGGCCCTAGAGTAGCAGATTTAATTGCAGAGGCTGTTGTTGCTATGGAATACAGGGCTTCTGCCGAAGACGTAGCAAGGATGTCTCACGCACACCCAACGTATACTGAAGCTATGAAAGAAGCATGTTTAGCTGCTACTGGAAACAGAGCTTTACATGTGTAAAATTGATTAAATAAAGTATTGTATTATTTATAGATGATACTTTTTCAAAAAGCCCAAAGGTTATGTAATTAATCTTTGGGCTTTTGCAATTATTTGGAAACAAAATTGTTATAAATGCGGTGCAGTAAGCAACTAACTGTAGCACAATTTTTTCTAGGAAATTAGTGACAGTTATTTTAATTTTTTAAGATTATTAAAGACAAACTAATTCATGGGAGCATTGCTAAAAGTATCTTCAGCAGCTAAAGAAATTTACGGTTGTTCAGAATCCACTGAAGAAACATGGGTTAATTATGCATTTGCTTTAATGAGCATTGCTGGTGCTGACGATGAAATATCTGATGCTGAAATGAAGTGGCTTTTAGAAGATTTTTCTGAGTTAATTAATGCCCATGAAAACTTTGGTAGTGCTATAAAGAATTTTGATTACAGGAAAGCCGACCTCCATGATATACTGAGTAAAATAGAGTTTAAGGTAAAGATCAATTATAAAAGAGCTCTTTTATACGACTCTATTAAAATGTCTCATGCAGATAATAACTATTCAGAAGATGAGCGAGAAGCTGTAAAAATGTTTTCTGAAATGCTTGAGATTCCAGAATATATGGCAAAAACTATTGAAGGTTTGGTAAACACCGAAAAATCGATAGAAGCCACAAGAAGGTCAATTTTTGAGTTGGATGATAAAAAACTTACAGATTTTTCTAACTCTATCAGAAGAACGACAAAACTTGTACAGCATGCTTATGGTCTACAAGAAACTTCTGATGAAATAGATCTAAATTATGGTTATGCTTTAATGAGCATTGCAGGTGCAGATGGTGTGGTATCTGATGATGAAAAAGAATGGTATAAATATAACTTTGCCAATATTTCTCAAATTCCAGATCATATAGTACAAAAGGTTTTAGAAGTTGATTTTTCAAACCTAGATCTCAATGAAATTTTAAATAAACTCCCTCACGAAATGTCTTTGAGTTTCTCTAAGACACTCATCTATAATTCTATTAAGATGTCAAGAGCAGATGGAGATTACCCATTGGAAGAACGCGAAGCAGTAAAAGAAGCTGCTGCTATTATGGGAGTTCCAGCAAATATTACTAATACTCTTGATTACCTCACAGACGCAGAAGAAAAAGTGAACCAAATGCGTAGAACACTCTTTTCAATAGACGAAAAATAATTTTATCTTATTTTTTCCTTCATTCAAGCAACGATCTTCAAGATTCGGGCATTTCCAAAGTAATGGCAACCGATTAGCTCCTTATTTGTTTTAAAAATCGCTTCTGAGTAACTTCGCGTTTCCCGGAATAAAGAAGCAAACAGAAGCTTTGATGAAACAAGAAATAGACAAATCAAATATACCAGCTCATATAGCCATCATAATGGATGGTAATGGCAGGTGGGCTAAGAAAAATGGCTCAATGAGAGTGAAAGGTCACCAGCATGGAGTTAAAAGTGTAAGAGAAGTAACTGAAGCAGCCGGAGAATTGGGTGTAAAGTACTTAACTATGTATGCTTTTTCTACCGAAAACTGGTCTAGACCTGAGTACGAAGTAACTGCTTTAATGCATTTATTAGTCTCTACCATTAGAAAAGAAGCCCGAAATCTTAATAAAAATAATATTAAGTTGATGGCTATAGGAAATGTAGAGTCTTTGCCATCAGTTTGTCAGAAAGAGTTAAATGAAGCGATAAAGCTTACAAAAGATAATACAGGGCTTAATTTGGTGCTTGCTTTAAGTTATAGTGGAAGATGGGAAATTGTGAATGCTACAAAAAAAATAGCTGAAGATGTTAAAGCAGGTAAAATTGATGCAGATAAACTAGATGATAATTTATTCGCATCATACCTTGAAACAGGAGTAAAAGGTATTCCGGACCCTGAATTAATGATTAGAACCAGTGGAGAAATGAGAATTAGCAACTATTTATTATGGCAAATTGCTTATTCTGAATTGTATATAACTGATACTCTCTGGCCGGATTTCAATAAAGAAGAGTTTAATAAAGCGATTCTTTCTTATCAGCAAAGAGAAAGAAGATTTGGGAAAACTAGTGAGCAACTATCTAAGGTTAATTGAAAGAAGTAGATGAAGAAATTATTATTATTATCCCTTTGGATTACCATGCCGTTTTGTCTGTTGGCTCAGGTAAATGTTGATTATAGTACACCAACAGAGTATGAAATTGGAGGTATAAACGTAGTGGGAGCTCAATTTCTCGATAGAAATTCACTTATTTCTATTGCGGGATTTAAAGTGGGTGAAAAAATCAAAATACCTGGTGACGACATTTCACTAGCTATTAGAAAACTGTGGAAACAAGGGATTTTAGGAGATATTAAAATTTCAGTTACAGAAATTCAGGGAAACAAAGCTTTTCTTCAAATAGAGTTAAAAGAAAGGCCAAGATTCTCCCGAATTATGTTTGAAGGGGTACCAAAAGGCCAACGACAAACACTCGAAGATAAAATAAAGTTGATAAGGGGTAGAGTTGTAACTGATGCTTTGGTAAAAAATACCACCAACACTCTTAAAAATCACTACATAGAAAAAGGTTTTAAGAATGTTGATGTAACAATTGTGCCTCAAAAAGATACTGTTTTAAGTAATAGTGTTATTTTGAAAGTAATCATTGATAAGAAATCCAAAGTAAAAATCAATGAAATTAAGTTTGAAGGCATAGCAGCTTTTGAAGAAAAGAAACTTAAAAAGAAAATGAAGAAAACGAAGGAGAAAAAATTCCTTCGAATTTTCAGCCCGTCTAAATTCATTCCTGAAGAATACGAAAATGACAAGCAAAAGCTAATTGATTTTTATAACCAAAATGGTTACAGAAACATGGCTATTGTGGAGGATACAGTTTACGATCACGATGAAAAAACTGTTAATATAGATCTAAAAATAGAAGAGGGAGAGAAATTCTTCTACAGAAATATCGATTGGACAGGTAACTATAAATATACCGATGATCAATTGTCTATGGTATTAGGTATCGATCGTGGCGATGTTTATAATCCAAAAGAATTGAATGAGCGTCTTAACTTTAATCCGCAGGGCACAGACGTTACCTCACTATACATGGACGATGGTTATCTATTCTTCTCAGTAGAACCTGTTGAAGTACTTGTAGAAGGAGATTCTATTGATATAGAAATGAGAATGTTTGAAGGTGAGCAAGCAACTATTAACAAGGTAATTGTAAATGGTAACACACAAACCAACGACCACGTAATTTTTAGGGAGTTAAGAACATTACCAGGTCAAAAATTCTCTAGATCAGATTTAATTAGAACACAAAGAGAACTTGCCACTTTAGGTTATTTCGACCCTGAAACAATTGAAATAAATCCTAAACCTAACTATGCAAATAGTACGGTTGATATAGAATACAATGTAACTGAAAAACCAAATGACCAGATAGAATTATCTGGTGGTTGGGGTGGTCAGTTTGGATTCGTTGGTACTCTAGGTCTAGTATTCAACAACTTCTCATTGAGAAGAATTACAGATTTTGACTACTGGAAACCACTTCCAAAAGGTGATGGCCAGAGACTTAACTTGAGAATGCAGGCAAATGGTAGAAGATACCAAACATACTCAGTTACCTTTACAGAGCCATGGTTAGGTGGTAGAAAGCCAAATTCATTTACGATGAGTTTCAACAGATCGGTAATCAGGTTGATTAGTTATACTGGTGATTCTTACGGTAGCTTAAAAAGTAGCGGTGTAACAGTTAGTTTAGGTCGTAGATTACCTTGGCCAGATGACTTCTTCACTATGTCTAACTCATTGAGTTTCTTAGTGTATAATCTAGATGATTACAATGCTACTGGTTTCGAAAACTATTCATCTGGTACTTCATACAACTTTACATTTAATACAACCTTAGCAAGAAACAGTATTGACCAGCCTACTTTCCCAAGAACTGGTTCAAGTATCTCGTTAAGTGCAAGCTTTACACCTCCATATTCTCAGTTTACAGGAAGTTCTTTTGCAGAGGTAAGTGGTGTTGAACAGTACAAATGGGTTGAGTATCATAAGTGGATGTTTGATAACTCATGGTTCCTAAACATAGTTGGTAATCTAGTATTGAATACCAGAGTGAATATGGGTTTCATGGGTAGGTATTCAAAATCAAAAGCATTAGGACCGTTTGAAAGGTTTATTCTTGGTGGTGATGGTCTTTCTCAAAACTCTTACTTAATTGGTACCGATATTATCGGTCTTAGAGGATATCAAAATAACTCAATATACCCAACTAACACAGATGAGTACGGTGGAGTTATATATAATAAATTTGTAATGGAATTGAGGTATCCAGTTTCGTTGAACCCTTCTGCAACTATTTATGTACAAACTTTTGTTGAAGGTGGAAATAACTGGGGAAGCTTCGAAGAGTATAACCCATTTAACCTGTACCGTTCAGCAGGTGTGGGTGCAAGAATCTTTATGCCAGCATTTGGTTTACTAGGTGTTGACTGGGGTTATGGATTTGATGAAATTCCAAACAATCCGGATGCAAATGGAGCACAGTTCCACTTTACCATCGGACAACAGTTTAGATAAGACGATAAATTTGGCTGTGTTTAAATTTTTTAATTTAGCTTTTAACAGATGCCGATATCAAGATATTTGATGATTTTAGGAATGCTGGCAATAACTACACAAAGTTATTGTCAGCGTTTTGGTTATGTCAATACTGATGAAATTTATAAAAACTTACCTGAGTATCAAGCTGCTGTAGCAGAAATTGACAATCTCATAAATAACTGGAATAGAGAGATTAAAGAAAAGAAAATGGAGCGAAGTAAGTTGATGCAGCAGTTTGAAATTGATGCACCTTTGCTTACTCAAGAGCTTAAAAATGAAAGATTAGAGGAGATTAGAACGATAGATCAGGAGCTTAGAGAGTTTCAAAATAACAGGTTTGGTTATAAAGGAATGCTCACAATAAAAAAAGAACAGGTTATCGACCCAATTGTTGAGAAGGTTTTTCAAGCGACAGAGCGAGTAGCAAAAATTAAAAAAGTGGATTTCTTGTTTGATGTTGCCTCAGATTTATCACTTCCATATGTTAGACCATCAAAAGATTATACAGATTTTGTACTAGAGCAATTAGGTGTTAGTATACCCAAGGACTAAATGCGTTCTGTTAGTTTCTGAACCACATATATTACTTTCGCGTTTCCCTAGCAAATTACCCAATTTATGAGATTTTTTTCAATTAGCATTATTCTGATCTTATGTGTGTATGGTGTACATGCGCAAAAGTATGGCTATTTTGATTCAAGAGTAGTAATACAATCACTATTAGAGTATAAAGATGCACAGAAAGAACTGGATAAATTTGCAGAAACTTGGAAGAATGAACTAGATCAGAAATATAAGACACTTGAAGATCTACAAGAAACTTATGCTAGTAAAGAGATTCTGTTAAAACCTAGCGATAGACAGAAACAACTACAAAATATTTATGATTTAGAATTGGAGATAGAAGAATATAGACAATCTAAATTTGGATACGAAGGAGCTTTATATCTCAAACGTCAAGCTTTAATTGAACCAATACAAGAAAAAATTTTTGAGGGTGTATCGAGTGTTTGTAGAAAAAACAGACTTGAATTTCTGTTTGATAAAGCTTCAAGTATTGTGATAATATATTCAGATCCAATACATAATTATACCAAGCTTATAACTGCAGAATTGGAGCCCAAAGAGGAAGAAGGGGAAGAAGAGCAACAGTATGGGCAAAAAGAAGAGGTGAAGCCAGAGCCTGCAGAATATGCTGGATACATCAATAGCGATTATGTCTTAAAGAAGATGCCAGAATATCAAGATGTTCTGAATGAATTAGAAAACTACGAAGGAATGTGGAAACACAATTTCGATTCATTAAATCTGCAATTAGACTCACTAAATGATGTATTTAAGAAAGATGAGGTATATCTCACTTCTGAAATGAAAGATATTAGAGTAAAAGAGATAAATAAAAAGAAAGAGGAAGTTAGAAAGTTTCAGGTAGATAAATACGGGCCAGAAGGAGAGGTATTTACTAAGAGATTGGAGCTTTTAAAGCCTTTGCAAGAAAAAATATATGAGTCAACTGAAAAGGTTGCTCAAGAAAAAAATGTCCATTTTGTTTTTGATAAAACGGACGACCACTCAATGTTCTATGTAAATCCAGTCTATGATTATTCAGATTATGTATTGGAAGAAATGGGATTGGGTGAACAAGAAGATATTGTAAGGTAAATCCAAAGAGAAATAACACGCTAATTTTCAAACAAATGCTTATAAATTGTAATGCGTACCTGCTTATTTTTCTTGTTTCCTTTTACTTTCAGTATGTTTGTAGATAGTTTTTAAACCATAAATTAATTTTAGAAGATGAAAACTAAACTTTTGATATTATTTTCATTAGTAGTTATTTCTTTTTCATCCTTAGCACAGGATCAAAAATTTGCATACGTAAATTCAGATAGCGTATTGCGTTCAATGCCTGCATATAAGGTGCAAATGAAATCTTATGAATCTTATGTAAAACAGCTTCAGACACAACTTCAAACAAAGCAAACATCATTACAACAAAAATTTGCAGAGTATCAGCAAAATGGAGGAGATTGGTTGCCAAACATTCGTCAGGAGAAAGAACAAGAATTGACAGCGCTCGATCAAGAAATTAAAACTTTTGCTCAAACCTCTCAATTGAACATGCAACGTAAACAACAAGAGTTGTTAGAGCCTTTGTTAGAAGAAGTGCAAACAGCTATTGAGGCTATTGCAAAAGCAGAAAGTATAACTTTCGTATTGCCTGACCAAACTTTCCTTTATTCTAAAACCGACTACGATATAACTGGAAAAGTTATAGCCAAATTAACTGGTAATTAATTAGTATTTGTCGGTTAGAAATAGCTTTACCGCAAGTTTAATGATACTAATATTAGGCAAGTAGTGATTAAATTGTTTATTTTCGCAGAAAAAATTTAATAAAATGAAGAAATTTGTATTTATATGCATAGCTGCTTTTTTAGCATTTGGTAGCTTACAAGCACAAGAAAGTGTAAAAATCGGCTATGTTAGTGTGGATAGCGTAATGTTGTCTTTGCCAGAATACAAAACTCAAATGAAGCAGTATGAGAGTTATGCAAAGCAATTAGAGAATGAAATCAACTCTAAGAGAACCACACTTCAAGCAAAAGCAGAAGATTTAGAAGCTAACTATAAAGATATGCTTCCTGATATTGTTCAGGAAAGGCAAAAAGAATTACAGCAGCTAGATCAGAATCTACAACAATTTGCTCAACAAGCACAACAAAAGCTATCTAGAAAAGAGCAAGAGCTGTTAAATCCTATCTTGGTTAAAATTCAGCAGGGAATTGATGATGTAGCTAAAGAGCAGTCATATACTTTTATCGTTCAGGATCAAGTTTTCCTTTATTCTGATAATAAATATGATATAACTGTTGATGTAATTAAGAAATTAGGTGGTGATGTAAATGCTACTGCAACTAATAGTAACGAGTAAGAATTACTTTAAGTAATTTAAAGATATAAGCCTCTAAATTTTAGAGGCTTTTTTATTGTAGTAATGTTTTTAGTTGCGAAATAGATAACCTTCTTCCACAAAGTATTAAAACTACTTTTTGTCCTTTGTAACTAGCAGCATTTTGTATTAAAGAGGCGAGTGAAAGCCCAGCAGCTCCTTCTACAATGTATTGATGTTTCTCGATTATGAGTTTAAGTGCAGATTTAATTTCTTTTTCATTTACTAAATAAAAAGCATCAATTATCTCTTTACAGAGTTCGAATGTGATAGCATCGGGTTCAATTCCACCAGCAGTTCCATCTGAAATGGTATCTAAACTCTCCATTTCTATTATTTTCCCCGCTTTTAAAGATTCATGCATAACAGGAGAGTTTAATGGCTGACATCCAATTATTTTAGTCTCAGGAAGATGAGCTTGAAGGTAGGAGCCAATACCAGAAATTAGCCCTCCTCCTCCAACGGGAATAAAAACAGCATCAGGCTTAAAGTTAAGAGAGCTACTTTGTTTCTCAACTTCTACCCCAATTGTACCTTGACCTGCTATAATGTCTAAATCATTATAAGGAGAAATATAGGTGCCATTTACCTTTTGAGCTTTCTCTAATGCATGTAATTCAGACTCTACACAATCATTACCAAACTGTTCTAAGTTTATATTGTAGAAGCTTAATGCTTCAAGCTTGGTTTTAGAGGTATTTTCTGGTAATACAATTGTTCCATGTTGCTTAAGTGTTTGAGCAGCTTGAGCAAAAGCAAGTCCATGGTTGCCTGTAGATGAGGTTATTAGCTCAGATTCGATTCCTTTTTCTTGTAGTGCTAAGAGTTTGTTAAAAGCTCCTCTTATTTTAAATGAACCTGAAAGCTGAAGGTTTTCAAGCTTTAGATATACTTCAGCTCCAGTGAGTTTACTTAGAAATGCTGAATATTCAAGAGGTGTTTCAAAAACATATTTCTTAATTCTTTTCTCAGCAATCGATACTTCTTCACTAACAGACATCAGGTTCATCACAAATTAATATTTAGCTTTTAACAGTTTTTCTTGAAGAAAATAATTCTAAGCTATAAACACAAAAGAAACCTAGAATTGCAAGAATAGCAGCCCACATTAATTGAGAAGGTTCACCTGTAATTTCTGAATATGTAAATGGAAGTACATTTTCTTGAAGTAATGGTTTTACTACTCCATGTCTATCAGTATAAGTAGTAATAGTTTCTTTCCAAGGCCAAATTTTATTGAGAGAGCCAAAAAGAAAACCAATTAGTAAAGCGACAGTAATATCATGATGGTGCTTAAATAACCAGCTCAAAACTCTTGAAAATGAGAGTAGACCAAACAAACATCCCACAATAAAAACAAGAATGAGCTTAAAATGATTAAATGCTTCTCCAATATCACTGGCAACTAAACCATCTATCGTTTTTTGGATACTCCCAAAAATTAATTGGTAGGCGCCCATCAATATTAATATAAAACTACCAGAGATACCGGGGAGAATCATCGCACATATTGCTACAGCTCCACATATAAACACATAAAAAAGGCTCGTATTTTCATCTGCAATTGTACTAATACTGGTAATATAATAGGCAACAACAGCACCTATAATAAGAGAAACAATTGGTAGCACACTCCATGCTTTTATTTCTTTAGCAATAAGAAAAATAGAGGCTATAATTAATCCAAAGAAGAAAGACCACAATAATATTGGTTGATGCTCTAATAGATAGAGAACTATTCGAGAGAGTGAAACAATCGAAAGAGCTATACCTCCAAAAAGCACTGCTAAAAAAGTGCCGTTGATTTTTGCCCAGAAATCAGCAAATCTTCCTTTTAAAAGTAATTTTAAAGCTTCTAAATCAACTGACTTGATAGAGTTAAGTAACTCTTCATAAATACCTGAGATAAATGCAATTGTTCCACCTGATACTCCGGGTACTACATCAGCAGCGCCCATGGCAACTCCTTTAAAAAAAAGTAAAATCCTATTTTTCATGAAAAAATGAAGTCTAATTTATTAAAGTGGGTAAAAATAGAGGAAAGGCTTAATTTGCAAGGATATATTTACACTTATTTACATAAAAAAGAGCATTTGCGTTAAATACAAATGCTCTCGATAATTAATTCAAAGTATCTTATTTAAGAAACTTTTTCTATTTCAGGTAATTCTGCTAATTCTGTATTGTCGTTATTATTCTCACATTCAGATGGTTTTCTACCACACAAAGAACACGTTACACCATCGTTTTGCAAAAATGGACTTTGCGACGCACAGGTACCTTTAAATTCTCCATTTTTCAAGAAAATAAGCCTTACACTCATTAATACGAAAAATAACGCGATAAACCCTATGCCTAAAAGTACTGTTGCCATATTAAATCTCTTTTATTTTAGTAACTAAATGCAGTATCGTATAGTTCTTAATTTATGCTTTTTATTCGCCATAAAATTACTGCTGTATTTCAAGAAAGGCAAAATTTAATACGAATTAGAGATTGCTATAACTACTTAGCTCTCAGCCATGTTTTTTTCAAAATCTGCCCAATTAAAATTGTTATAAGCAATAATGGATATATAATCAGTTTCTTCAATTATTAAATCCATATCTGGACAGGTTTCTGGGTCATTGTTTCTAATATGTGCAAAAAGATTACATTTAGTATTTGTGAGTTTGCTGGTTTTAATCATTTTACTTTGTAGCTCTTCCCAAGTCCAGCCTACACTAAGTTTGGGTCTTACAGTTTTAGGATTAGCTCCTTTGCTATTAAGAAGTAGCTTTTCAAAAATTTCTGAAGAGTATTTATCTTGACATTCTTGAACAATTGCAAAAAGCTCGAAACTTTCCATTACTTGGGTCGATTTGCTATCGTCAAACATCCACGCATTTTTAGGGTCAACCAATATGTGTAAGATTCTCGTTTGGTCTTCTACGAACTTATCTATTAAGTCTACAATTGTTTTGGTAGCACCATCTGAGTCTGGTACAGAAGGTTTGATCGGGAAAACAATTACAGCTTTATTATCTTTTAAAGCTGCCATCTCGTAGGTTTCTCGGCTCAAAGTATTTCCTCTTATAAAGTGTACGTTTGGCAAAATGCTAATATTTTCTGGTAGTTGATTAATAGAGCTATCTACGATGCAAACACCTGCATCTTCTTCAACACTTCTAAGTTCAGAAATAAAATTAATTACCTGATAGTCTCCTGGAAAATTGAAAATAATGTAACCGTTTTTAAAAGGATTGTGCATAAGACCTAATTTTTTCTTGTCTAATAAATGTTGTCTGTAATCAAAAGCGGCTGTAAAGACTGAGCCTAACACAGCAATTCCGGCCGTACAAAGTATAACTGTTGCCCATCTGCCTAATACTGTTTCGGCTGGTCTGTTGCCATAACCAACAGTTGTTAGGGTTTGCCAGCTTTGCCAAAATGCTTCTCCCCAAGAGACTTCTTCTGCGAAATAAAATGAAATGCTAAATGCAAGAAAGATGAAAAGAAATAGTAAACTAAGCTGAATTAACCACATTAAAGGCTGTTGATCTTTAAATCTTTTTGTCAGATTGCGAATAATATTTAATATCATGACAAATCTTATCTATTTTTGTATAAAATTGGGTGAAATTTATTAAATAAATAGCTTTATTATAAGTTATATTTAACGAATTGAGTCCCAAAAATTTAAATAACTTACATGCTAAAAAAATATGCATAATGTTTTTTAAAATGTATTCAATCTAATTATGATTAAGGCTTTAACGTTTAGGTTAATTATTTTAACCTCAGCTTTAACACTAACGCTAAATTGTTACTCTTATACAAATCAACAACTACCAGATAGTTTACAAAAAGTACTTTCAAGTAGTAAAAAAGATATTTCTTACGTTCATGCTCTGCATGATGCTTGTAAAATACTTATTGGCAGCGATCAGGTTTTATCGATTAGCTATGCCCGAAAAGCTGAGTTGATTTCAAAAGAACTCGAGTATACTAAAGGAATTGCATATAGTCAATATATAACTGGTTATAGTTACTCTCTACTCAATGAATATAAAGAAGCATATAAATATTACTTAAAAGCTCTTCAAAACTTTACGCTTATAGATGACAAATACTACATTGCTAAAGTATGTAATGAAATTGGTCTTATTTACAAAGACATGGCAGATTATGATGATGCCGTAAAGTTTTATCAAAAAGCCCTTCAGAATGCAGAAGCGATAAACGACAAAAGTTTTTCTGTAAAGTTACTCATCAATACAGGAGTAGTATATTTAAAGCAAGACAAATACAAAGAAGCTGCAACTTATTTATACAGGGCACTTAGACTAAGCGAAGACGAAAAAAACTTTAGTCAAGTAGCTTTAATACATGGCAATCTAGGGAAATTGTACATGGAGCAAGAGGTTTTTACTGAAGCAGAAAATCACTTCTCTCTAGCCTTAAATAACTTTAGAAATATTGGAAATCAAAGAATGGAGGCACTTGCACTAAACAATTTAGGTGAGGTGTTTACTAAGCTTTCTTTAAATGAAAAAGCAATTACTTATTACAATTCGGCTCTTAAAGTATTTAATGGGCTAAATGATAAACCTGCAAAAGCAGATTGCTTTAAAAACTTAGGTATTCTCTATATGAAGCTAGAAAACTATACTTCTGCTTTAGCTAATTATAGAGCTTCTTTGGCCTTGTATCTTGAACTGGATAATCGTAGTACGCATTTAGCAGAATTATATGCATTAATGGGAGGGGCCTATTTAAAGCAAGGCGATTATGGAAATGCTAAAATTTATCTAGATCAAGCAATACTCAACGAAGATAAAATCAACAGAAAGCTTGATTTGCTTTTGTTGTATGAGAATATGTACTTCTACCACGAAGCACTTGCTAACTTTAAAAATGCATTAGTTTATCATAAAAAATATACAGAGCTAAGAGAAGAAGTATTAAATAATGAGAAGCTACAAGAAATAAATAATATTGAAACGAGATATCGTACCGAGAAGCAAGAGCAAGAAAATATTCAACTAAAAAATGAGCAAGAGAAACAGCGCGAATTGATAGGGAAGAAAGAATTTCAAAATAGATTTTTAATTGTTGGAATTATATTCTTCTTGTTTACGGTAGTTCATTTTTATCGTTTAAATAAGCAGCGTCAAAAAAATAATAAACTTCTAAAAGAAAGAAATAATGAAGTAGAGGTAAAGCAGAAGCAAATTGTTAAAATCAATGATGATTTACAGGCATCTAAAGATCAATTAAAATTAGCCAACATTAATTTAAAAGATCTAAACATTCGATTAAATCAGGTTTTACAGAAAAAAACATCTGAGTTACATCAAACAAGTGAGGAATTAGATACTTTTTTCTATCAATCTTCTCATGCTTTAAGAAGACCTCTTGTTCATTTTAAAGGTTTATTGGAAGTACTTAAGCTTGAGAAAGAAGAGATAAAAGTGTTTGAATTACACGATAAACTCGATCTTACATTTCATAAGATGGATGTAATGTTGAGCAAGCTAGTAATGGCCAGTGAAATTAACCTCGAAAAGAAAAGAGATGAGTTGGTCAATTTCCACAAAATAATTACTGGAGTTTGGGTTTATTTAGGTCTAAAATATGATACAAGTGTAATTGATCTAAAAATTAATGTAGAAGATAATCTTAACTATTATGGGAATAATAAACTTGTTGAGATTTTTCTTCAAAACTTACTTGAAAACTCCATCAACTTTAAGTCGATTCCTGAGCTGCGAAGACCTGAGATTAATATTAATATTGCTAGTGATAATGATAAAGTGAAAATTATATTCCACGATAATGGAATAGGTATTCCTCAAAAGCAGCTAAAAAGAGTATTTAGAATGTTTATAGTGGCCAGCCATTTAACAGAAGGTTTCGGGCTTGGGCTGTATATTGTTAGTAAAGCTATTAAAAAGCTTGATGGAGAAGTAAAAGTTAATAGTCAAGAAAGTGAATATACAACTTTCGAGATTATCCTACCTAAAAATAAAGGTCTCATAGTTGAAGATATAACCTTTGAAAAAAAAAGTAAAAGGCACGAAAAAAAATGAGAATTAGCAAGTGCTAACTCTCATTCGATGTTTAGGAATAAAATCAAGGGGAAAAACCCCCTTTAATGTTAGTTATACTTCGTCAAACCTATATCTTACAAATGCTTCAATTGCTTCATACTCAGTTAAACCAAGTTGATCGTAAATTTTAGCAGTTGCTCTATTTCTATCTTCAGCTCTTTGCCAGAACTCTCTAGCATCGTTTCCAGGAAAAACTGGAGTGTCTTTTTGAGACTGGTGCTTAAAGATTGCTTTTCTTTTTCTTAATAATTCTTCAGGGCTAATTGGCACAGCCATTTCTATTTCATCTACACCCCACTCATGCCATGCACCTCTATACAACCACACATAACAATCTTTCATCCATTCCTCATTTTTAAGAATATCTATTGCAGCGAAAATTGCATCTAAACAAACTTTATGCGTACCATGTGGATCACGCAAGTCACCAGCAGCAAATATTTGATGAGGTTTTACTTCAGTAAGTAAGTCTACAATAATTTGGATATCGTCATCACCTAAAGGCTTCTTTCTTACTTGACCAGTTTCATAGAAAGGTAAATTTAAGAAGTGAGCATTCTTTTCATTAACACCACAGAATCTGCAGCCTGCTAATGCTTCTCCTTTTCTAATTAAACCTTTTATTGTTCTTACTTCTGGAATATCCTCTTCACCAAGTTTCTTGTCCTTTAAGAAAGCAAGTGCTTTTTCGTAGATACCAGCAGCTTTATCTTTATCTATATCTAAAGATTTAGTGATATCAAGCATGAAGTCTGCAAATCTGTGTGCATCATCATCAAATACTGCAATGTTTCCAGAAGTTTGATATGCTACATGTACATCATGGCCGTGATCAACTAAACGGATTAAAGTACCACCCATTGAAATTACGTCATCATCAGGGTGTGGGCTAAATATAAGTGATCTCTTTTTAGCTGGAATAGCTCTCTCTGGTCTGTTAGTGTCATCAGAGTTTGGTTTACCACCTGGCCATCCGGTTATAGTATGTTGTAGGTGAGTAAATACTTTGATGTTTATATTATATGCTGGGCCAGCTTCTACTAATAAATCTCTTAATTCCCAGTCTTTGTAATCGTCATCAGTTAATTTAAGAATTGGTTTTCCAGTTTTTTCACTTAACCAGATAACTGCCCTTCTTATCAAATCGTCGTTCCAGTTACACATTGCAACTAACCAAGGTGTTTTTACTTTGCTTAGTTCTAGTGAAGCCCACTTGTCAATTATTACATTAACATCACTGTGGTACTGCAAGAAAGATGCAGGTACATCATCAGATATTTCTCCTTCTACAGCTTCTTGAACGATTTTAGCTTTAGCTTCTCCCCATGCTAATAAGTAGATTTTCTTTGCCTTCATAATTGTACCAACACCCATAGTAATGGCTCTTGAAGGTACATACTCTTCTTTTATAAAATCTTTAGTAGCATCTAGAATTGTTAAGTGGTCTAGTTTAACCAATCTTGTAGGAGAGTCAAGTTTAGAACCTGGCTCATTAAAACCAATATGCCCAGTTCTACCTATACCTAAAACTTGCAAGTCTAAACCACCGAATTTATCGATTTTAGCCTCGTATTCAGCACAAAATTCTTTAATCTTATTGATCTCCAATGTTCCATTAGGAATATTGATGTTTTCTGGGTTGATGTTTACATGATTGAAAAGGTGCTCATTCATGAAGTAAACATAACTTTGAAGCGCATCAGGCTGCATTGGATAGTATTCATCAAGGTTAAATGTTACTACATTTTCGAAGCTTAGTGCCTCTTCTTTATGAATACGTACTAACTCTTTGTAAACGCCAATAGGAGATGAGCCAGTTGCTAAACCAAGAACAGCCCATTCGCCTTTTTTTTGTTTTTCGCGAATCAGATTTGCAATTTCTTTGGCAACATAAACTGCCCCTTCATTTACGGTTTCAAATACACTTACAGGTATTTTCTCTAAAGACCTCTCAGAGAAGTTAATATGATTTGTCATGAGAATAGGAATTATGAAATAAAATTGTACTTTTTTTATGTAAGGCAAATTGGTTTTATACAAATATAAATGCATTTTCGATAAAAGCAAATCAAAACGGAAGATTTTGCGTGTGCGCACACATAATAAATCTAAATACATTGTTATCGTACACATTTTTGATTGCTTTTTTATCTGTTTTTTAAAAGCAAGCGCAAAAAACAAGAATTGTGGAGATATAACTTTTTCAATATTTTAATTTAATAAAAAAATGTTATATTTTTAGAATTAAAAATCACATAAAAGAGTGGAAAAAGTATCGGTAAGGATAAAAGATATAGCAGCTAAAGCCGGGGTTTCAACAGGTACAGTAGATAGAGTAATACATAACAGAGGACGAGTTTCCGCAGAAGCTGAAAAGAAAGTTCTTGCAGTATTAAAAGACCTTAACTACCAACCAAATTTCATTGCTAGAGCACTAGGGGCCAATAAAAAGTATAGAATAGCAGTGTTAATGCCCGATCCCAAAAGAGATCCATATTGGTTAGAACCATATAATGGGATTAATCAAGCTGAAAGCGATTATACATCTCATGGTATCATTATAGAAAAGTTCATTTTTAACCAATTCGATCCCGATTCTTTTGTTGTTGAATCTAACCGATTATTAGAGCAAGCTTTTGATGGAATATTGGTAGCACCGTTATTTTATAAGCAATATTTGGATTTTGCTGAGAAGTGTAACCAAAGAAACATTGAGCAGATATTATTTAATACAAATATTAGTGAATACAAACATTTAAGTTATATAGGTCAAGACTCTTACAAAAGCGGAAGACTGGCAGCCCATTTACTTACTTATCCCTTAAAGGCTAATCCAGGAACAGTATTAATTATCCACCTTGCTGAGAATTTACATACATCGGCTCACCTTATGAAAAAGGAGCAAGGCTTTAGAGATTACTTTGAAAATGATGAAGAAAAGCAAAGTATTATGACTGTAAATGTTAGCACTCCGCTTCCACAGTCTATGGTAGAGCAGTTTGATGCTTTGTTTAATGCTTATAATGATATCTCAGCAATATTTGTAAGTACTTCAAAGGCTTATGAAATTGCTGCTTATCTCGAAGTTGTGGGAATGGAACATGTACTGTTGGTGGGATACGATGCGATAAAAGAAAATATCAAATATCTTTCTAATGGAGTGATCGATTTTATAATTAATCAAAATGCATACAAACAAGGTTATTCCGGAGTAGAGAGTTTTGTGAATCATTTTATTCTTAAAAAAGAGATAGAAACCAATGTGCATTTACCTTTGGATGTGATTACAAAAGAAAACTTTGAGTATTATACCTTTTTTGACTAATTTTTTACTGTTTGTAAATAATATTTTCAGTATCAAAACTTTTAAATAATAAGCGAGAATTTAAAACTCAGTGCGCCTATATTATTGGCATAAACTTCTTTAACAACTCATCTTATTTAATTGATTGATACATGGATTTTAGAGAAATAGAAGGTAACCTCTACATCACTGCACTTGATAAAAAGGAGCTCGTTCATTTTGAAGAAATCAATTTTGACAATATGAACTGCATCAGGATTTATGAAGGTAGAGACCCTGATAATTACTATTTTCAATTTAGAGCAAAACAGTCTTTAAAAGGCAAGCAAAAGAAAAGGAATGTGATAGCGACAGTAGAATTCAATATTGAGGATATGGAAAAAATTCTCGAATTCATGAAAAAACGAGTTGAGTTAAAAGCTTAAGGCAAATAATAAATCAACCATAAAATGCTTACAAAAGAATTTTTTGACTTCTTTTGTAAGCATTTTTATTTTAATACTATCTGGTTTGATTAAATATATTCTTTTACCATTCGCAGCGCTTTATAATGCTATTACTAAATTTCGAAATCATCTTTATAATATAGAATCAAAAAAATCTATTTCATTTGATATTCCAGTAATAAGTGTTGGTAATTTAACTGTGGGAGGAACAGGCAAAACTCCGCATGTAACTTACATAACCAGTTATATAAAAGATAAATTAAAGAAGAATCCGGCCATTTTGAGCCGAGGTTATGGGCGTAAAAGCAAAGGATTTTTTCTCGCGCAAAACGACACAAATTCCAAAACATTAGGTGATGAACCTTTACTACTCTACCATGCTTTTAGTGGAGATGTAATAGTTGCAGTTTGTGAAGAACGAATCCTAGGAATACCCGCAGTTTTAATAGAGCAGCCCGAGGTAGAATGTATAATTTTAGATGATGCTTATCAACACAGAAAAGTGAAGCCGGGTTTTAATATTCTCCTTTCAGATTTTAACAGACCATTTTATAAAGATTATTTATTGCCAGCAGGTAGGCTAAGAGAGTCTCGAACTGGGGCAAATAGGGCAGATGCAGTTATAGTTACTAAACTACCTGAAACAATTAGTGAAACTGAATTAAAAGTAATAGAAGAAAATGTACGAAAATTCACAAAAGCCCCTGTGTTCTTCAGTTTGTTTGAGTATTTAGCTCCCAAGAAATTTAGTGGTGTAAAAAAGGAAATTATAAAAGAAGTTTTATTAGTTACTGGCATAGCAAATACAAAATACCTTACTACATATTTAGATCAGCACTTTAAAATTTTAAGGCATCTAAGTTATAAGGATCATGTCAATTACACCCAAAATACCTTAGAGGAAATTCTTAATAATTATAACCAACTTTCTAACTCAAATGTAGTGGTTTTATGTACAGAGAAAGATATGGTTAAAATAAGGGAAATTTTGCCCTCAGGTAATCAAATTCCATTTTATTATTTGCCAATTTCTGTAAAATTGTTGAAAGATGAAGCTAACTTTGAAAAGTTAATTTCTGATTATATTCTCAATAATTAATTATCATCAACACCTTAATTCTTCTTAACTAAATCGACTAAGTAATTTATTTTTTTTAAGAAAGGGCAAGCTGTTTTCATCATTTTCTACTATAATTTTTACTTGATCTGAATATGGATTTTGAGTTTTTTGTTGCACTCTATGTAAAGTATGGGTTTCAAATATCAGTAAGTGTACTGCTTATAATATTCTATATATTAGGTAAAACTATTTTTAGTAAGATTATTTTTTTAAGAGCACACAAAAAGGAATTTGATGTATCAAGAGCATTATATATTCGTAAATTAATTAATAACATACTTTTATTACTTTGTTTGGTACTTGTAGGTGCAACTTGGGATGTATCTATAAAACATCTTTCTATTTATTTTGCTTCATTTTTTACAGTTGCAGGTATTGGTCTTTTTGCTCAATGGTCTGTTTTAAGCAATGTTACTTCCTCACTAATACTATACTTTTATTTCCCAATTAGAATTGGCGAAAAAATTCAAATTATAGATGGTGGGCAAGTAATTCAAGGTGTAATTTTAGACATTACATTGTTTTCTGTAAAGATTCAAGATGAAAATGGTAATGAGATTTATTTTCCTAATAATGTTGCAATTCAAAAGGGAATTGTAAGTATAAAACAAAGCTGAATTTAGCCAACATATTTCCTCATTTTTACTTCTCATTTTAATGCTAGACACGTAAATTACAGCCTTTGAACAGGTTGTATGTAAGCTTGCATTAAAGGAAAATTTTCCCTGAAAATGAGATGATGAAGATTAAGAAAAATGAGATATTGGCGATGATTTCTCGCCTCGATCAGGTGATTGAACATGCCCGAAAAACTGAAGTAGAATATGCCGATCAGATAGCGAAAGTGCATCCAAACTATCGTGATAGTGCTATAAATCTTATCCACTACAGAACTCTAAGATTACATGATATTAGAAAGCTACAAGATCAGTTAGCTTATTTGGGGCTATCAAGACTTGGTAAAGCAGAAGCGCATGTAATGGCTAGCATGCAAATGAATAGAGCAATTTTGCAGAGTTTTGTAGAAGAAAAGAAAATAGAGGGAATTAGAGCAAGAGTTTCTTTTAAGCAAGGAGAGAAGCATCTAAATAAAAATGTAAAGGAATTACTGGGTTACAGAACAAAAGGCAGAAGAGTAAGAATAATGGTAACCCAACCAAGTGAAACAGCTCAAAACTACGATCTAGTAGAAAGGATTTTACAGGCTGGAATGAATACAGCTCGTATAAACTGCGCGCATGATGGACCTGCTGAGTGGAAAAGTATGATTGGTCATATACAAACTGCTAGTAAAAAGATTAAGCGCAGATGTAAAATTAGTATGGATTTGGGTGGGCCAAAAATAAGGACTGGTGAGATTTTACCCGGACCGGGTGTTGTTAAATTCAAGCCAGAAAAAGATGTTTTTGGCCGAGTTATAAATCCTTTACCAGTGTATCTGGTTTCGGCAAAAGACTATGCGTCTGAGATAGATATTAATCAAGTTCCTATTGTAGATAAATATTTTGAGCAATTACAAATTGATGATGTTTTAACTTTTAAAGATGCCAGAGGGAAAAAGAGAAGATTAAAAATTAAGCAAAAGGAAGATGCTAGTTGGGTAGTTTACATTAAAAAAACTACTTATTTAGAAACTGGTACCATTATTAAAATTGACCGTGAAGGAGAACTTTCAGAAGCAGAGGTTGGGACGTTACCTTCTGTAGAACAAAGTCTTGTTTTAAGAATAGGCGATAAGTTAATTCTTAATAAAAAGAAAGTACTTGGAGAACCGCATGTATACGATGAGGAAGGATTAATTAAGCAACATGCACATATTTCTTGTACTTCTGAGGAGATATTTTCAAGTGTGGAAGAAGGTGAGAGGATACTTTTTGATGATGGTAAAATTGAAGGCGTAATTAGAGAGGTGCATGAAGATAAGTTAGTAATAAGAATCAACTATGCCAGTGATGGAGGTGCCAAACTTCGAGCTGATAAGGGTATCAATTTCCCAGAAAGTAAGCTGAATATCAGTGGTTTAACTGAGAAAGATAAAGAAGATTTGCCATTTGTTGCTCAAAATGCAGATGTTGTGAATTTGTCATTTGTCAACAGAGCTTCAGATGTACAAGAGTTACTAGATGAATTAGATAAACTCGAAAGTAAAAACTTGGGGCTCATTCTTAAAATTGAAACACAATCTGGTTTTAATAATCTTACAGAAATTCTGCTTACTGCTATGCAAACATATCCAGTTGGAGTGATGATTGCCAGAGGTGATCTAGCAATTGAATGTGGTTGGGAGCACATGGGTAGAATACAAGAAGAAATATTATCGCTATGCCAAGCAGCGCATATACCAGTAGTTTGGGCAACGCAAGTATTAGAAAACTTGGCGAAAAAGGGAATACCATCAAGAGCAGAGATAACTGATGCAGCCATGTCTCAAAGAGCAGAATGTGTAATGTTAAATAAAGGCCCGCATATTATTCATGCTATAGAGATGTTAGACCATATACTTAAGACGATGAAGAACTATCAGAACAAGAAAGCACCTATGCTTCCCGTTATGCAAATTGGTAGTTAATAGATTTTTGAGTTTATTTAACTATCTATTCACATTCATCATCATTTTTTAAACTTATTATTAAACTATGGAAACTGCATCTGAAGAAAATAAAAATCAAATCAGCCTTTCAAAGTTTTCATTTATTGCGCTTATAGTTTTTCTTGTAATCTTGTTAGGTTTAGTATTTTTCCTTTTGTATAAATGGCAAAATGCAGACAATCAGGTTACAGAATTACAAACAACCATTACAACACTGCAGCAAAAAAACACTACGCTTGAAGCTCAATTGAATACACTAAATGCAGGAAGTGGGGGTAAAGAGGAAGTAAAAGCAATAATGGCTCAGATTGATCAGATTTTGCAAAAAGAAAAAGTAACGCTTTTTAATGAAGGTGTAAACCCTGATGAAGTTGCAGCAGCATTTGCCAATGTGCCTTCTGGAAACAAGAAAGTAGTGTTATCTACAGCTTTATTACTGCCATTGAGAAAATACAGATTTAAATTAGGTGGCCATTCTCCATCTTATGGATTTGATAGTCCAGAGTTTGCCAGATATGTGTTGAGTTTTGCGGGCAAAGACATTCAGAATGAAAAGAATAAGTTCTTATCTGAAATTATGATGGAGCAATTAGAAAAAACAGATAATCCGCAACCCGGTGATATAATGTTTTTTGAAGGCTCACCTGGAAACATTGCTCTGTTTTATTTATCTGCTGGAAAGAATGGCGGAAATGGTGTAGGAATTGGCTTTTTGGGAAAGAACTTTCCTGGTGGTATTTACGACACTTCTCAGATCGGAACTAAATTCTTAGGTTACTACAGAGTTAATTACGGAGGTTAAATAATAAAAGTGTGATATTAGCTTATCACAAATAATATCACACTTTTTCTTTATTAAAAGTTTGTACAAGCGTACGAGAGTATATTAGCACCCATTTGTAAGGCTTTTTGGCGTACATTCTCAGGGTCGTTATAAATTACCTGATCTTCCCATCCGTTACCCAAATCACACTCATAAGAGTAGAAGCATACCAATCTACCTTCGTAAACTATTCCAAACCCTTGAGGAGGTTTGTTGTCGTGTTCATGTATTTTTGGGAGCCCTTCTTTAAAATCAAATTTTTGATGATATATAGGATGGTTATAAGGTAGCTCAATAAAATCGAGTTCTGGAAAAACTTTTTTCATTTCTACCCTAATAAATTTATCGAGTCCGTAGTTATCGTCAATATGGAGAAAGCCTCCAGAGATTAGATAATTTCTCAGATTTTCTGCTTCTTGTGCCGAAAATACTACATTACCATGACCTGTCATGTATATAAATGGATATGAATAAATCTCTGGACTACCTACTTCAACTATATCATCTTCTGGATTTATATTCATATTTAAGCTCTGATTGCAGAATTCAATCAAATTTGGTAGCGAAGTTTTATTGGCATACCAGTCTCCACCACCATTATATTTAAGTTTGGCAATTTTAAAGGAATAATCCTGACTATGGGCATTTAGCGATAATGTAAGTAAACTCGAAATAATAAGGGTTAATAATTTCATGCGACTTAGTAGGAATAAAGATTAAAAATTAGCTTTACAAGCTCTTAAAAACATTTAAGTTTCTGAAAAATAGCATTTAATTTTAATTAACGCAGATGAATCATATTTAAAATATTACATGCTACAACACCTGCTGTTTCTGTTCTTAACCTGTTCGGTCCGAGACTTACTTTTTTAAATCCGGCGTTATCTGCATTTTGTAATTCTTCTGAATTAAAGCCACCTTCTGGCCCAACAATAATACAATAAGAACTGTTTGGCTTAGCCTCTTTTATTAAAGATTGATTTGTTGCTGTTTCTTCGTAAGCCAAATATTTTTCTTTTTCCTCAATATCACTTTGTAAAAAATCTTCAAATCTTTGAAGTTCTGTTATTTCTGGATAAAAAGGATTGTAAGATTGTTTCATAGCACTAACTGCTATTTTATGAATTCTGTCTAATCTCAGGTGTTTTCTTTCGGAATACCTGCTAAGAATAAAGGTGATCTTATCAATGCCTATTTCAATGGCTTTTTCCACAAACCATTCTATTCTGTCTGTATTTTTAGTAGGAGCTATAGCCAGATGAATTTTGAATTCTCTTTGTTTTATATCACTTATTTGTGATTGAATGGCAACTATCGTTTGCTTTTTTTCTTGTTTTGCAATCTTGCCATTAAAAATCCCTCCTTTACCATTAAATATATGAATTTCATCACCCGCTTTCAACCTTAACACTTTGCTGCAATGTAAAGATTCAGCTTCTGATAATTTAATCTCAATATCTGTTTTATTGGTATCTGGATGGTAAAATGCATGCATAGTACTTAATTAAGAATAACTTTCAACTTCTCTTTGTATATTTTTTCTTGCTTGAGCTTCAAATTTATCCTTAAAAAATTTCGAATAGTAAATATTTTCTCTTTGAAGGAAATTAATCAATACTTTTTTTCTTCCACTATAAAAAATACTGTCTGGATATGATATGTATTCTTTTCTTATTTGTGAAGAATATAAATCGTATTTGGCTGTTTCACTACCTAAAATAGATAAATCTGCATCTAAAAAATAGGCTGCGTCTAGTTGATTATCGAACCAATTATGCTTTGCTGTAGCTATAATTAATGCTTCAATATATTCAATTTGCTGCTTTTCTAAACATGTGTGTTTTAATGTTTTTGTAGCGAACTCAGCACTTTTGGTTTCATTTTCTTTACTCTGTGGATCATAAATAATATCATGAAACCATACTGCCAAATAAATTAAATCTGGATTTTCTAAATGAAGGCCTTTATCTGTTAGCGTGTTAAGAAGGTCATTTATATGTGTGAGATTATGATAAGCTCTGTGAGTTTCTGTATAATAAGAAAAAATGGTGTTTAAAGTTTTAGTAGTAAATTCTATGTTTGGGCTATACTTTTCTAAAAGTTTACTACAGTTTTCCTTTAATTTACTTACCATTATTTAACGTATCTACTGATTCAAAAAACAAAGTTAAGTCTAGCTCATAAATGGTTGCGCTAACATCATCTAACTGAATTTCAATAGGTTCGTTAACTGGTAGATTTATTTGAGAGATTATCATCTCTTTATTTATTTGATTTAAAGGGAAGTCGTACTTTTCAGTAACATCGCCTTTTGCTCTGCTAATCATGAGTATTGAAGGATCGGGGGAAGACTCTTCGCTAATTTCCCAAGAAGCAGAAGCTGTTTCATAGAAAAGATTGTCGCAAATAGTTGTACCAGAATTAATATGTAGACTGTCATCTAACATAAATGTGAAGTTGTCGTCTTTATAGCATGAAAATTCTGGTTGATTCAGTATATCATAGATAATGGTTTGTGCACTACCATTTGTTTCTAAAGGGATTTCCGCTTTTACCAATTTCCAAGTTTTGCCTTCACCTGCGTCACCCACAAGAAAAAGTATATTTTGTGTTATTTCAAATTCAGGGTCATCTTGACATGCAAAGCAATTGAGTAAAAAAAGGATATATATAAAATAAATTTTTTTCATAAAAGATTTTTAAATTCTGTGATTATAAATGCTTAACCTA
Source organism: Chondrinema litorale (assembly GCF_026250525.1). Lineage (GTDB taxonomy): Bacteria > Bacteroidota > Bacteroidia > Cytophagales > Flammeovirgaceae > Chondrinema > Chondrinema litorale. The sequence continues at coordinate 4,098,386 of NZ_CP111043.1, forward strand.
TTACTCTATTTGCATTTTTTGAAAATTGAAACTAACAAAATTAGTGATTTGCTCGTTTCTTAAGTTAAGATATGGTTTAATTCGATATTAAATCTATCAAAGTCTTCCAGATTATTGTGTCCAGCATTTGGAATAGTTACAAATTTACCATTCCCATTTAATTTCCCCGATAGTTTTTTTGCAGAACTATAAGGAACGATCTTGTCTTTAGTTCCATGGAATATATAAACTGGACATTTTATTTGCGGCAAACATAAATCCGACCTAAAACTAAATCTCATTAATAACTTATAAGGTACGAAAGGTGCATAATGTTTTGCTACATCGTATAGATTATAATAGGGTGTTTCTAAAATAACAGCTTTTACGTTGTGTTCAGTTGCCATTTTTGAAGCGATTCCAGTGCCTAGAGACCTACCATATAATATAATTTCTTTTGGATTAAAAAAATTCATTAAGTATTTCATACAGTATCTGGCATCTATATACATGCCTTCTTCCGTTTTTTTACCAATACTTTTACCATACGAACGATAGTCGTAAATAAAAAAATCGTAAGGGAATTTATCAAAATAATGGACTACCTCTATCCATCTTTTTAAACTGCCTGCATTGCCATGGAAATATAAAATGGCTCCGATTGCATTTTTCTTCTTAAAATGTAATGCATTAATTGTTACTCCTTCTTCTGTTTTAATATTGATTTCATCAAAGGAAAGTTTTGTTTGATGTTTATAGCTATCGGCTAGTTTTTCTGGTAAAAAAATGATTTTTTCCTGAATTAGATAGTAAACAACACATAACAATAAATAAGCGATTATTACAAAAATAGCTGTATTGAAAAAAGTGAATTGCATATGCTTAAAAAAAACTGTTTAGTGCAGTAAAAGCAAAATAAATGTATTTAAACAATCTTGAAAAGTAACCTACGTTAGCTTTAGAAATTATCAATCTACTATGTATTATGACTAGAAAACTAAGTTTGTTTGAATATTATTCACTTATTCAACATGAAAATGTAATTATTTCTTACAAAGGGCCAGTAACTGCAGTAATCATGGCTGAAATCAGTGCTGATATACGCTCAAAATTAGCCGATAATCCTAAAGCAGGTAGAAAAGTATTTTCAGTGTTTATGGAGTTATCACAAAACATTTTATACTACTCAGCAGAGAAGGTTACTTTTTCTAATAAAAAAGATAGTGTTGGTCTTCTTTTAGTTACAGAAACAGAGGAAGAATATATTTTTTCATGTGGCAATCTGGTTGAAAATGTATACGTAGATGAGTTAGTAGAAAGTGGTGAAATCATCAATTCAATGGACAAAGATGATTTAAGAAAACTCAAAAAAGAACAAAGGAATAAGCCACAAGGATCTAGAAGTAAAGGTGCTGGTATTGGTCTTATTCAAGTTGCACTTACATCAGGAAATCCACTTCAGATGGAAGTGAGACAGGTAGATGATCAGGTTTCTTTCTTTTCTTTATCAGTTAAAATAAATAAATAATATCGCATACATTCTTATGGCACAAGAAATATTAAACAATCTAGAAATTGAAGGCGAAAAAGGTACATTTTTTACGCCAAGTGTAAATTTTAACGCAGAGACAGGAGTATGTACTTTAGAGGGTGAGTCTTATCTTGAAGATACTTGGGAGTTTTATGATAAACTGCTAAGCTGGTTACAAGAATATTCAAAAACTGGAAAAGCTTTAAGATTTGATTTTAAACTTACTTATTTTAATACAAGTTCATCTAAAGGTATTTTGGACTTATTAAAAATGATTAAGAAATACGAAGAGGAAGGTGGTGATGTTACTGTTAACTGGTATCATCCAGAAGATGATGAAGATAACGTAGAGGAAGCAGAAGACTTTAAAGATGATACTGGTTTGGATATTGCGATTATTCCTTACTAATTAAAATATGATTTTATTTTAAGAGAGTGATTCTTTAAGAGTTACTCTTTTTTTTTGTCCATACAGTTTTAGCTCTTACAAGCTCTTTACCCTCTTCATTTTTTATTTGATGGAAATAAGTTTCATCTTCTTGTTTTTCAGCAATTGCTTTTAAACTTTCATTCAAAAGGCTTTCAGCTTTAAAGATGATATCAACCTCTTTTAAGGAATAAGATTGGTGAATTTCTATAGGGATTGTATCTAGAATCCATTGCAGGTAAAAAGTATTATTTGTGTGCTGATTAATATCTAACTGATGCCAGTTTACCTTAATGTCTAGTTGAAATTCTGAGTTTTTAGGAGCTTGGATTTTAGATTTAGCTCTTTCAAGTGGAGTTTTACTGTGGTCAAAAGCAAGTTTTGATAAAAACTCAGGAACTGGAGTTAATTGTCGTGTTTTTAAATTAATTAAAATCCAATTATTGGTTACACGTGCTATCTGTTTTTTTTTATTATAAATTTGAAAGTCACGATAAAAGTAATATTTATCACTTCCAGAAGGCCATGTTTCTACAGTAATATCGTCTCTGTGATCTGCTTCATCATTTATAAGAATATTCATTCGGGTTAAAACCCATGCGATATTCTGTTTTAAAAGCATAGATGTGGGAACACCAATCTCTTTCACATTTAGCCACGCTGCTTCTTGTAAAAAACCTGCTAAGGCCGGTATAGAAAGCTTTTGATTGGGATTTAAATGCGTATGATAAATCCTGTAGTTTTCTTTACTGGCTTTCATATAAAGTGCAGATTAATTAAAAAAGTTGTCTTACTTCATTTTTTATAAACTGAAGGTTATTGCTCACTAAATCGTTCTGAGAATCGAGAACATTTTGGAATATTTTTTTTGAAAGTTCTATCGAGGGCGCTTCTTTATTCAAATCTTTAGCAGATTCATTTATTAAAGCAATAATTTCCTCTTTGGTTTTTCTGGTTACTTCCCAAGCTTCGTTGCTCATATAAATCTGCTGAGACAAGTTATGATTAAACTCTTCTCTAATTTCTTGAACTAGAAGGTTTTGAAATTGTACGACATTAAAGTTATTATCACTTAGTCTCACAATCAAGTTATTAGGAGTGATTCTCTCGAGCAAAAGTATTATGCGTTCGTAAGCTTGTAAGCGTAGAGGCAATATTTCTTTGGTTCGTTCACCAGATTTATTCATGTGTTGCAACTCCAGTAAGTTTTCAAGGCTTGTTTTAAAAAGCATGTAGACACCGAATAAAACTACTGCAGAGGGAAGGGTAAATTTTAATATCTCGAAAAAAGCGTCCATTCTAAAAAAATATAAAAAAATTAGCTAGTAAAATATGCTTGCAATTATAATGAAATAATTGAGATTTTATTTGTTGATTATGGACAATACCTCATATAAAAATCTGAGAAATAATAAGTTTCCCTTTTTAATAAGGCTTCTTATCTTTATGGCAAATTCTGTTTGAATGAAGAAAGAAGTACAATACATATATCATAAAGACAACTTAAATAAGTCTGAAGCAAGTTATTATGCGCCAGAAGATTTACAATCTCATGAAATGGTGCTTAATATTGGTCCGCAACACCCCTCTACACATGGAGTGCTTAGGCTCGAAGTACTTACAGATGGAGAGTATATAGTTGATGTAGTACCACATTTGGGATATTTGCATCGATGTTTTGAAAAGCATGCAGAATCAATGGCTTATAACCAAACGATCCCCTATGTGGATCGAATGGATTATGTGGCCGCCATGAACTCAGAGCATATTTATGCAATGGGAGTAGAGAAACTTTTGGGTTTAACAGATAAAATTCCCAAAAGAGTAGAGTATATAAGAGTGCTGGTTGCAGAATTAAATCGATTAGCTTCTCATTTCGTAGCTGTTGGTACTTATGCCCTTGATATTGGTGCATTTACTCCATTTTTATGGATGATGAGAGACAGAGAGCATATTTTGAGATTGCTAGAATGGACTTGTGGAGCAAGAATGCTTTACAATTATATATGGATTGGTGGCTTATATTACGATTTGCCTGTTGGTTTTGAAGAAAGATGTTCTGAGTTTGTAGAATATATGCAGCCGAAGCTATTAGAACTGCAACAACTTATTGTGAGTAATAAAATATTTATCGAGCGTACTGCCAATGTAGGTGTATTACCGCTAGATTTAGCCATTAACTATGGTGTTACTGGCCCCATGTTAAGAGGTAGTGGTTTAAAGTATGACCTTAGAAAGGTTGATGGCTATTCTGTTTATCCTGAGTTAGACTTTGATATTCCAATAGGTAAAGGTGAGATGGGTACAAAAGGTGACTGTTGGGATAGAACTCAAGTACGTGTTTTAGAATGCTACGAATCGTTAAAGATTATATCTCAATGTTTAGAGAAGTTAAAAGGCGAGCATAAAAGAAATCGAGATTTTGATCCTCAAGCTGTTGTTCCGCGAAAAATTTGGCCAAAAGAAAACACAGATTTATATTTTAGAGGCGAAAGTCCAAAGGGTGAATTAGGATTCTATTTTAGAGCAAGAAAAAATAAAGAAGTGCCATTACGTGTAAAAGCGCGTTCTTGTTCTTTTGTGAATCTTTCTATCTTGTCTGAGTTAAGTAAAGGTGTAATGCTTGCTGACCTTGTTGCAATTATTGGTTCAATCGATATTGTAATGGGTGAGGTAGACAGATAAAAATAATCCTGTGATAGATATAATCATCACAGGATTATTAGCTTTTAAATTATTTGCCTACAATTATAGACTCTCTGTCTACTGCAGAAACCTGAAAGTATCCTAAGGCGTCATTACTCAGGTTATTTCTTAAATTAGCTGGAATGGGGCCATAAATCCCACCATCGTTGTCTAACAATAATTGCATGTCTGAATAGAAAAGATATGCTTGTCGGGTTATACTATAAGCCTCTACAGTAATAGAATCGTTTAGCGCATAAAAAGAAACAGCTTCTAAACCTTCAATAGCTTCATCTAAAATAGCATCGTCAGAATAGTATACTTCTTGGTTATCTTCATTATCTATTTCACCATTTCTGTAAAATTTGAATAGGTAATAATCTTCTGTTTCCGGTGGTTCTTTTGTAAATAACAATACATCGTAGAACTCACCACTATCATCATCATCTTCTTCTAAATCATTTTTTTCATCTTCGTCAATTTCCCATGTAAGACTATCGATGGTAGTAACTCGAAACATTTCTTCAGAAGCCTCATAAAATTCTCCATCTACATTTACAGTGAGTGAATAGATCTTGCCAACCTCACCAGCAAATTCAGCAGTATATAAACCAGGAGTTTCTTCAGACTCTTCGAAGGTAAATAAATTACCATCGTTGTCTTCTACAATTACATCAGCATTGCTTACTTTTTCAGTAGCACCAGTGGTATAAAAACCAGCAGTTTTGCTAACAATTACTTTCTGAGCTTTTAACTCATTAGTAATTAAACCTTCAATTACAATTTTAGCCTCAACTTGGTTAAGGTCTGGTGTTACAGTTTGTTCAAGGTTATTACATGCTGCCAACAACCACGAAATCAGAGAAATATATATTAATTGCTTAAGCATAATATTATTTTTATTTTTCAATATTGTGAATTACTAGAACCTAACTCTCCAAGAATAGGAAAGCAGAATTGGGAAAAGAGAAACTTTTCTAAGTTCCTTCTCAGAACCATCGCCGATAATTTCACCATCGTCGTCTTGTTTAGTTCTAGAATAGATTGTAAATGGATTTCTGCGATTATAGACATTGTAAATGCCTAAACTCTGCGAAGTTTTCCATTTTCTGCTGTTATTCTTTTTGCCTTCTTTGGTTACAGAAATATCTAGCCTATGGAAGTCTTCTAGTTTATATCCATTTCTTTCGCTAATTAAATCCATGTTATAGCCATCAAATTCATATCTACCTGTAGGCAAGGTGATGGGTCTTCCTGTATAGTACACGAAGTTTGCACCAAAGGTATAATACTGATCGAGCTGATAGGTCGCGGCCAAATTAAAGGAATGCCTTCTGTCATAATTTGCCAGAAATGGTTCATTGTTATTTACATCAGGAACTTCTCTGTTGGTTTTAGACCATGTATAACTAGCAAAACCTGTTAAGCGACCTTCATTTTTCTTGAGGTTAAACTCTAATCCATAAGAGTCTGATGTGCCTTGTCTATATTCAGTAGGTAGATCTTCATTAAAGAAAACTTGTGCATTATCTGCAAAGTCGGTCACATTTTTCATTTCTTTGTAATAGGTTTCCACAGAGAACTCATAAGTATTATTGTCAAAGTTTCTGAAATAACCTATTGCAACCTGATCTGCCTTTTGTGGCTTTAAATACATACCACTTGGCGCCCAAGTATTAAATGGAATTGGCACTGTAGAATTGGCAATTAAGTGAATGTTTTGTACCATTCTCTGGTAAGAAGCCTTTAAAGAACTGCTTTCATTCAATGTATATCTTGCAGAGAATCTTGGCTCAAGGTTATGAAAGGTTTTTATTGGCTCAAACTGATCATACTTTTTGATCTCGATAATATTGATGTTTACATTATCTGTTGGGTCTTCGTATATTTTAACTTCTTGATCTCCAACACTCTGGAATATGGAATATCTAAGTCCATACTGTAGAGAAAACCTGTCTGAAATTTTTTGAGTATTTCCCAGATATAAAGCATAATCCATTGCATATTGCTTGTCGAGCTGCACATTGGCAAAGATGGAATGTTCTCCTTTAGGTTCTATTCTGCCAGGCGAGAATCTTCTGTAAGTAGCCGAAGCACCAAAGCTTATCTCATTGGATGGGTTTAGGAAATAAGTAAGGTCTTTTTTCAACGTGGCTTCTTGCATATTGGCAGTCCATTCGAAACCTTGTACATCATCATCCAAGAACAATTTGTAATCAAAATCGCTAAAAGCAAAAGTAGTGTTGGAAAACAATCGCTCATTAAACAAATGGTTCCAGCGGAAGGTGGTAGTTTTATTACCCCAGCCGATTCCTCCATCGTTAAAGTTGATTACATCTCTACCAAGATAAGCGGCGAGGAAGAATCTGTTTTTGTTGTTTGGCTTCCAGTTAATTTTTCCATTAAAATCATAGAAATAAACAGGAATGTTTTGCCCAACAGCTTTGGCGACAACATCAGCATAAGATCTTCGGGCAGAAACTATAAAAGAGCTTTTGTTTTTAGCGATGGGACCTTCTAGCATAAATTTACTAGCTAATAGCCCTATAGAGCCTGCTCCTGAGAGTTTGTTTGCATTACCATCCTTTGTTCTAATATCAAGTAAAGATGATAAGCGGCCGCCATATTGTGCTGGAATGCCTCCTCTGTAAAGCTCTGAGCTTTTAATTACATCTGCATTAAAAACTGAAAATAACCCAAAGAAATGAGACGGGTCGTATACTGGTGCCTCGTCAAGAAGAATCATGTTTTGGTCGGCACTTCCACCACGAACAAAAAATGCAGAAGTTCCTTCGCCGGCAGTTAAAACACCAGGCTGCATCTGAACTGTTTTGATAATATCGGGCTCGCCAAATAGGGCCGGAAGGTTTTTAACCTGAACAATATTAATCTCTGATTTACCAATAGAAAGATCTTGTACGTTGTGATCTTCGGCCTCGGCTTCTACTACAACCTCTTCTAGTTCGGTACTAGATTCTGTTAATTTTAAGTTGAGTGAGAGGTTTTCGTTAAGTGTAATTTGTTTTTTTAAAGGTTCATATCCGATAAAGCTTAAAGTAATGTTATATTCTCCTTCTTTAAGGGTAAGCGAGTAGAATCCATAAGGATTTGAAACTACTCCGTTTTTTATCTCTTCTACATATACTGTTACACCTAGTAGTTCTTCGCCAGTTTTGGCGTCTTTAACATATCCGCTAATAGTATAACTTTGCTGCGAAAAAGCATAGAAGCTTATAAAAAGAAATGATAGTGATAAAAAATACTTATTAATCTGACACATAGAGTTGGTAAATAGTGTATTATACTTTGAAAAAATGAGGGCTATTCTCTTACAATTTTGCTCGTTTTGATTAGTTGAGCTATTTCATCTTCTACAAGCATATTCTCATAATTTTTAATTGAACTTACAAAACCTCTTGTATAACTTTTTACATAACCTAATTGAAACTTTCCCTTTCTTGTGAAGAGTTTGCTTAAATTATTTTTTCTCATAAGATAAATTTTAGAATAAGAAATTTAAGAGTGAATTATTAGGATAAAGTAGATTGTGCAGTATAATAAGATGTATTTCTGAGATAGATAATCAGCTTACTATACGGCATTGCTGATTGCGATTGTTCAGGTAAACTCTATGTTTTTTTTGTGAATTATTATGGGTGGTATCATCATTAGTTGAACGGAACTTATTGGTTACTTATGGGAGCCTTTTTTTAATGAAAAGCATAAAAAAAGACCGCCTGTAGGAATAGGCGGTCTATAGTGTTGAGGTATTAAGATTGGAACTTAATACTTATAAAGCTATTTATTAATCTTCTTTTTCGTTGAAGTGATCATTAAAAGTTAAAACTGGTATTGATGCATGGTTAGCAACTTCTTCTGCTATACTACCAAATAGTAAGTGAGAAATACCTGTTCTGCCATGAGTACTCATAGCCATAATGTCTGCACTTATTTCATGCCCAAAAGCTCTAATTCCTTCTTCCTCTGTAAAGTAATTGAAAACTTCTGCTTTGTAATCTTCAAACCCATGACTTTTGGCGAACTCATTAATCAAATTTAGTGTATCAGGTGTTGTTTCAAAAGTGTTAGGTGTTATTATTTTTACAAACACCAATTCGGCCATAAAAATTTCTTGGAAGCTCTTTAAGGCAGTAATTGTTTTTTCAGGGACTTTCTTAAAGTTAGATGCAAACACAATCTTTCTTGGATCGAAACCCTCAGGATAATGCTTCACAGTAAGTACAGGTACTTTAGAGTATCTAATCACTTTTTCAGTATTAGAACCAACAAATACCTCATCTATGCCACTAGCACCTTTAGAGCCTATTACGATTAAATCAGTTTGGTCTTTTACAACAAATTTAGCCATGTGTTTTTGGAATGAGTCAAATACAACATGCTCTTTAATAGTGCTGTGTGGATATTGATCTTTAAGCGCCTGAATCCTACCTTTTGTAGTTTCCATGAGTTTTTCCATGTAGAGTTTGTAAAATGCTGGATTCTCTGCATGGTCTTCAGTATAACCCATAATACCAAGGTTATCTTCATGGCCCACGTATGGAATATCTACTATATGGAGGAGGGTAATCTCTGCATTAATTCTATCAGCAATTTCTACTGCAACTGCGAGTGCATTGTTTGCTTCAGTAGAAAAATCTGTTGGGACGAGTATTTTTTTTATAGTGCTCATTTGATTACTGGTTAAACTGGTTTCTTAGTAATTTTATGTCTTAAATATATTTACATACGCAAGTTAAAAATATGATTTTAATCATAAGATTACTTGAGCTTTTAATTAGAAAGCTGCTCATTTCTATTACAGAAATAAACTTCCTTTTTTTAAGAATGCTTAATGATTAGATTTGTTTTTAATAGTTTAAACAAATATTAAAGAAAGTAAAAAATTGAATAGCGAAAAGTCACTCTCATTTATAAAAGATAAAAGAACTAGCCTTTTTATCGTTTTAAGCGGTATTTTTTTAACTAATGCCATATTAGCCGAAGTCGTAGGTGTAAAGATATTTTCACTGGAATCGCTGTTAGGAATGAAACCTGCGCAAATTCATTTACTAGGTGAGTTTGTATTGGACTTTAATCTTACTGCAGGGGTAATGATTTGGCCTGTGGTTTTTATCACAACCGATATTATAAATGAGTATTTTGGGAAAGCAGGAGTGAGGAGAATATCATTTTTAACAGCGGCATTTATTGCCTATATGTTTATAGTGATATGGATTGTAACAGATTTGCCACCAGCTCAATTCTGGCTTGAAGTGTATAGTAAAGATGCTGATGGTAATACCTTTGATATTGATTATGCTTTTTCTAGTATATTTAGACAAGGTTTACGAATTATAATTGGATCACTAGTAGCCTTTTTAATTGGCCAGCTAGTAGACGCATTTACTTTCCAATGGCTTAGAAAATTTACTGGTAGTTCTAAAATTTGGCTAAGAGCAACTGGTTCTACACTAATTTCTCAGTTTATTGATAGCTTTGTAGTATTAGGTGTGGCTTTTTATGGTATTTGGCCATTAAAAGAAGTGATTGCAGTTGGCATAATGAATTATATATATAAATTTTGTGTAGCAGTGGTACTTACTCCGCTACTATATGTTGCCCATTATTTTATAGATATGTATCTAGGCAAAGAATTATCTGAACAAATGATTAATGAAGCATCTGCCAGTGAATTTTTTGAAAAACCGTTAAGTAGCAAATAGGTAAATAAGAGTTTGGGCTTACTCTATTTTTTGGATAGTAAGCCCATTTGAATCTTGTTGTGTGATTTTTTTATAGTCATTACCATTGTCATTTAAATATGCTTCAATTGGTGAGTTGAGCATTTTCCATGATAGGAAACCACCCGCAAGGTTTTTTACACTTTTAAAACCATAGGCTTTTAATATTAGAGCAGCAACATAACCTCTTAATCCCTTTTGGCAATATACAATTATATTTTTCTCTTTCGGTATAGAGTCTAATCTTGCTCTTAAGTCGTCTAGCGGATAATTTATTGCTCCTGGTATTATTCCTTGTTTATATAACTCATCAGGGTTTCTAACATCAATTAAAAACTGGTTGTCTGTGTTAAGTTCTTCTAAAGTTAATTTGAGATTTACAGGGTCTATATCTTCAATACTCTTTGCAATATCTCTTGTCCCTATAAACCCAGATGTAATTACAGCATCTTTTGCTGGAGAATAGGGTGGTGCGTAAGCCAAATCTAACTGCGAAAGATCATCCATTTTTAACTTTGCATAAATACATGTGCTTAACACATCAATTCTTTTATCAACCCCTTTTTCACCGAAAATTTGTGCACCAAGTATGGTTTTACTATCAGGAGAATAAAATATTTCTATAAATAAATCAGTCGGATTAGGATAAAAAGTTGGAGTAGCAGAAGTAACAAAAAAACTAGATTCAAAAGGAATGTTTTTAGACTTTAGCATTTTGGCCGTCATACCGGTTTTAGCCAAAGTATAGTCAAATATTTTTACAATGGTTGTATTATAAGCTCCTTTAAACACCTCATTACCTCCTCCAGCATTTGCTCCAGCTACTCTACCACCTTTGTTAGAGTGCGTACCCATAGGAAAGTAGTCGTATTCATTAGTAATCAGGTTTTTAATACTGGCACAGTCTCCTGCTGCATATACATGAGGCAAAGTTGTACGCATGTACTCATCTACTATTAATGCTCCATTTTTTAGGTGTTCAGCTCCTTCGGCAAGTAATAGTTCTGTATTAGGCCTAAGTCCAACTGATACCAACAGATAATCTGTGTTAATCTTGCTGCCATCATTTAATTGTATTTCTCTTTTTACAGGATCGATGCTGCTTATAATTGTACCTGTTCTAATATCTACACCTACTTCTTTAAGTACATTATAAGTCATCTTACTAAATTTTGTATCCCATATAGGGAGTACATCATCTTGCAATTCTATAAGACTCACTTTTTTGCCTGCTTTGCATAGGTTTTCGGTAATTTCTATACCTATTAGCCCTGAACCTAGTACAGTAATGTGTTCGGCATTTTCAAGCACCTTATCATCATAAATCTTTTTAAGATCTGTAATAGATTTACAATGGCTCCAATTATTACAATTTTCTATATTTTCAATAGGAGGTGTATAGGCTGATGCTCCTGTAGCAAAAATTAATTCTGTATATTGGTATTTTCTACCTGAAGAAGTAATAACCTCTCTTATTGTAGTATCAATATCAATTACAGTTTCATTTAAATATACTTCTATGTTAAATCTTCTTCTTAATAGTTCAGCATCTACTACACTTAATTGATCTAACTTATTCTCTTTTGCAGATAGAGCATAAGGAATACCACAAGTTGCTGTACTAATTCTGTCTGTTTTTTCAAAAAGTAAGATTTCACAATTAGCATCTGTTCTCCTTGCTTTTGCAGCAGCAGAAGGACCTGCAGAAAGACCGCCAACTATAATAATTCTTTTTTCCATAAATAGCACTATATTCTTAAGTTAGTAAAGTAACAGAAGCTATAAACCATTTTTAATGATATTTATCATAAAATAATATGACTTTAAAAGTTGTGGAAACTTTCCACACTTTGTTGTGAATGTATACGATTGCTTTTGTAATTTTACCCCTCTGTAGGGCTTGTAGCCCATATAAGAGTTTTGGCACTAATTTTTTAAATTTCTTTTGTAAACCAATTTTATCACAAATGAAATTTCCTTTTATAATTACTCTTATTTCAGCGATGTGTGTGTCTTTAATTTCTCACTCACAAAGCACTTTTGTAAGTAGCAATATGAGTAATTTAGTCTCCTATGAAGATGTTGATAGCGGAAGCGCTCATCAAGGTAACAGAAAGTTTCTGTTGTATAACACTCAAGAGATAAAAGCAAATGAGGAAAAAGTGGCTGCAGAATATGCCAGTTTTTCTGACACCCCAATTTTAGAAAATGATGATTATTTCCCTGATGCATTTATAGCATGGGGTACTTTGGCAGACCTTGCAGGTGATGGCCTTTTACAAAGAGGTGGAAAATGGTCTTACGAAAAAGCCGAGAGTTATAACAGAGAAGAAATGGAAATGTTTCTTCAGGTAAATTCTGATAGTACTTCTAGTATCAGAATTCCCGGAGTATTAAAAAGAATGCTTACGCTTCACGATGCTTCTTCTTATAAAATTAATAAAGGAGAGTACTCTGAACTAAGAATTCTGAACAAAGACAAATTTTGGGAAAACGGACATTTTTTAGTTGTAGTTGTTGAGTAGCATATATAGATCAAACAGGAGCTAAAGTGTTTTTTAGTTCCTGTTTATTCTTTTTACTGAGATTTTATATTTATATCTCGGAATTCCACCAATTGGTATTGTGTAAAAAGGTAACTGTACCCCGTATTGATTGGTGATGTAAAATACCAGATTATTATTGGTATTTGTACTGTTTTTAGACTTGATAAATCTGATGTCAAGCGAAGTGTTTTGTTCCTCCTTTGTAATCATATGGGTACTGTTTTGCCATTCCCCATTTCCAGACTCAGCCATAGCTTCCCCATTTTTACTCATAGAAACAATATGAATTAAACCATCACTATCAAAATCGTAATTATATTGTTTAATTGAGACTACATCTTTAGTTACATAAGGATAGATGTGTACCGTTTCACCAGGAGTTTCGGGTAGTCTAAATGTATATTGATAAGTAAATGCATTAGCACCCTCTACACTTCGGTTTACATTGGGGTCTGTGCTTACAAAATACCTGTATAGATTTCCATCATTGCCTTGTAGGCCGGTGCAGGTAATTTTAAAAATATAACCCTCCATTTCATTTACCATCTCGCCTTGAAGTGGATTAAAAGGACCAAAGCTAAACCATTGTCCATCGTTGGCGGGGTTATTTGCAAATGTTCTGCTACTCAATAGGGTACCGCTTTGTTGTGGAGCTCTGTACATATCTCTGTTTGTAAATGTACCACTACCACCATATATAGAGAAGTTAGACTGAGTATCAAACTCCCCAATTTGCTCATCAATCGATCCGCCAGTATCGGGATCAAAAACTCTTATAAAAAATGGCTTTTGGTATTCTGCGGGAATATTTACAAAAAATACTTGTTGGTTGTCATTATCACCGTAACTGCTTTCTGCCTGTTTTCCAAATGTTACCAGATAAGGCACATTTTCTTCATCTGCAGGAATAGACTGACTTTTAACCCATAGAGGCAAAAGCAAAAAACAAAACCAAAATGTTGCTAAAGCAATATTCTTAGGCATGCAAAAAAAGGCTAATAGTTTGTTTTAATTTAAAATTTAGGGAGCTCAAGCCCGATAGGAAGCTGTTTTAGTTATTGGTTTTATATGTATTGTTTTCATGTTTTTAGTAGTTAGTGTTATTAAATCATTTACTTATTAGTAAAACAGCTTGGCTTATTCATTGCTTAAAGTTGCATGAAAATTACAACTAAAAAGTAAAGGTTAAAATTAAGTATTAAGTTTGCAATCGTAATATGATCACAAATAAATCTTTGAGATTATATCGGTTTTTTTCTTTGAGATATCAATTTTTTAATAATTTCATCAACTCATTTTTTCAAATCTTTTCTTGTTTCGGAATGATTATAAAGTGTCGTGCTAAATTTCCTTTTTCATCTTTTTCACAAACAATTTCAGGAATAGTAATTTTATTTTTTGTTTTAAATCCATCATGTTTAAGTGCGCAAGCACCTAAAGGTGAACCACTTAATTATCTTTTTCCTATAAAACCCGGACGACAGAATTTTTTAGCTGGTAGTATGGGGGAGATTAGACCGGGGCATTTTCATGGTGGTTTAGATATTAAAACAGAAGGGGTAGAAGGCTTACCTGTATACGCTGCTGAAGATGGATATATTTATCGTATAAAAGTATCTACCAGAGGTTATGGCAGGGCTTTGTATATGCAGCATCGCGATGGTTCAAGAACATTATATGGTCACCTGAAAAGTTTCGACGATCGATTAGAAAGCTACAAACTCCAAAAACACTACGAAGAAGAAGAATTTGAGCTTGATATTTTTCCAGATGAAAATATGTTTCGCTATAAAAAGGGCGATGTAATTGCTTTTTCTGGCAATACGGGTAGTTCTGGTGGTCCGCATTTACATTTTGAGATAAGAAGAAATGATGATGCAGTGATGAACCCCTTAAAATATAATTTTAATGAAATAAGAGATAATATAGCTCCAATTCCTTCTAGAGTTGCTATAGTACCTAAAAATCCTGAAAGTAGAATTAATGGCACTTTTGGCAGGCTTGAGTTGCCTCTTTATCGCAGTGGAAATACCTATACAAACAGGGCTGTAATTAAAGCGCATGGCACTGTTGGCATCGAGTTTCAAGGAATAGACCGAGCCAATATGACTAGCAATACATATGGTATTAACAAAGTGGTTATGGAGGTAAACGGCAAAGAAATTTACCGCCATGAGATAGGTTTAGTACCATTCGAAATTACCAGAATGATTAACCTCTTTGTAGATTATAAAACTTGGCAAAAAACCTATAAGCGCTTTCAAAGGTGCTATAAGGTAGATGGAAACCTGTTGCCGTTTTACGATGAAAGTCCGTCAAGCGGTTTTTTTACAGTGCCAGAGTCTGGTTTATATAAGGTTGTAATTCATTTATACGATTCTTATGATAATCACTCAAAAATTGAATTAAACCTGCAAGGTGCACCACAAAACATAACCCCTGAAGTTCCATTGCCCAAAACAGATGACGATTTACTTAATGAAAATACCTATGTGTTTTCTGCTTATTCTCCCACTGCAACTGTATACATTAAAGATGAAACTGAGCCTGTAGAAATTGAGGCTGATTATAAAGTTGGTGGAGAAAGCTTTTTTACATGGGATATGAGGTTAGGCTTGCCAGATTCGGTAATTTGTAATGCTCAGGTTATAAAAAATAATTATGTGAATACAATTATGCCTTTTGCGAACACTACTTATTTTAATGACATTGCAGAAGTAAAAATACCACAAAATGCATTGAGCGATACCTTGTATCTTGAAATGAGTACAGATGCAAGTAACAAGGTTTATAGTTTTGGTGATGAAGATATTCCTTTGTTTGCACCAGTATCATTCACTATAAAACCAACTAATAGAGAAATTGATAATAGTTACCAGATGTATAGCTTAAGCAGGAGAGGCAATCACCCAAGTTATGTGGGTGGAGAATGGAAAGATGGTAAAATCACTTTTAAAACCAGAAGCTTTGGTAGGTTTGTTTTTTTACAAGATAATGTAATGCCTTCTTTAAGAGTAATTCGCAGAGATGCCTCTAGTTTTGTTTGCAGAATCGGTGATGGACTTTCTGGTATTAGCGATTTTCGAGCAACTATAAATGGTGACTGGTTGCTTATGCAATACGATTATCGCAAAGGTCTTATTTGGTCTGAAAGACTCAACAAAAGCAAGCCACTAAAAGGAACTTTGGAGTTAAGAGTGAAAGATAATGCTGGAAACGAAAGAGTTTATCGCTCTTTTTTATAATCTTTCTAGTTGATTGAGATGTTGTTGTACAACTGGTAGGATAGAACCGGTTACTACTTTAAGTCTTTCCATGTTTTCAGTAGTGGCCGCGTTTATATTTTTTTGCTTGCCATCTTCTTCTAATGATTCGAGCAAGTTGTTTAGTTCATCATGAAATAGATAATTGATACATGATTTACACTTATGGGAGGTGTTTTTTAATTCATCGTATTGCTTTTTATTCACAGCATCATTAATTAGCACAGGGTAGTCTCTAAGACCGTCTACAATCGAACTGAGTATATCTATCAGAAACTTTTTTCTACCTCCCGAGTTTTCCCAAATTTTGCCAAAGTTTACGGGCTTTACTGAGTTTTGTGTTATATTATTCAAAGTGTTTTAGGTTTATTGTTAAAAATACTTATTGCTAGAAGCAAGATTAGTATGGTTCACCAGAGTGAATATTGATAATGATTTGTACTATAACAAAATAATGAACTAGAAATTCACTCTCATATAAGATATATACAATTATGTATTCATTTAATTTTATTGTCTATAGTTAATTTACGAGTTTTCTTTTCGAGTGTTCCATGCTAGATACATATTAAAGACGGCTCCGCCCAAGAGTATCATCCACCAACTGCTGTTAGTTCTTTCAAATAAAAAATAGTATATGCCAAGTCCTGCTAGTAAAATAGCTGCTAAGAGGTAAATCATTCTATGATTCATAGTTAGGTTTTGTATTGTATCTTGTTTAAAAAATGTCATTAAAAAAATTTATGGAAAGGCTAATTGTTAAGCAGTTTTTAATTAAACGATTATTATGGGTATTAATGTTCGATTGATTTAAAATTACTTAATAAGTTATTCATAATTTAATAAAACAGGCAAGTCTGTTTTTATGGCATTTTATGAGTTTTTTGCAAAATACCTAAAAAATGGAGATGCAAACACAGGAAACGGATATTTTGGTAGTAGGTGCTGGTATTATAGGGCTAGCACATGCATACATTGCCGCAAAAGCTGGATATAAAGTAGTTGTTGTAGAAAAAGACATGCAGTCAACTGGTGCTTCTGTTAGAAATTTTGGTTTAATCTGGCCGATAGGTCAGGCTCCAGGAACAGCACTTACTATGGCACTGAAAAGCCGTGAAATTTGGCAAAGTTTGTCAGTTGAAGCTGGCTTTTGGCTAAATAGAAATGGCTCAATGCTATTGGCATGCAGTGAAGAAGAAATGAACGTGCTTGCAGAATTTTACGAAAATGCATACAGCTATGGCTACAACTGCAAAATTGACTCAGCTCAAAAGGTAAAAGAGAAATTGGGCAATTATGTGCCAAATCATATAAAAGGGGCATTGAGCAGTACCACCGAAATGAAAGTAAATCCACTAGAAGCAGTTGCTGCCATTGCCAAATTATTAACCGAAAAATACAATGTTCAAATAGTGTATGGTAAGGCTGTTTCGAGAATAGAAATGCCTTATGTGTTAGCTGGTAGGTACATGTGGAAAGCCAAAAAGGTATTTATGTGTAGTGGTGATGAATTCTCTATATTATATCCTGAAACTTTTGCTAAGCAAAATATGCTTAAGTGCAAGCTTCAGATGATGAAAGTGAAGGCTGATAACAATGTGTCAGAAAATCTTCCAACAATTTCCGGAGGGCTTACATTAATGCATTATGCCTCTTTCAGGCATTGTATGTCTTTAGAAGAACTATCCAACAGATTACACCAAGAATCATCTGAGGCGATAAAGCAGGGGATTCATGTATTATTAAGTGCCTCATTAGATGGTGAATTTATTGTAGGTGACTCACATATCTATGGAAACAGTGTTGATCCGTTTATCGACGAACAAATTAATACAGAAATATTAGTGCAACTAGAAAAAGTGTATCACTTGCAAAATCCACAAATAACAAAGCGATGGATTGGTGTGTATGCTAAGCACTCCGATGGTTTATTTTTTAGAGATGAAGTAGAAGATGGCGTACATATAATATCGGGCTTGGGAGGCAATGGAATGACGCTTTCGTTTGGTCTAGCAGAAGAAAATATCAGAGACTTACTAAAATAAGACTTTTTAATACCAAATATTAATCATTTGTTTTGTTAATGTTAATTGATTGTATTTAAATTGTATGCATATTCTAAGAAATTAAAGATTTTATAAAGCCTTCTCCATAATAAGCAACCTCCCAAATTAGCAAATTTGTAATACTCTTTCAGCCGACTAAAAAAAAGAAGGCCTGAAAATGCGGCAACATCTTCAGGCCAGAAAATTATCCAGGGTTAACTTAAGTAATGAGGAAAGTTTAACCCCTAAATAATTGTGTTTTAACAAATTCTCATTCATTAAAAACATTCAAATTTATGAAAAACTCACTACTAAGTGGTGGTAACTGTTTGTTAAAAATTGTTACCATATTTTTTCTATTGTTTCCCACAGTATCTGTCTTTGCACAAGATCGAACAATTTCCGGAACGATTACAGAAAGTAATGGCGAGGTGCTACCAGGGGTAAGTATTCTCGTAAAAGGCACTTCCAGAGGCTCTGTAAGTGACTTTAATGGTAATTATAAAGTAAATATTTCTTCAGATGAAGATATTCTTATTTTCTCTTATGTAGGATATGAAAGCCAAGAGATTTTGGTAGGAGCCCAGTCTAGCATCAACCTACAGCTAGAGGTTGATAACACAGAGCTAAAAGAGGTGGTAGTAACCGCACTTGGTATTGAAAGGGAAAAGAAAGCACTTGGCTATTCGGTACAGGAAGTACAAGGCGAAGATATTACAGAAGCCAGAGAAACCAACTTGGTAAATTCACTTTCTGGTAAAGTGGCCGGAGTACAAGTTTCTAATGGTAGCTCTGGCTTAGGGGCATCTTCCAGAATTATTATTCGTGGAGAATCTTCATTAGCTGGTAAAAACCAACCATTGTTTGTGGTAGATGGTATTCCTATTAATAACAACACAGACATGAGAACCAACTCTTCTGGCATTGCCGATAATATGAAACTGGATTACGGTAATGGTGCTGCCGAAATTAATCCAGATGATATAGCTTCGATGTCTGTACTAAAAGGGGCGACGGCAACCGCACTTTATGGCGCAAGAGGAGCTGGTGGTGTAGTTTTAATTACAACAAAAAGTGGAAAAGGAGGTGCTAAGTTTGGTGTAGATGTAAACTCTAATATCACTTTCGAAACTGTTTTAGCTTCACCAGAATACCAAAGAGTGTATGGACAAGGTAAAAATGAAGAGTTTAGCTTTACTGATGGTTTTGGTAATGGTACTTATGATGGCGTAGATGAAAGTTGGGGGCCTAGAATGGATGGCCAGCTAATAAAGCAGTTCGATTCTCCAACTACCAATGGAGTAAGAGGTGGTGATGTGCACGATCCATCCAACTATGTTTTTGGTCCTAAGGGTGTAAACTTGGTTAAAAGAGGAGATGTTACGCCAACACCTTTTGAAGATCATGGAGATTTAATCGATCAGTTTTTTGAGACTGGCAGAACTATTAATAACAGTGTGTCTATCCATGGTAATAATGATAATGGAAGTTTCAGGCTTTCTTATACCAATATGGATGCTAAAGGTATTACACCAAATACCGATTTAAGAAGAAACAATTTCTTTTTAAGTACAGATTACAAACTGTTCGACAAACTGACAATTAAGGCTAAAGCAAATTACATTAAAACTGATAGTGATCACCGCCATGCGAATAGTTACGGTACCGAAAGTGTAATGTATTTATTTACTTGGTTTGGCCAACAAGTAAATATGGCTTCTTTGCAAGATTACTGGCAAAAAGGTTTAGAAGGTAGACAGCAATACAACTACAATTATAACTACCACGATAACCCTTACTTTAACATGTATGAAAACACCAATGGGCTCGACAAAAACAGGTTTATTGGTAATGTACAAGCACTTTACGAGATCACTCCAGACCTAAGTCTAATGGTAAGAGCTGGTACAGATTACTCTAATGAATTAAGAGAAATTAAAAGAGCATTTAGTACACAAAGATTCCCTTATGGGCAGTATAGAGAAGATAAAATCAATTATAGAGAGGTAAATACAGATTTCCTTTTAAGCTATAAAAAAAGCGTAGCAAACGATAATTGGTACTTCTCAGCATCTTTTGGGGGAAACAGAATGCAACAAGTCAATCATTTCCATGCGATCTCTAATAATCAGTTAGTAATTCCAGAGGTATATACATTTAATAATACAGATATTGCGCTTAAGTCAGCCATTAGCCGCCCAAGAAAGCAGATTAATAGCTTGTTTGGCTTTGGTCAGGTTGCTTATAAGAACATGATCTTTTTAGATATTACAGCCAGAAATGACTGGTCGAGCGCGCTACTTACCGGTATAGATTATTCTTACTTTTACCCATCCGTTTCTTTAAGTGCAGTTTTGTCTGATGCTTTTGCTTTGCCGGCTGAGATTTCTTTATTAAAAGTAAGAGCTGGTTGGGCAAACGTGGGTAACGATACCGATCCTTATTTTGTAACAGACAAAAGTCAATTCACTTTTGGTGACCAATGGGGAGACAATTTGGTAGTAACAGAAAGTACAAGCTTAACTTCATCAGAGATATTACCAGAAGACCAAAACTCTTATGAAGTAGGTGCTGATGTGAGATTTTTTGGAGATCGTTTAGGCTTAGATTTTACGTATTATCACAGTACTTCTCAAAACCAGATTATTCAGGTAGAAACTCCAATTACTTCTGGTTACACACAACGTACAATTAATGCGGCTAAGATTGTAAACAAGGGTGTTGAATTGATGTTGTCAGCAGTTCCGGTAAGACTTTCTACTGGTTTTGAGTGGAGAACATTTATCAATTTTGCTAAAAACGACAATGAAATCCAAGACTTAGATGCACCTTACGATTTGGCTTCTAACCGTGTAACATTAAGAGCTACATCTGGTGGAAGTATGGGAGATATGTATGGTACAGGTTTTCTTGAGACCGAAGATGGTAGTTTAATTTTGAGAGAAGGTTTGCCTGTTGCTTCAAACGATCTTCGCTATTTGGGTAATTACAATCCAGATTTTACCATGGGTATTACCAATGAGTTTACCTACAAAAACTTATCATTAAATATTTTGTTTGACTGGCGCCAAGGTGGTGAGCTTATGTCTCTCACCAGATTAATTGCAGCTACTTCTGGTAATGTAGTAGAAACTCTTTGGGGAAGAGATGTAGAATTTGGTGGAGCTCATCCGGGAATTAAAGACAGTGGTTTGCCAAGAGGCGATTTAAATGATGGTGTAATTGCCGATGGTGTAAAAGAAGTATTGGATGGAGAAGGAAATGTAATCGGTTACGAAGAAAATGATGTGGTAGTGGCAGCATCAGCATATCACAATAAAAGATACAAGCGCGAAAATGAGTCTGAAGGTATGTACGATGCTACTTATGTTAAGCTTCGAGAGTTAAGACTTGGTTATAATCTACCAAACCAATGGTTTAAAAATACTCCTATCAGAAGTATGAAAGTATCTGTAGTAGGTAGAAACCTATTATTGTGGAGCGATTTTAATCATGGTGATCCTGAATTGCTTTCTTACACGGGTGGTGGTGCAGTTGTTCCCGGTGTAGAAGATATGTCTATCCCTAGCACAAGAAGTTATGGTTTAAACCTCAGCTTCAAATTCTAATTTTCCTTTCTCTCAACTTAAGAATCATTCAAAAAATGAAAAATATAAAGCTAATACTATTGGCATTTGTTGCTTTACTTTCAATAACTGCCTGCGACGAATTCGGAGACGATTTCGATAATGTAAACCCAGATGTTGCAGATAATGTAGACAATAATCCCGAATTGATTTTAACTGGTTTAATTAGAGAACCGATTAACAGTATGGTGGGGAATGCTTGGAGCGAAGGTAATTTAATGGCGCAATACGGTGCCAGAATCGTGTTCACTTCTTTCGATCAGTTTGAATGGGGGAGCCAAGAAGGCACTTGGGATAGATTATACCTCACTATTAGAGATGCCAGAACACTGAATGAAATTGCTACCAATATTGATAATGCGAGCTATCAGGCAGTTTCGATGATAATGGAAGCATGGGCAACTCAAATTTTAACAGATTTATGGGGAGATGTGCCATACTCAGAAGCTTCATTTGGTAAACTAGATGGAAATTTTACACCAACTTACGATGAACAAGAACTGATTTATACTGCCATATTGGACTCTTTAAGCAAAGCAAATGATTTATTAAATAGCACTGAAGTTCCTGTAAATGGAGATATTATGTTTGATGGTGATCTTGCTAAGTGGCAAAAGTTTGGAAACTCACTTCGTTTAAGAGTCGCTTTGAGGTTATCAAATGTAAAGCCTGAGGTTTCAGAAGCTGTAATAGCTCAAGTGTTTAATAATCAAGATGTTAACCCAATTATTTCTACTAATGAAGATAATGCAGCATTGACTTATCTAACTTCATTACCCAATGTAAAGCCAGTAACTGAAGCGGGTGGTTATCGTTCTGGCTCATTTAACGAGTACAGAATGTCTGAAACCTTAGAGAGTGTTTTAGTAACTTATGATGATCCGCGCTTGCAAACTTGGTTTAATCCTACAGCGAATTCTGTAGAGCAAGGTGCACCAGATTGGTCTGGAATGAAAAACGGAATTGTAGACGGTGACGCATACACTTATAAAGGTGGAGATGCTTATCTTTCAAAATTTGCAGACATGTTTTATTTTGAACCAAATGCTGTACAAGGCTTACTAATGAAGTATGATGAAGTACAGTTTATTTTGGCAGAAGCAGCTTTAAATGGATGGATTGCTGGTGATGCACAAGCTTTTTATGAAGAAGCAATAACATCATCTTTTGAATATTGGGATACGGAAATACCTACAGATTATTTAACCCAAGATGGAGTTGCTTATGATGGCGAGCTCGAAACCATTATTACTCAAAAGTGGATTTCTTTACTTTATACAGATTATCAGGGCTTTTTAGAGTTTAAAAGAACTTCGTTTCCAAGTGTGATTGTTCCGGGGCCAGATGCATTTTATAGCTCTTACCCTAGTCGGTTCGAATATCCTACACCTGAGCGTAGCTTAAATGCTTCAAACTATCAAGAAGCAGTACAACGCCAAGGTATAGATGAGTCTAGGTTTGTGATGGCAAAAGTTTGGTGGGAATAAAAAATTAATTTTCTGTAAACAACAGGGATTGGCAATTAGTCTTTCCCTGTTTTTTTATTACCTTAAACCTTCAAATTGAACAACTGTTTTAATTGCGTAATTACTATTTAAAAATCTTAATAAAAGAGATAAATGTATCCGGAAAACCCATATTACCTTTTAACGCCAGGACCACTATCAACAAGTAAATCTGTAAAAGCTGCCATGTTGAGAGACTGGTGCACTTGGGATGATGATTATAAAGAAATTGTGCAGCAAGTAAGAAAAGACTTATTGGAAATTGCCGGAGTAGGAGATGAGTACACATCTGTATTAATGCAAGGAAGTGGTACCTTCTCAGTAGAATCTGTAATTGGAAGTGTAACTTCTACCAACTCTAAGCTGCTTGTATTAGAGAATGGATCTTATGGAAGAAGAATAGCTCAAATAGCTGAGCGATTAAATGTAAATTGTATCACTTATTCAGCTTCTGAAAATGAACAGCATAACCCTGTAAAACTCGCTAAAATATTAGAAGAAGATCAAGCAATTACTCATGTAGCATTGGTGCATTGCGAAACTACAACTGGTATGCTTAACGCTGCCGAGCGTATTTCTGAAATCGCCAAAGAGCATGGTAAAATATTTATATTAGATGCAATGAGCAGCTTTGGAGGTATTCCTATTGATATGATTGAGGCAGGTATCGATTTTTTAATTAGCTCGGCTAATAAATGTATTCAAGGAGTACCCGGATTCGGATTTGTAATTGCGAAAAAAGCAGAGTTAGAAAAATGTAAAGGCAGAGCAAGATCACTGGCACTAGATTTATACGACCAATGGGAAGCTATGGAAAACGATCCTGGAAAATGGAGATATACATCACCAACTCATACAGTGAGAGCATTTGTACAGGCTTTGGCAGAATTACACGAAGAGGGTGGAGTGCTTAAACGATATGAACGTTATCAGGAGAATCATGCAATTTTAGTAGAAGGCATGAGAGAAGCTGGATTCGAAACATTTTTGCCAGATTATTTGCAGTCGCCCATCATTACCGCATTTAAGAATCCAGAAGAAATCGCCTATAATTTTAATCAGTTTTATGATCTCTTAAAAACTAGAGGTTTTGTAATATATCCCGGAAAAGTTTCAGATGCTGATACTTTCCGCATTGGTAATATCGGACATGTATTTCCAGAAGACTTTCGTGAACTGATTAAAGCAGTAAAGTCTTGTATATACTGGAAAGAAACAACTTTTTAATATCAACTCTACAAAACGGCAATGAATTAAATCTTACAATCAGCTTTTAATTATTAATTAACCAGATTTATTATGGATATTCAGTTAGTAGTTTTTGATATGGCAGGAACTACAGTGAAAGACAGAAATAATGTTTGCATAGCTATAATGGAAGCTTTGGCAGATGAAGGCATTTTTGTTGAAATACCTGTTATCAATAAAGTATTAGGCTACCCTAAGCCATTAGCTATAAGAATGTTGATGGGAATGAAGTTGCCGAATGAAAAAGATATTACAGATAAATATGTTGATGAAATTCATCAAAATTTCGTCAAGAAAATGATACATCACTACGAAAGTAGCCCCTTTGTAGCCGAAAAATCGGGAGTAAGAGAAACCTTAGCCGCTTTAAAAAGTTGTGGAATCAAAATAGGAATAGATACCGGGTTTAACAGAGAAATCGCAGATACCATTTTTGCCCGATTAAATTGGGTTAAAGATGGTATTTTTGATTACTCCATTACCAGCGACGAGGTAAAAAACGGTCGTCCACATCCAGATATGATATTGAATCTGATGGAGCAAGCAGGGGTAACTGATCCAAAGCAAGTTATAAAAGTAGGAGATGCGGTTTCAGATATACAAGAGGGCAGAGCTGCAGGTTGTGGTATGGTAGTAGCCGTTACTACTGGCTCTTGGAAAAAAGAAGATTTGGAAAAAGAAGAACCAGATTATTTGATTTATAGCCTTCCAGAATTATTAGATATCATTGGTATACATCAGCCACAATGAAATTTTTTAGTTTAGTAGGCTTATTTATACCACTCTGCTTACAATTATCGGCACAGGTAAAGCCAGTAGCAGAGTGGTATTTCTGGCCAGATTATACCCTGCCCGGAAATGCCAAAAACTATCCCGGTCCTAAGTTGGACAATCCGGCAAGTTACTTTCAGAAACTAGAATACAAAAACACTCCTTTACTTTTCTTTTCTGAAGAACCAACTGAGCGACTGATTAATTTTTTAGCTAAAGAAAAGATTCCGCAAGAAGATTTTACCATTGAATTGTGGTTGTTGGTTCATGTAAATCAGCCGGTCGGTGCTTTAATTACATTAAAAGACAGAAGCCTACAAACCGAACCTGATTGGTTGCTAGGTTACTATGGAGATGAGCTTGTTTATTCTCTTAAAACAGTTAAGCATCCTTATGGTGAGATTATAAATAAAAAGGTAGACGATTACTGGTCTGGTAATTTTTTGCACATAGTTGCTGTGTATGAAGCTGGTAAAATGAAATTGTATTACAATGGTAATTTGCTTGATGAAATAACAGTTGGAGCAAGAGCCAAACCAGCAGGAGAAACCGCAGTAAATAATCAGATAGAACTGGCTGCATACTTAAAGAATGAACCCTATATGGATTTAGGTAATCTGGTAAAATCGCTCAGAATTTATGATCAAGCAATTTCAAAAGAAGAGATTACAAGTAATTTTACCCATTACAAAAAAATGGTGGAGCGAGGAATTCTCTATCCAGACTTATTCCATTTTGCAACTGGTCCTTATTTAAATTATGCCACAAAATCTAGTATCAATTTACTTTGGGAGGCAGATCGAGAAACAACTGCTACTATAGAATATGGTACTTCATTGCCTTTAAAAAACAAACTCGAAGTTAATTCAGAGAGATTGATAAAGGAAGACAATGCTGAACCAGATAATTTTATTGGCGAGGCAGCACTCACTGGTTTAGCGTCTGGCACAAAATACTTTTATCAAATTACACTAAAAGACAAGGCAGGTAACGAAATTCAATCTGGTGTTTTAACTTTTAAAACAGCGGTTGAAGATGACGAAGCTTTTGCTTTTGCAGTAATAGGCGATACAGAAGCGAGACCACACATCAACGATCGGGTAGCAAAATTGATTTGGGGTGAGCGACCAGATTTTTGTTTAAATCTTGGCGATTTAACAGATGGAGGTATAAAAAGACAAAAATTTCAATGGAATTATGAGTATTTTAGTGGAATGACTCAACTCCATAGCCGGATTCCGGTTTTTCCTGTAGCTGGAAATGGTGAGTCAGACTTGTACTGGTATAATCGTTACCATGCATTGCCAGAACCAGAAGGTTATTATAAATTTACTTATGGCAATGCAGATTTTTTTATGTTAGACAGCAACCAAGAAGAAGAGTTTGCTCCTGGTAAAAAACAGTATGTTTGGCTAGAAGAACAATTAAAAAGCTCTCAAGCAAATTGGAAGTTTGTTTGCCATCATCATGCTCCTTACTCTGCTGATGAAGACGATTATGGCGATTCATGGAAGGAGCAAACAGATATGGGAGATTTAGAGGTAAGAAAAATTGTACCTCTCTATGAGAAATACGGTGTAGATATGGTGTTTTTTGGCCATTTACACACTTACCAAAGAACACTACCTATTGCATCAAATCAAGTAAATGAAGAAAATGGAGTAATCTACGTGCAAGCAGGAGGAGGAGGTGGAAACCTAGAAGACTTTGCCCCTGCAAGAGCATGGTTTAGCGCTAAAACCTATCGAGGACATCATTACTTTACAATCAATATTTTCAACAATTCCCTCAGTTTTAAAATGTATGATACTGAGGGTAGACTAAAAGATTTTTTAGAACTTAAAAAATAGATATGGCCTGGACCAATTATCACGGACACTGCTATTACTGCGATGGCAAACTAGAACCCGAAGCTTATGTAGAAAAAGCTTTGGAATTAGATATGCCAGCTATTGGCTTTTCTTCTCATTGCCCTTTTGAAGGCGGGCATGGTTGGAATATGAAGATGGAAGAACTGCCAGATTACCTCAAAGAAGTAGAAGGTTTAAAACAACAATACGGAGACCAAATTCAAATTTACACAGGTCTAGAAATGGACTATATTCCGGGCGTAATTAGTAATCAGTCTGAGCATATAAAACAAGCAAATCTAGATTATACCATTGGTTCTATACATTATACTGGTGTTTTTGATGACGGCAGGTTTTGTGAAATTGATGGAGCTCATCAGAAATTCTTGGAAGGTTTACATCATATTTTTGATGGTGATGTAAAAGCAATGGTAAGTAAGTATTTTGAGCTAACCAGAGAAATGCTAAAAGATGGAATAGATGTTTTAGGGCATTTAGATAAGATTAAAATTCAGGCAGAGCAAGGAGTATTGTTTTCAGAATTTGAAGATTGGTATAGAATAGAGGTTTCTAAAACGCTAGAATCGATTGCAGAAGAAAAAGTTATTCTCGAAGTAAATACCAGAGGAATTTACAAGAAAAAATCTGTGGAGACTTATCCCTCTAAATGGATATTAACTTTAGCAAAAGAGCTAGATATAGATATAATGTTAAATGCAGATGCACATCATCCGGAAGAATTAAATGCCGTTTTTACAGAAACCGCCTCTAAACTCAAAAAAATAGGCTTTAAGGAGCTAAAAGTTTTAAAAAATGGTGAATGGGTTTCATTGTCTTTTAGCGAACGTGGAGTAAATTGGGAATAATTATCTTTTTCTTTCAATACGCTAATTTATATAGATGAATCTTAACAAATCTGTAACTCAGTGGCTGAGTAAAACTAAACTACCACTCTTCACTCTTTTCGCAGTATTGGCTGCTTTTTGTACCTATTCATGCATGTACGCATTCCGTAAACCTTTTGCTGTGGCTACTTTTGAAGGCATAGCGTTTTGGGGAATCGATTATAAAATACTGCTCATTGTTGCTCAAGTTTTGGGCTATACTTTATCTAAGTTTTTAGGAATTAAGATAGTATCTGAGGCTGGAACAAAAATTAGAGGCATAAGCATTTTAGTACTCATCGGTTTGGCTGAGATTGCTTTACTAGGCTTTGCTTTAACTCCTGCACCTTATAATATTATCTTCTTGTTTTTTAATGGATTGCCGTTGGGTATGGTTTGGGGCTTGGTGTTTAGTTACTTAGAAGGCAGAAGAGTTACAGAAATTTTAGGTGCTGGGTTGTCTATAAGCTTTATATTTTCATCGGGCTTTGTAAAAACAATAGGAGCTATTGTAATGCAAGATTGGGGATTTACAGAGTTTTGGATGCCATTTATAACTGGTGGATTATTCGCATTTCCTTTGCTCTTTTTTGTTTGGATGCTCGAACGACTACCAGCACCTTCAGCATTAGATGAGGAACTACGAACCAAGCGAGAACCAATGAATGGTAAGCAGAGAAAGCAATTATTCTTAGGATTTGCACCAGGTTTAATTTTACTTATAATCGTTTATGCTCTGCTCACTGCATTTAGAGATTTTAGAGATAATTTTGCTGCTGAGATTTGGCAAGCAGTAGGCTATGGAGATTCCCCAGAAATTTTCACTGCTACAGAAATTCCAATTTCACTGGCAATTTTAATTATGATGAGCTTGGTCTTTTTAGTGAAAGATAATGCCAAAGCCCTCATGGTAAACCATCTCATTATTTTTGCAGGAATTGTTTTGGTGGGTCTTAGTACAATGGCATATCAAAATAGCATGATTGGCCCAGAGCTTTGGATGATTCTTGTTGGGCTTGGCCTATACATGGGTTATGTACCTTTTAACAGTATATTTTTCGATAGGTTTATCGCTGCATTTCAATATATATCAAATGTTGGCTTCCTTATCTATTTGGCAGATGCTTTTGGCTATATGGGCAGTGTCGGAATTATGTTATACAAAAACTTTGGCAATGCCAATATGAGCTGGCTTAACTTTTTTATATCTTCTAGTTATATAATGGCTGTTGTAGGAGCAGTTTTTACCTTGCTTTCTATGTATTACTTCGCCCAAAAGCATAAAGCATGGAAACAAGATAAAATGGTAGTCTCAGGTGAAAGGCTGGCGTAAAGTATTGTTTCAAGTATAAGTGAATCCTGTTTATCTAAACTGATAAAAATTATATCTATCAAACTGAATATATTTACATTTATTAGTTAGCATCATACTCATAAAAGATGATGATTTGTTTAATTTGCCCTTACTGATTTCAAAAAAATCAGGATTTAATGGAAAATTATCAACAAAAACAGATGGCATCTATTGCCGTCAATCAACTAACTATGAGGCTTACTACATTTCTAATTTTATTTTTACTGGCATTTTCTTTTTGTAAAGCTCAACATCTTGTACATGTTGAACAAGATAGTGTTTATAATTGGAATGGCTTGTCAATTCCACTAAGTAAAAATGATTTTATTTATAGTACAGAAGAAGAGCATGCTTTTCATGTAGCTTTAGGTAAGTTAAAAGCTGTGCTTCGAGTTTACATGAGAGACCCTATGAATGATAATTTAGAGGAGCATTTCGAGTCTCAAGCTTTATCTAGTCGCGATATGCTAGACTTCATTACAAAAAGATATGATGTTTCTGTGAATGGAAATTTTGTTCATAATGATAGAAAAGTTCTTTGGCAACAATATGAGTACATAGAAAAAAAGACTTATTATAAATATAGAGGCTCGCATTTTATGTTTATGAATAATAATGCTTTATACGATGTGATTATCGTTACTTATGGTACTTCTTTTAAAAAGAAAGAGTCAAGCTATTATACTTATTTTCAATCAATAGGTGTGGATGATAACTTTCAAGCTGACTGGAAAACAAGTATACCTTATTGGAGTACAGATGAATTTCCGGTAGGAAAATGGACTTTAAAAAATGGGAATGCGAGTATTTCTAATATGGCCTATCTAAAATTTACTTCAAGTCGAGATATAGAGTTTTATGACAACTTAGATAAATTGGTTTACAAGGAGAGGCTAAACATAACTGAAGATAATGAAATAATGTACTTTATGAAAGATGGAAATCTGGAGCAGATAAAAATACTAGAGCGCAACTCAGATTCTCTAAAACTAGAGTTTACCGCCAACGATGGTACAACCAGAGTTAATCTTTATGAAAATTATTGAGTTATAATTATATATTAAAAAAGGCATCATCTTTAAAGATGATGCCTTTTTTTCTGATGTTAAACAAACAAATCAGGTCTTTTGCTTTTTCTTTTTTGCAGCAGGGAAAAGAATATTATTAAGAATTAATCTGTAACCCGGAGAATTAGGGTGCAGGTTTAAATCTGTAGGTTCTTCTCCAACAAAGTGTCTGTAATCTTCTGGGTCGTGACCTCCAAAAAATGTCCAAGTTCCTTTACCAAAAGTGCCATGTATGTAACGAGCTTCATTTGCTTCTTTGGTTTCACCCATAATTACTACATCAGACTTAATTAATTGCTTTTTAAAAGCTGTGGTTTGGCCCATAAAACCTTTTACCAATAACTCATGATTCTGAGATAGCATAGTTGGAATAGGGTCCCATTTTGCAGAAAACTGAAACAGTTTAAAAAAGTCGTTTCCTTCATTTAAACCTCTCTCATGAGATTGATTATCAATATTAGAATACTCGTATTCGTAAGGATTGATTTTTAATTTAAAGTCTTTGAATGCGAAAGTATTATCGAAATTTAGTTTTGATTGTGCATTTCTGTCAGGTGGATCACCATCGTACATAAAATCACAAATATCTACACCATCGGCAGCAAGTGCTATATCGTAAGTATCTGTAGCTGAACACATGGCAAATAAGAATCCGCCACCAGCACAAAAATCTCTTATCTTTTTAACTACAGCTAGTTTTAACTCAGATACTTTTGTAAAGCCGTGGTTTTGAGCAGATCTTTCAAACTCTCTTTGTTGCTCTATGTACCATTGTTGTCTACCATAAGTTGCATAAAACTTTCCATATTGCCCAGTAAAATCTTCGTGGTGAAGGTGTAACCAGTCGTATTCTGGTAGTTTTTCAAGCATTACCTCATCATCAAATACAACATCGTAAGGAATCTCAGCATAGGATAAAACCAGTGTAACGGCGTCGTCCCAAGGTTGCTTAGATTTTGGAGAGTATACAGCAATTTTAGGAGCTACTTCCAATTTCATTACATCCATGTTTGCTTCAGGGCTCGCAATTGACTGTTTAATTTGTAAAGCTTCAGAATCTGAAATTACCTGATAGCTAACACCTCTTATGATTAATTCGTTTTCAAAAGACTGTAAGTATTTGAACATAAAACTACCCCCTCTGTAGTTGAGAAGCCATTCAGCTTCTACTTCTTGTTGCAAAACCCAGAATGTTACACCGTAAGCTTTTAAGTGATTTGCTTGGCTTTCATCCATTGGTACTAACAGGTAGGCTGCTTTTGTGAAAGTAGTTATTAGTAGGAAAGTTATAAGCAGGAGGAATTTTCTCATATCTCAATTATGCAGATTAAAAAAATTAGTATTTGCTGAAAGATTATAAAATCTATAACACAAATCTGTTTTAAATGAAGATTTACTCTATAAACTTAGTGAATTATTTTAAAGTTTCAATGTGTGAACAGTATGTGTTTGAAAACATTGTTAAGTTGAAATGTAAGATTTTCTATAAAATGTACTCTAAAATAAATCTAGAAAGTATGAATATATTCTATATTGTAAGAAAACTATAGATAGTGAAAAAAATTCAATTGTTTTCTATTAGTAATTATTAAGCATTCATTTTGATTAATCCAAAGCAGAAGATAACAATATATTGTTGAGAATTAACCTATAGCCTGGAGAATTTGGATGATCTGAAAGCTTTGTTGCTTCTTCGCCTACAAAATGTCTATAATCTTCAGGATCATGCCCACCTAAAAATATCCAATAGCCTTTTTCATATTTATTGTAAATGTATCTTGCTTCATCCTTTGCATCAGATGTAGTCAAAACTTTTACATCAGGTTTTATGAATTTGGTTTTAAATGCTGTTGTTTGTCCCATGAAGCCTTTCATCCTTTTTTGGTGGTTTTGAGTTAAGATTGCAGATATCTTATCGGTTTTAGCTGAATATGAAAGAATATTAAAAAAATCCGTGTCTTCTTTAACACCTCTTTCAAAAGATTGATTATCAATATTTGAATACTCATACTCATAAGGATTGCTTTTTAACTTGAAATTTTTAAAAGCAAGGGTGTTGTCAAAATTTAATTTTTCTTGAGCATCTCTATCTGGTGGATCACCATCGTACATAAAGTCACAAATATCTACAGTATCTGTAGCAAGGGCGATATCGTAAGTATCAGTAGCAGCACACATAGAAAAGAGAATTCCACCATCAGCACAATAGTTTTTTATCTCTTTTGCAATAGCTAATTTAAGTTGAGATACTTTAGAGAAGTTTAATTCTTTGGCTGTTTCCTCAAAATATTTTTGCCGAGTTTTATACCACTCTTGTCTGCCATAAGTCGCATAATATTTTCCATATTGACCAGTAAAATCTTCGTGATGCAGATGTAATACATCATATTCTTTTAATTTGCCAGCCATCACTTCTTTATCGTAAATAATATCGAATGGAATGTCTGTATACTCTAAGGCAAGTAAAACAGCATTTGCAAAAGGTATTTTAGTATAAGCGTAAATAGCGATTTTGGGTGCTTTTTTTAGTTTTACTATGCTTGTAGAATGCCCTTCTTTATCAATATTTTTTCTTAATTCGGTTACAGCTTTTTTTGATATTACATCATATTTAATTTTACCTTTCACCGCTAATCGTTCAAAGTCCTTTTCATATTTAAACAAGAAGCTACCGCCTCTGTAGTTTAGTAACCACTCAACCTTTTTATCTTGATTTAATACTTCATAAGCGATACCATAAGCCTTTAAATGGTTATTTTGCTCATTATCCATAGGAATGAAAAAATATTGAGCATGAACAGAAAGGGAAAGGGTAAAGATTAATATTTTAGTGAGGAGAATGTATTTCATCTTAAAAAATGGTTTAGAACCCTAAAAATGTAATATTATTCAAGAAGTTACTACCAATTAAGTATTAATACTTCATCTTACAATTTAAGAATTAATTTTGGATAATAATTGAGGTTTGATTGAAACTTAAGGCCGAAGAAATAAGCATATGGTTTTTATAGAAAATGTAAAAGAAGCTGTTAAAAGCATAAAAGATAATTTGTTGAGAACTTCACTTACAGCTGCAATTATTGCAATTGGTATTAGTTCGTTAGTGGGTATTTTAACAGCGGTAGATGCTATTCAATCTTCAATTTCTACTGGGCTGTCAGATTTGGGTGCCAATAGTTTTGATATTCGCGATATGCGCTATAGGTCGAGGCGGTCTCAAGGGCAGCGATCTATGAGAGTGAAAGACATTTCCTTTAGAGAAATCAAACTGTTTCAAGAAAGATTTGGTGAGGCAGAAAGAATTAGTGTTTATGCTAGTGTAACAGGAAGTGCAGAAGTAAAATATCTATCTAAAAAAACAAATCCTAACTCTGTAGTTGCGGGTATTGATGAATATTATTTGGGTAATAAGAACTACGATTTAGAAAAAGGACGGAATTTTTCTCAAGCTGAGTTAAGTCAGGGTGTAAACGTGGCAATAATCGGCCAAGATTTAGTAAAAAACCTTTTTGAAGATGAAGACCCGATTAATAAGACTATCGGTATTAGAGGCTTTAAATTTAAAATTGTTGGAATACTCGATAAGTCTGGTGGTTTAGGCAGTGGGCGTTTAGATAGGTCGGTTTTTATTCCTTTGTTAAATGCTAATAAATTTGGTGCACAAACCAATTTGTCTTATACCATGACAACCACGGTAAAAGACCCTTCCAGATTAGATTATTTAATTGGTGAGGCTACTGGTTTAATGAGAACTATAAGAAAAGACCAATTGGGCAGAGATAATTCATTCGAAATATCGCGAAGTGAGTCAGCCGCAGAATCTATTGCTGAAACTTCTAATAATTTAAGGTTAGGAGGGAGTTTAATAGGATTTATCACATTAATTGGTGCTGCAATCGGATTAATGAACATTATGATGGTTTCTGTAACAGAGCGAACCCGAGAAATTGGTGTTAGAAAAGCACTTGGTGCAACTCCTACTCGAATAAGAGAACAGTTTCTAGTAGAAGCAATTGTAATTTGTATTATTGGTGGAATAGTAGGGATTATGTTTGGGATGGTGTTAGGTAATCTGGTTACACTATTATTTGATGATTCAGCTTTCGTTTTCCCAGTTGTATGGAGTTCTATCGGATTAGTTGTATGTGTAGTAGTGGGTGTTATCTCTGGATATTATCCGGCAAGAAAAGCCTCTAAGCTTGACCCAATTGAGTCTTTAAGATACGAATAAGCTAATTGATGATTACAATCAATTAGTCATTCATAAAGCCTTCTAAGATGTGTAATAACTCATTCATAATCATGGCGGTGGCTCCCCAGATTACCTGATTGTTTATTACAAATCCCGGTGTTTTAATGTTTACTCCATTTTGCAATTTAATTTTCACTTGTTTTTTATTTTGCTCAGCAACAAATGAATGAATAGGGAAGTCGAATATTTTGTCTACTTCTCTTGGGTCTGGTGTGTAAGATGGTTTTTCGTAAGTGACAGCAACTGTGGGGGTTACAAGCGAATTACTTGGCGGTATGTACAAATCTGAAAGAGATCCTACAATCTTACTTCGATCAATTTGAACGCCAATTTCTTCCCAAGTTTCTCTAATGGCGGTTTGTATTAAGTCCTTGTCCTCTTTTTCGTATCTGCCTCCGGGAAATGCCATTTGACCACTATGAACACCCTGGTACACA
The DNA here is from genome assembly GCF_026250525.1 of Chondrinema litorale. Classification (GTDB taxonomy): domain Bacteria; phylum Bacteroidota; class Bacteroidia; order Cytophagales; family Flammeovirgaceae; genus Chondrinema; species Chondrinema litorale. The sequence goes on from NZ_CP111043.1 coordinate 4,133,597, forward strand.
GGCCTTAATATAAAAGGAATGTGAAACTGGTTGTTTTGATGATAAATTAAAATAAGCACACCTGCTTTTCGCGGTGTGCTCTTTTGTTGTTGCATTTTTCTCATGCGCATATTCTCAGTCATTTGCGCATGTGCTTCAAAACCAGGTAAATCCCCTTGAAGCTTTTCTCTAAGAAAAATTTCTAAGTTTTTTATCATGTAAATAGCTCTTTATTAATAAAAGGAATCATAGATAAGATCACAGCCTGTTCATAATAACTCTGTCTATCAACAATTCCGTGTGTTAGCAAACCTACAGATCCACCTTGCTGCTTAGAATTTTGTTTTTTAAAAACGATATCGTCTGCATGGCCGAGTTCATAACCTTTATTAACCAGTTCTGTAATTGCAGGTGGTAAGTAAAAGGTAGAAGTCTTTGCTTTTCCTGTAAATCCATCGCGAGATTCTATATACACCCAGGCAAATACTTCCATCTCATCAGTGCCATGTACACCGCCTTCAATCCCTATCCAATAGGCTGCATTTGTAAATTGTTTTTTTGCATTTTTAACTCTGTTTTCTGCACCTTTTAATGTTTCATCATAACCAATGGGTTGGTCTGGAACTTCAGAAGCTACAGAAACACCTTTATATGTAAACTTTACATTTTTAAACAGAGTTTCAAAAGCTTTTACTGTAGCATTAATTTTTACTGGATTTTTTGATGTAATTATAACTTCTTCCATGTCTGGATACTTGTTCGTTTGAATCATATTGTATAACATTGGTTTATTTATAAGATAACACACAAATAAACTAATAAAATGATTACTGACTCGATCATTAGTGTGACTCTAAGATTTTTAGTATATGTTTTTTTTATTCTAGGAGTTACACAGTTACTTTTTATTGATACCGCCGTATCCTATGACCCGAACATTGTTCAGGAAGCAACGCTTACTGAATGGCTACAACTCACATTCCTTGCCCTTATCCTTTTTTTATTTTACATAGCTGGTAAAGCATCAAAAGGTAAAAGACCTATGACCAACCTACTAATTGGTGTAACACTAGTTGTAATGATTAGAGAAGTTGATTGGTTTTTTGATACTTATATTTCAGTAGGGGCTTGGCAGATATTAACAGTGATTGTATTTGTTACATTTTTATTCTTTTCATTTAAAGAGATGAAACTACTAAAAAATGGTATAAAAGATTTTATAAAACACCCAAGTTTTGGTATAATTCTTTGTGGTTTTTTAACTACTTTCGTATTCGCACCTGTGCTTGGAAGTTTAAACATTTGGAAAGCTGTAATGGATGGATACTTAAAAAGTATTGCTGAAGGAGCTGAAGAAGGTGTTGAACTTTTGGGTTACTCATTTATTTTAATAGGAGCCTTTGAGTACTTTTTAAGAGTAAAATATAGTAGATATAAAATCTCTAGTTTCAACATGAAATGAAACTGTTTTTTGTAAAATTTATTTATATAATTTTGGCGCTTATTTATTAACAATTATTGTATTTTTGATCTTTTCCAGCTAATCACCAGGTCATTTAACTGTAAACTATTTTGACTATGACCCTCGATAGAGCCATCGAGATTTTCATTAAAAGAAATGAAAAAAGTTTTTCTGAATATGAGAGACTTTTTCATGAGAGACTAGAAAATATTCAATTTCTGGCCGATACTTCTGTAACAGAAAACTTTAAAGAAATTTATCTTATACAAATTTCTAATTTAAAAAAAGCTTTTCAGGTTATTGGCCAAAAGAAATCTGAATTGAGCTCTATTTCTTTTCCAATAACATTTTATAAAGATTTAATTAAAAGTACAGATATTCAGCTTTTAGAAAGAGAAGCTAATGAGGCTTTTTTAGATTCTCGTGTTGCTTTTTCAAAAGAACTGTATAAAAGAATTATGCAGTTAAACATGAGGCATAATAGGGCTTCAGAAAGAATAGAAATATGTAATTTAGTTTTATCTGAATATAGAAAAGCAGAAGAGGAAAGAGATAGATTAAAAGTATTAAAAGAGAAAAATGCAGCTTTACAGCAAGAACATTTAAGAAAAGAAGCTGCTGAAGAACTCTGGTTACGAGATATTTTAAAGGCTGATGACCAAGCAGACGGAGAACTTTCTGGTTTAGTAAAAAGTCTTTTCTTAAGTGGAAAAGGATTAAAACGCTTGCCGACATCAAGCCGGATAAGAAAGAAAAAAAAGGAGGCCGCCATTTTTGGCTCTGCAGTTTTATTGTTTGTAATGGGAGTGATGCTCTATGCTTACAATGAAAAGATAATAGAAACATTAAGAACATATAAGAATCCTGTGGATGAGAAGGGTAAGCCTACTTTTACTGTAGAAGACCACAAAGTATTTGCAGATGAGCTTTACGAAGAAGGCAATTATGTAAAAGCTCTCATTCAATATTCTTTAGCTGCAGCTATTGACCCCAACGATAAGTATTTGCAAGAACAAATTGCAGTATGCAAGCTAGTTATTCAGCAAGATAGAAAGAGTATTCCTGCGGCATATGCTGCCCAAGAAGAAACAGTTGAGGAACAAGTTGACGATAGTGCCTTATCTACAGATTCTACATCAAGTAACAATAGTAACAATAGCGCATTAGAAAACAATACAGCAAATCCTGAATTAGCGGGCGTGCAAAATGTGACAGAATCGTTAAAAAGACCTCTTAATAAAAAACTAATCGCTGATGAAGATTTAATTCCTGATAAAATTGAGTCTACAGAAGATTTAGATTCACTACTAGCAACAGATGATTCATCGTTTGTTGCAATGATTGCAGATAGTTCTGATGTTCCTGAAGTGAATAGTCTTGCAAAAAAAGGAGGCAATCTAGCATTAAATGTTGATGACAAAAATGTAAAAGAAAGAATACTTCAAAAGGCTAACGAAAGGATTCAGGAAGATCAAGAGTTTTTGAGCAAGATTTACATGGTTGTTGATAAACGACCTGAACCGAAAGGCGGTTTCGATAACTTTAAAGAGTATTTAAGAAGAAATATGCAATACCCAGACAAAGCCGTTAAAAACAAAATTGAAGGGGTAGTATATGTGCAGTTTGTTGTAAACCGAGATGGTAGTATTTCGGCTGCAAAGACTACTACAAATCTTGGATATGGTCTAGAAGAAGAAGCTATAAGATTGGTTAATGAATATCCTGGATGGCAGCCCGGACAGATCAATTCAAGAAATGTAAATGTACAGACCTCTTTGCCGATTTGGTTTGTGCAGCAGTAATCCAATTTATCTAACAGTTAACTTACTAATATGTCATGGCTATTTTCAAGGAGTTTAGGCCATTTTATCAGCTTGATAGGCCGAAAGGCAGAAGGTTGGTTGTTCCAGATATCCACGGTTGCTATGGCACCTTGTTAAACCTGATGAATGAGATAAGTCTTACAAAAGACGATCAACTTTTTTTTCTTGGAGATTTTATAGATCGAGGGCCTTTAAGCGGTGCTGTACTCGATTATGTAATCAATTTGCAGAGAATGGATTATCAAGTTTATCCATTGCGAGGCAACCATGAGCAAATGTTGCTAGATGCGGCAAGACTTGATCCTGTAAGTGTTTTGAATCAATATCTAGATTTTAACAATACAAGAGATTTGTTAGATGGAAACAACGATATAAAACCTCAATATGTAGAGTTTATGGATAAGTTGCCATATTACTACGAACTTGAAGATTATTATCTGGTACATGCTGGCTTTAACTTTACGGTAGAAAATCCATTTACAGAATATGACGATATGATATGGATTCGGAAATTTTCTGCAAACAAGAGGCTTTTAAAAGAAAAAAAATTGATTCATGGACATACGCCTACCAATTTAGATGATATTAAATATGCAATTGATGAAAAAAAGCCTGTAATTCCACTAGATAATGGGTGTGTGTATTACAACTCGTATGCAGTAGGTTTACCAAACTGGAATATGGGAAATTTACTTTGTTTCGATTTAGACTCTCTTGAGATAAAAATATTTCCTTATGATGATTAAATTCTAAAGGCAAGTAAATAAAAAGCAGATTCCTTATTAAAGAAATCTGCTTTTTTTATTTAAAATTTAAGTCGATCACTTAGATGATAGTTCTACCAATGGCTTGAGCAATGGCAGAAAGTGATTTATATAAATCTTTAAACTCATCATAATTTAACTGCTGTGCAGCATCAGATTTAGCTACTGAAGGATCTGGGTGAACTTCTATCAATAATCCATCTACACCCATAGCTGTACATGCTCTAGCAAGATCAGGAACACCATAAGCATAACCCATTGCGTGGCTTGGATCCAGAATAACAGGTAAATTAGTGTATTCTTTTAAGAAAGAAACACCACAAAGGTCTAGCGTAAATCTGGTTTTAGTTTCAAATGTTCTAATACCTCTTTCACAAAGAATTACATTGTCGTTTCCGCCAGAAAGTATAAATTCTGCAGCTTGTACAAACTCTTGTAGAGTTGTTCCAAAACCTCTTTTTAAAAGCACGGGTTTATCCGTCTCGCCACATTTTTTTAATATTCCGTGGTCGTACATGGCTTTTGCACCAATCTGGATAATATCAGAATGTTCAATAACAGCGTCTACGTGAGTGGCATCTTTTACTTCAGTAATGATGTTTAAATCATACTTATCGCTCATCTCGCCAAGTAATCTTAAACCTTCCATACCTAAACCTTGGAAGGTATAAGGTGAGGTTCTTGGTTTGAAACAACCTCCTCTTAAAGTAGAAATATTCAATTCTTTTAGCAATTCGGCAGCGCTAGTAATTTGCTCTTCAGATTCTACAGAACAGGGCCCACTAATTACCATCGTATTATTATGAGAGCCACCAATGTAGTTTTTACCGATTTTTATTTCTCTTGTTTCTGGCATGTAATCTCTGCTAGCCAGTTGTATATCAGAAGACAGTACAAAGCTTTCTTCTACGAAATCTGCCACTTCTTCTGGCAAACTTTTCATTTTAGAAGAAGCTACCAACAGTTTGTTGTTTTTACCTCTAACAACTATTGCTTTCAGTTTTTCGGCAATTTTTAAAGATTCCTGCTCGCTTATATTGTCTTTAAGATGGACGATCATATTTTTATCTTTTAATAGCTTATTTATTTTACAATTCGCCTTTTACAAGGTTAAAGAAGGTAATAACTCCACAAACTTCATCAGTATCGTTTACAACTGGCAAAAAGTTAATAGGGAAAGATTTTGATTTGATGAGTTTCAATAGCTCTTCTACAGTATCATTCTCATTTGCCCTTACCGGATTACTGTTTACCATATCTTCGATACTAATCTTCGATATATCATCAATATTCTTAATTAAACCTCGCCTCACATCTGCATTAGAAATAATACCTTCTAGTTTACCAGAATCTGAAGTAAGAATAGTGAAACCTAACTTGTAGTCTTCTATTGATGTGAGCACATCTTTAAAACTGCGCTTGTCTGGAGTTAATTTGGGTACTTCTCCATTGGTACGCATAAAATCTTTCACCAAATAATGAGAGGCAGTATCAGTGGCTTTTAAGCTTAGCAAAGCTTTTCCAACTTGTCCTTCATTAAAAAGGTAAGAACCAGATACCGCAGAGAATACGCCCATATTTCTGATGATGAACGATACTTCTCCATTTACACCACCATCTACATGAATCTTTTTATCTGGATATTTTTGGCTAAACTCTCTAATTTTCCTGAAATTAACTGGGTCAAAAGTGCCTCCGCTTTGCCCAGGAATAGTTGCCATAATTAGTATAAAGTCAAATTCATCAGCATATTCTTCAAATGCTTCAACAGGAGTAGGAGTAACTACTGCCAAACCTTTCTTTGCTTTTATACTTTTAGGTATTTGCAGCTTTTCTTTCAGGTTTTCGAACTGAAAGGTTACATATTCTACAGGGATGCGCTCTAGTTTATCGTAGTATTTTTCTGGCGTATCTGTAATTATATGTAGGTCTATTGGCTTTTTGCTGTATTCTCTAATCTCAACAATATCATCAAAAACACTTAGATCATCATTGCAGTCTACATGGAAAAAATCCACTTGGTTTTCGTCCAGCTGTGCAATTGTCTCTTTGAGTGAATCTTTTTTATTGGAATAGATAGATGCGGAAATCTTCATATTTTAATTTACAAGCTTGTTCTTGCTGTTTGTGCTGTTTCAAAAATGTGTGCAAACTTACTGAAAATTATGCAATTGAATAACCCCGAACTTACCATTAACCAACCATTCGCTATCCACTGCTTTTGCCTTGTCTATATTTTCAGTTTTTGTTCCTGCTAAAACTTCAGATTTTAAGGTTCTGAGTAAGAGAACAGGCTTATCGAAAAAGTAAATTACTTCTGATAGTGGAGTGCTAAAATCCCATTCTCTGTCTTGTAAAAACCTGCGATAGTTTGCATCACCTTTACTAATTATTAAGTCAGAATTTTGTAGGCTTTCTTTAATGTGAGTAGGTAACTCATTAAAAGCCAAAGCAGTACTCCAAAAAAGATCGGGGATTAATTTAACTGCTCCCGAATCGATTTTATCTCTAAATATTTTGGCTAGATGTTTATAATCTGGATGAGATTTTTCTATTTCTTCTAGTTGCAGATAAACATCTTTTACTAATGTATCAGACACAAAAATTGGTGCTTCTTTTACATGAAAAATAATGTTATCAACTTTCTTTTTTTCCAACATGTAAATAGCAAGGCAAATATCGCCAATAAGCTCTGTGCCTGTATTATCGATAATGAAATCTACTCTTTTGCAGCCTTTATCGATAATTTTTAAGAAAGAAGCTGAATCATTAGCTATTAGTTTTTCTTTGGCTTCGTCTTCGTTATTATTGGGTGTATTGCCATCGTGGAACAAACACAAATCTGCTTGGTTTCCCCAAAGATCAATTAACAATAACTCTTCTAATTGATGTGCTGCGTATTCTTCTTTGAGAATTGAGTTGGTGAAGGAAAGCGTTTTCTCAATTAGAAAATGACTTTTCTCTACACTTTCACTTTTGTGCTTTTCGTAGGGGTCTTTCTTGTTTTCATACCAATTAGTAGCTTCTAGTATTTTTCTGTAAAAAAGTGCCTCTGCTACATAAAAAGGAAGCTCTAGCCAAGTGTTGTCTTTATATTGATCAAGAATTGGTGTCCAGTATCTTTCATCTTCTTCATTAAAAAACTCAAAATGCTCAATCTTTTTAAAAGGGATTGATGTATCGAGTTGTTTCAGTCTTTTAATGGTAGCTTCATCAAAATCGTTTTTATCAAAAACAGTTTGCAGAATGTCGGGCACTCTCACTCTCATTGTTTTGCCTGCAAAGCTCTCTTCTGATACGCTGGTTGTGTAAGGTGGTAATTGCATCATATAGTTAAATTATTATCAATTGCGAATTTTCTGGCTTTTTCTAAATCGTCTGGTGTATCTACACTCATACTTTCAAGGTCGGTTATGCCAAGTTTTATCTGGTAACCATTTTCAAGCCATCGAAGTTGCTCTAAACTCTCAGATTTTTCTAAAGGTGATAGAGGCAAGCCAGCAATTTCATTTAAAATATCTGTACGATAAGCATAAATTGCTACATGTTTGTAGAAAGTTCCTTTTTCAATCCATTCTTCTTTAGGTACATCTCTCAAATGAGGAATACACTCTCTACTAAAATACAAGGCATTGTAATTTTTATCGAAAACCACTTTCATTATACTGTTTATAAATAGCTGTTCCGATTTTTTAACTTTTGCAACAAGTGTGGCTAATTGTGTATTTCCATCTAGCAGATTACAAACAGTTTCTAGTTGCTCTGGTTGAATAAAAGGTTCATCCCCTTGAATATTCACCACGTAGTCAAATTTGTCAGTAAGTGTTTCTACTACCTCTTTGCATCTTTCTGTGCCGTTGTTATGATGTGCGGCGGTCATCATTACCTCTCCTCCAAAAGATTTTACTTCATCAAAAATTTCTTGATGGTCTGTAGCAACCAGTACCTTTGCAAAGGTTTTTGCTTTGCTTGCTTGTTCATAAACTCGTCTGATCATCGTTTTGCCAGCAATATCTTTTAAGGCTTTTGCTGGTAATCTTGATGATGCATATCTGGCAGGAATTACACCTAGTATTTGCATGTTTTTTTATGTTTTATAATGATGTTTCAAAATTACATTTTCTTTTCTTTCAGAAAATAATCTAGCTAACAGAATCCGCTCATAAAAAATTTGTTATAAAAAATCATTCATAGCATGTACAATTGATTAATTCTTAAGATATACCCAAAAAGGTAATGTAATCTCTTTGTGTTTTTTGTAGAGATTTTAGTATCTATGCCTGATATTTGGAAAACTGTTTAAACTAAAAACAATATATGTCATCACTGAGAGCGGCTATTACAGCAGTAAGTGGTTGGGTACCAGAGGATATTTTAGATAATCATCAACTGGAACAGATGGTGGAAACCAATGATGAATGGATACAAACTCGCACCGGAATTAAGGAACGAAGAATTCTTAAGAAAGAAGGAGCAGGGACTTCCTATATGGCTACCAAAGCAATCAACAGTCTATTAGAAAAAAGAGGCATAACAGCTAATGATATAGATGTAATTATTTGTGCAACCATCACACCTGATCTGCTTTTCCCGTCTACTGCAAATTTAATATGTGAACAAATTGGGGCTAAAAATGCTTTGAGTTTTGATTTGGCAGCAGCTTGCTCGGGATTTATTTATGCGCTTGAGACTGGATCTAATTTCATCAAATCAGGTCAATACAAAAAAGTGGTTGTAGTTGGTGCTGATAAAATGTCTGCAATTATAGATTATACAGACAGAAGCACTTGTATTTTATTTGGTGATGGAGCAGGAGCTGTATTACTTGAGCCAGATGAAGAAGGTTATGGTGTTTACGATTCTATCTTAAAAACAGACGGAAGTGGTAAAGATTTACTAAGAGCAAAAGGGCATGGTTCTGCAGATCCGCTTACTCCAGAAAATATAATTAAGGGTGAGCACTTCTTCTATCAGGAAGGTAAAGCTGTATTTAAATTTGCTGTTACCAGAATGGCAGATGTATCAGCAGAGATTATGAAAAGAAATAATCTTACCGGAGATGATATTGCCTATTTGGTACCCCATCAAGCCAATAAGCGAATTATTGAGGCAACTGCTAAACGAATGGGTGTAGGTATGGATAAAGTTACACTCAATATTCAGAAATTTGGTAATACTACAGGTGCTACCATTCCACTTTGTTTGTGGGAATTTGAAAAGGACTTTAAAAAAGGAGATAATATAGTACTGGCTGCTTTTGGAGGTGGGTTTACTTGGGGTTCGGTTTATTTGAAGTGGGCCTATAATTCATAAAATCGTTCAAATAAATGACAAACCTGCAGATAAGGGATAGTCTAGTCAAATGGGTACCTGTACCTCAATTGGCAGATATCTTTGCTGAATGGATTGTAGAATACAGGATTAAAGTAGTTGTTACTCGAAGTAGAAAAACCAAGAGGGCTACTTATATGCCTCCTCAAAGAGGTGCCGGACATAAGATAACCATAAACCATGATCTAAACCCATATGGTTTTGTGGTTACTTTTATCCATGAAATGGCTCATCTTATAACTTGGAACGAATACCAAAACCAAGTAAGACCTCACGGTAAGGAGTGGAAAGATAACTTTAAAAAGTTGATCACTCCTTACTTAAATCATGATTATTTCCCTCCAGATATTTTAACCCAGTTAGTTAATTACATGAATAATCCGGCGGCTTCTAGCTGTTCGGATGCTGGTTTAATGAAGGTTCTCGACAGATATAATGATGATGACGATGGGATGGAATACCTCGAAGATTTACCATTGCATACCGAATTTGCGCTTAAAGATGGACGGGTTTTTAAGAAGCTTAACAAATTGAGAAAGTACTACCAGTGTGAAGAGCGAAAGAGTAAAAGTATGTATAGAATTAGTCCAGTTGCGAGGGTAAAACGCTTGTAAACTTTTAAGAGAGTAATTCTTTAATAAATCCTTTACCCCAATTATCTTTCTCTTCGTTAGTCCAAAGCTCAGGATAAAATATCTGCATTTGAAACCTTGGAGGCAAGTATTTTTGCCAGTTTGTTCCCCCTGTTGCAGAAATTACATCTGGGTCTCTTTGCAAGTATCTAACAGCCGATTTAAAGTGCGATAGTCGCCAATTTACATTTGCCATAACATCAAAAGTTTTCAATGCGTCAACAATCTCACGGTTGTTAAAAGCTTGGTAAAAGTGGTTTTTGTAAATCGCCCAAAGGTTAGAGTTTTGTCTGTCTTTTGCCAGTCTTGTCATTGTTGGCATATATTTTTGCTCAAACTTTTTAAGCGTTAATGTTTTTTTACCTGTAGCTAATTCAGTTGCTCCTTCTTTCCAGTAAAGATGTTGCATCATTTCAGCAATAGGAGTAGCAGGCGTAGTTTGCTCTTGATATTCTTTAGCGAGTAAATGAGGCAGGTCAGTAGCACAAATTTCTATCATGCGAAATTGTGCAGATTGAAAACCACTAGCAGGTAGCAAAGACATTCTGAATTTGAGAAATTCGTCTTTATCCATACCATCTACCATAATTTCAAAAGAATCTACCAAATGCTTAAAGTAGCGATTAATTCTTTGCAGTCGAGTTAAAAAAAATGCTTCATCTATTTGTTTGCGGTTGGCGATTTGTTCCATCTCTTGCAGAATCAGTTTAAAGTATAATTCTGTTATTTGATGGTATATGATGAAAATATTTTCGTCTGGAAAATCGGTTTTAGGGTTTTGTAGAGAAAGTAAGGTGTCAAGATGGATGTAATCCCAATAATTTAGATAATTGGCATAAAGTAGTCCGTCGAGGTAAGAAGATAAATCCTGGCCCATTACATCGTATTTCTCTTTTAGTTTGGCCAGTTGTTCCTCAATTTTCTTTTGTTCGTCGCTGTGTAATTCAGAATTTTCCATATTTAAATTTTATATGCTCAGGAAACTTTCTCTAAATGGGATTGATTGGTATTAGAGCTATAATTATTTAGCTTAGCTGCAAAAAAATATTTTTTGATTCTATAATAATGAATTCAATCAGCTTAATTAAATGTAAAAATATATTTTTCCTATGAACCTTAAAAGCCTGATTTTTTTACTGATTCTATACCTTAACTTCAATTTGAGTGGATATGCTCAAGAGTGGAAAAAGTTTATGGGTGAGATAGGAGATAAAGCCCTAAAGAACGAAGACTGGGTTTACGAAGATTATATAAGAACAGTAAAATTATATAATGCTATTACAACCAGTGATGGCTTACTTACTCAGCCTATAGTCTCAATTAATGGCCAAGGTAGTCTCACACTAGAATTTGACGATATTATTGAAGATTCAGACAGTTACTATGTAAAACTGATACATTGCAACAGAGACTGGACAGAATCGCGATACAGACCAATTGAATATTTGAGTTCTTACAATGAGTTTAATATTACCGATTTCGATTTCTCTATCAGTACAAAAGTTCCTTATGTACATTATACTTTTACAGTGCCTAGTGTAAAAGTTTCTGGTAATTATTTATTAGTGGTTTACCGAGGTGGAGATGAAGATGACTTTATTCTCACAAAAAGATTTATTGTTTATGAAGAGTCTGCTTCAGTGAGTGCAGAAGTTATTGATATGCTTGGCTCAGGTGATGCACTTAGCAAGCAAAGAGTAACCTTTACTGTAAACTATGGTGGACTAACACTCGACAGACCATCGGAGAGTGTTTTGGCTACAGTAAGAAAGAATTTTAGATGGGAAACTGCTATAATAGATTTAAAACCATTGTATGTTAAGCAAAATAGTGGCGAGTTAGATTTTAACTATTTTAATGAAGAAAATACCTTTATGGGCGGAAACGAATTTCGCTTTTTTGATACTGGTTATGAAAAAGCTGGTTTAAATGTAATGGACGTTAGGCGGATGGATGATTTGAATATTATATATTTAAACCATGATAAGAGCAGAGAGGATAGGGTATTTAACTCTCAAAAAGTACAGACCGATATTAATGGTAGATTTGTAATAGGTGCACAAGCAGGCAATGCTGACGAACCAGAAATTGAGGCAGATTACAACGAAGTAAACTTTGTGTTGGAATCGGGTAATCCGTACGATGGTGATGTATATGTAATTGGAAGCTTTAACGACTGGCAATTGAAAAAGGAAAACAAGCTTTTTTATGAAGCTTCTTCTGGTTCTTACAAAGGTAGTTTGTTGCTAAAGCAAGGTAGATACGACTATTTGTACACCGTTTATAAAAATCAAAAACTGAATGATTCAATTATTGAAAATAGCTATAACCGAACTGAGAATGAGTATGATGTAATTGTTTATTACAAAGCAATTACTGGAAAAGGAGATAGAGTAATAGCTTATACAACAGTTTCAATAAGCAAATAAATAATTTAAATAAAATCAGCTAATTCTAACAAAAACTAGCAAATGGAAGGGCAAGAAGTTTTATTCACCAACGATGCAATTGTACTCGGAATTTTATTGGTAATTCTAGCATTGGTGTTAATTACATCCTCAAGTGAAAATAAATTTTGGCAAACATTTTATAAGTATTTCCCTCCAATTTTAGCCTGTTACTTTTTTCCTGCAATTTTTAATAGTCTAGGTATTATTTCTGGTGAAGATTCTAATTTATACTTTGTGTCTTCTAGGTATTTACTGCCAGCCAGTTTAGTACTTTTGTGTGTAAGTATAGATTTTAAAGGTATAATGAACCTAGGGCCGAAAGCAATTATTATGTTTTTTGCTGCCACTTTGGGAATTATAATTGGCGGACCAATAGCCTTAATAATTGTAGGAGTATTTGACCCTGAATTAGCTGGTGGTGAAGGCCCTAATGCTGTATGGAGAGGCTTGGCAACAGTTGCCGGAAGTTGGATTGGTGGTGGAGCCAACCAAACAGCAATGAAAGAAATTTATGGAGCAAGCGATAATTTGTTTGCATCTATGCTTTTGGTGGATGTGATCGTAGCAAATATCTGGATGGGCTTTTTGCTTTATGGAGCAACTATTTCAGATAGGATAGATAAATGGCTTAAAGCCGACAATTCTGCTATTGACGACTTAAGAATTAGAGTAGAAAACTACAGAGATAGCATTTCAAAAATGCCTACGCTAAAAGATACTATGTTGGTATTAGCAGTAGGTTTTGGTGCAACTGCAATAGCCCATTGGTTATCTGATATTGTAACTCCGTTTATGGAGAACTACAGTGATACATTAAAAAGCTTAAACCTCACATCACTTTTATCTGGGTTTTTCTGGTTAGTTGTAATTGCTACAACAATTGGTTTAGCACTATCTTTTACAAAGCTTAAAAAGATAGAAGGAGTAGGGGCTTCCAGATTTGGCAGTGTGTTTATTTATGTATTAGTAGCTACTATTGGTATGAAAATGAACATAGGTGAGATATTAAACAATCTTGGCTTATTTGCAATTGGAATTATTTGGATGATTATCCACGTTTTGGTGTTGTTAGTTACTGCCAAAATTATAAAAGCTCCTTTCTTCTTTGTAGCAGTAGGAAGCCAAGCAAATGTGGGTGGAGCAGCTTCTGCACCAGTTGTTGCTGCTGCATTTAGCCCTGCTTTGGCAGCAGTAGGAGTGTTAATGGCTGTATTAGGTTATGCTTTGGGTACGTACGGTGCAATTATTTGTGCAGAATTGATGCAACTTGTAAGTCCTTAAAAATAAAAAAACAGTGCAACTTAATGTTACACTGTTTACTCCATACAATTTACTAAAGTGGATTGGATCCTATTAAAAGTTTTGTTGTGAGACTTTTTTGTCCTCTATGGTAATAAATTGACTTCCTTGGCTACCGTAGTTAAATACCGGATAGCTAATTGCTATTTTTTCTCCTTCCCAAACAAATGAGTATAATTCACCAAGTGCTTGATTGCCCGTGTCTGCATATCTTGGTTTACCAAACATTTTAGAAAGTTCATCAAAAGCATCTGCGTTTTTGAACTCAAAACTGATTGAACAAAGTTTTCCTTTGTAAAATGCATAACCCACTTCAGGTTCTAAGCTAACGCCAAATAGTTGCTGTTTTTCACCAATATTTACCAGACCAAGGTCTACAAAACCATAGCTGTATTCTTTTTTAAAGCCGGGGTGTTCCTCCATATCTGAGCCAATTAAGTGCCCAAAGATTTCTTCGGGTGTACTGCTCTTATCCTGGCCATATAAAAATAGGCTGCAAAAAAGCAGGACTACGAGGGTGGTTAATTTTTTCATTAAATGAAGTTTGTTTGTTTTGAATTATTTATTTCAAACAAACAGCCATTAAAGCCTATAAACTTTATTATAAAGTTTATAAACTTACATGTGATAAAAATCATCATTTTTATGAATGAATTGTAGATATTTCTTTGTATGAAGTATTAGATGTTCATTTCGTTAAAGAATCAACAATTTCTTTACATACATCAGCTAATTTTTCTATGCTGGCTTCTCTACAATCTGAAAATTGGATTAGCTTCATATAGGTAGGAAGCTCTGCTGAATAAAGGTATATGGGAACTAATACAGGCTCTATTTCTTCTTCTTCTCTGTGCCTGAAAACAGCTATGTTAAATTCTTCTTTACAAACTTTGGAATCAATATATGGAGCAGACAAAAATGCAATTACTCTTCTGCAGTTATCTAGTGCATCATAAAGTTCTTGTTGCCAACCTGAACCAGTATCTAAATCCTTTTTATCTAGGAAGACTTTGATGTCAGGTTTGAGTTTTAATAGCATATTTACTATTTCAGTTATCTCTTTATCATTTTTGTGTGAGTAACTTATAAATAGATCGTATTTAAAAATTCTATTTTGCTTTTTGCTGTTTTTCTGATCATACTTATGTTTTATTTCTTTAAATATTCTAAGAAGTTCGTTGGATTTATTTTCATCAATCTCAACAATGCTGATTCTTTCAACAGGCATACCCATGGTTAGCCAGTTTGCAGCAGCATCTATTAAAGGTTCAAGAATACTTTCGGGCGCGAATCCTTGATTGCCAGAAGTAACCAAAGGCATGGCAATTGATTTTATTCCAGGAGGAACAAAAACAAAAGGCATTAAACTTTGAAATATTTCTCCCACAAGCTCACTGGGATTACCTCTTGTTAAAGGTTCAAAGCAAAGAATTTTCTTGAAATTTTGTCCACTTATTTCTTTAGAAAGCCAACAAGAAAAGTTTTGTCTTAAGTCTACAGCTTTATCTTTTGCAATTTCTTTTACATTTACATTTTTTTCGAGCAGGCACTTAACTAATGAATTAGGGTCTGGCTCGTATCTGTTAGGATAGGCCGAAATAACCAGTACATCAACAGCTTTATCTTGAGGGATTGCAGTTAAATCGCCCTTATAAAGCTCAATTTGCTTTTCTTCGTCTAGATGGTAAACAGTGATTCTGTCCAGTAGTTTCATTGAATTAAGCTGTTATGTAAACAAATTTAATTATTTTTTATCTCCTACAAGTTATTTATTAATTGATTTAAATTATCTGCTGGCATCATTTCATTAAAAGAAATTCCTTTATCTTTGAAAAGATTTCTAACTATTGCACCAATTTTTTGAATTCTGATAATGAAGAGGAAGAAATATTTTATTATTGACTTTGACAGCACATTCACTAAAGTAGAAGCACTTGACGAATTATGTGAGATTGCCTTAGTTGGTAGGCCAGACAAAGATGCTATTGTAGGAAAGGTAAGAGAAATTACCGACAAAGCTATGGAAGGCAGTATCTCATTTGCTGATGCTTTAGAACAAAGAGTAAATCTTTTAGAAGCGAACTCATCGCATTTACCATTATTGGTTAGTAAACTCAAAACCAAGGTATCTGACTCTATAGTAAGGAACGAAGCCTTCTTTAGACAAAATGGAGATGATGTAATAATTATGTCCAATGGTTTTAAAGATTTTATTGTTCCGATAGTAACAGAGTACGGCGTTCTCGAATCTAATGTTTATGCAAACTCATTTACATTCGATGAAGAAGGAAATATTAATGGTTTCGATAGAAACAATCCTTTAGCTGGAGATAATGGAAAAGTGAAGTTGATGAAAGAGCTTAAGCTTGATGGAGATGTGTTTGTAATTGGAGATGGCTATACTGATTATCAAATTAGAGAAGCTGGCTTGGCTAATCAGTTTTATGCATTTACCGAGAATGTAAACAGAGAACAAGTTGCCAGTAAGGCAGATCACATTGCACCAAGTTTCGACGAAGTGCTATATGTGAATAAACTTCCAATGGCGATCTCTTATCCTAAAAACAGAATTAATGTTCTTTTACTAGAAAATATTCATGAAAAGGGAAGAGATATTTTTGTTCGAGAAGGATACCAGGTAGAAACTGTTAGCAGCGCTATGGACGAAGATGAACTTTGTGAAGCGATTAAGGATGTATCTATTCTTGGTATTAGATCTAAAACCAATCTTACTAAAAAAGTATTAGAGAATGCCAATAGACTAATGGCAGTTGGTGCTTTTTGTATTGGTACAAATCAAATTGATCTAGAAGCATGTCTAGATAAAGGTATTGCTGTATTTAATGCACCATTTAGTAATACTAGAAGTGTAGTAGAGTTGGCGATTGGCGAGATAATTATGTTGCTAAGAAATCTGCCAGACAAAATGGCTTCTATGCACAAAGGCAGTTGGGATAAATCTGCAAAAGATTCTTACGAAGTAAGAGGCAAGAAGCTTGGTATCGTGGGTTATGGAAATATCGGTTCGCAGCTTTCTGTGTTGGCAGAGAGTATGGGTATGGATGTTTACTATTACGATATGGTTGAAAAGCTTGCTTTAGGTAATGCAACTAAGTGTTATTCTTTAAAAGAGTTATTAAATACTGTTGATATTGTTTCTTTACACGTAGATGGTAGATTAGAAAATAAGATGGTATTTGGTAAAGAAGAGTTCGACCAAATGAAAGAAGGCTCTTATTTCTTAAACCTTTCTCGTGGCTTTGTAGTGGATATTCCTTATTTGGTTGAAAAACTAAAAAGCGGCTGGATAAAAGGTGCTGGGGTAGATGTATTCCCGAAAGAGCCTAAGAGTAACAATGAAGAGTTTGATTCTGAATTGAGAAATTTACCAAACTTAATTCTTACTCCACACATCGGTGGTAGTACTTTAGAAGCACAAGAAAACATTGCTGACTTTGTGCCAAGCAAAATAATTGAATATGTAAATACAGGTAACACATTTAACAGTGTGAACTTCCCTAATTTACAGTTACCTAAGTTAACCAATGCTCACAGACTATTGCACATCCATAAAAATGTGTCTGGTGTAATGGCAAAAATTAACTCAGTATTAGCTAAGCACGAAATAAACATTGTTGGACAATATCTAAAAACCAATGAGCAAGTTGGTTATGTAATTACCGACATAGATAAAAAATATCATCGTGATGTAATCAAAGACCTGAAGGCAATCGAAAACACTATTAAATTCAGGATTTTATACTAAGAATAAATGCTTGAATTAATCACAAACTATATAATAGACAATCCCATTGAAGCCATAAGTGCTGTATTTGGGATTGTTTGTGTTTATTTAAATGCCAAAGAAAATATTTGGGGTTGGCCAATTGGAATTATAAATGTTGCCATGGCAATTTATATCTTTTTACAACAGAGGTTGTATGGAGATATGGGCTTGCACGTGATCTATGTAATTCTGGGATTTTATGGCTGGTATAATTGGCTATATGGAGGCAAAGAACATAGTGAATTAAAAGTAACTTGGTCTTCATCTTCTAACCTGATGTTAATGTTGGTAATTGGTGTTGTAGGTACAGTAGGGTTGGGGTATTTCCTTTCAAATTATACCGATGCAGATTTACCTTTCTGGGATTCTTTTACTACGGTTTTTAGTTTAATAGCGCAGTATCAGCTCACTAAAAAATATCTCGAAAACTGGATAGTTTGGATAATAGTAGACCTTATTTGTGTATTTCTTTATTTCTACAAAGGTATTTACATATACAGTTTCTTGTATGTTGTGTATCTCGCGTTGGCTACAATGGGTTTCTTCAATTGGAAGAAATCTATGCAATCAGACTTAGCCTACAAATAAGAAGTTTTTCTACTTTAATTCTGAATGGAAAACCTGATAGTTTTTTGGAAATTGAATATCAGGTTTTTCTTCAAAAATTCCATAAACTGCAGAGCCAGAACCTGTCATAGAAACATATATCGCATGGTGTTCGTACATGCTACTTTTTAGCTTTTCTGTTGCAGGGAACTGCGGGAAAACACTTCTTTCAAAATCATTTACCAAATTATCTTTCCAGTTTTTTATTGGCTGATTCAGAATATCGGCGTTTTTAATTTGTGGTTCATTTGGAAGAACTCCACTATAAGCATGCACTGTTGAAATATGCAAATCTGGATACACTAATAAAATGTGCTTACCGGCGAGACTAAGTTCAGTTTTTTCGAAAATGTTTCCTGTGCCACTCACATTAACTGGTTTGTTTTCTATAAAGAAAGGGCAGTCGCTTCCTAATTTGCCAGCATACTCTTCCATTTGTTGAGTAGAAAGATCGAGCTTGAAAAGTTCGTTGTAAACTTTAATAGCAAAAGCACAGTCTGCTGAGCCTCCACCTAAACCCGCACCAATAGGAATTACTTTATGTAAATGGATTTTTACAGGAGAAATATCAAAATCTTGTTTGATTAAGTGATATGCCGATACTATCAGGTTTTGATCTTTATTACCTGGAATTGGAATACCTGTTAAGCTTACTTCTAATTTATCAGAATGAACAATTTCCAAAACATCGCACCATTCTACCGGATAAAAGCAAGAGGCAATATTATGGTAGCCATCAGGTCTTTTATTAAGAATGTTCAGTCCCAGATTGATCTTCGCGTTTGGAAATACCAGCATATACTTTTTTGCTCAAAACTGAAATGTAATTTTCAAAATTCCAAATCAGTAAACTGTAATATTATCTTCAAATGGAACAGAAACATTTCCAGCTTCATCTTTTAATCTGATGTAAACCTTCTGTAGGCCATTTCCAGACATTCTCCATGATACTTGATTAGAAAATGGCTCCCAGTTAGCACTTGAAAAGTTTTTAGAATTAGATAATTGTAAAAACTTAGCATCTGGCAAACCATTAATGTGTTTTACATTTAGAAAAAGATTAACATCAGTGCCATCAACAGCGGTTTCACCATTATTAATTTCAAAGGTGTAAATTACTGGTGCTTCTGTGTCTAGTGTGATCGTTTGAGTTAAGATAGGAGATTCATTTCCAGCTTTATCTCTAAATTTCACATAAACTGTTTTTTCTCCATCTTGCCCAAAAAGCCTCCATTTCTTTTCACTGTTATAAGGCATCCATTTATGAGGCAATGCGAATAATCCATTATTACTAATGATCATTTCATCAGCACCAGAAGCAGCTAGTTTTAGCATAACTTCGTGCTTAGCTGTAATAATATCATCGTTGTTTATTGATAGGCTTAAAGCTTCTGGCGCATCTCTATCTAGTACTAAATCAAGTTCTAATACTTCAGTTTCATTTCCTGCCTCGTCGCTAAATTTGGCATATACTTTTTTAGGACCATCACCTTCTGGTAAATGCCATTTTTTAATAGGGTATAAAGTTTCCCATGTAGCATCGCTAAAGCTTCTGTCATTAGAAACCATCATTTGTGTAGCTCCATCTGCTTGCAAAATTAAATTTACCTCGCCAGCAGGGTGGTTTACATGCGCATTATCTTGAACTTCAAATTTAGGTTTTGAGGGCTTTTCTCTGTCTAATTCAATTACAGCAGTTGCAACTTGAGATGTGTTACCATAAGTGTCTTTGAACTGCATGTATACAATTCTTTTATTATCTTCACTTTTAGCTAACTCCCAATTTACTTTCTCTTGATATGTTTTCCATTCGGCATTTTTCAGTGTATGAGAAGAGTTTGCCAAACGCATTTCTTTGGCGCCTTCTGAATAACTGTTGATTGTAACTGAGGTAGAATTTGTGTGCTGCTTACCTTCATTTATTGCGAGTGTGTTATTTTCTGGAGAAACTTCATCTATTGTAATAGTTTGCTGTATTGTTTCTGAGATATTCCCATAAAAATCTTTAAATCGGGCATAAATGGTTATTTCACCAGATGTTTTGCTCAATTTAAATGGGAAGGGCTTATCTGTATAAGCTCTCCAAGGCCTACCAGTAAAATTATCATATTCGCTTAATTGTACTTGGAATGCGTCATCTGCCTTTACTTTTACTTGTATATGGTTGGGGTTTAGATAGCGTAACCAAGCCAAGTTATTTAAAATGATACTACAGTTTTGTGGAGGTGTTCTGTCTAGCAATATTTGGTCTTTAATAGGAGACGACTCATTGAGTGTTTTACTTCTGAATTTCATATATATTGTTTTTAAGCCATCTTCACCAGATAAATTCCATTTGACAGACTTTTCGAGTGGTTGCCAAACAGAGTTGCTGAAGTTTTCAGATTCACTTATCATCATTTCAGTAGCTCTTACTGTAACAATATCGAGTTCTACTTTACCATTGTCGTTAGTTGTAAAGGGTTGATCATTATCTATTACAAAATCGCCATTATGCGGTTGAACTTCTTTTACTACTGAAGCAGGTTTTGCTTCTGAAATATTACCAGAAATATCCTTAAATCTTGTGTAAATAGTGTGTGTGCCACCCTCGTTACCAATAAAATAATGGAAAGGCTGAGTTGAGTACGGTAGCCAACGAGCTTTTTGAAAATCTGGATATTTACTAATTTGCATACTTATGGCATCATCTGCATTTACATTCACCTCAACTATTGGCTTTATAGTTCTCTCTCTGCCTCTATTTATTTGAATATTAGTATTTTGTGGTGGAAGTATATCTAGAATAATGTCATCATATTTTGTAGCTGATTCGATGCCTGTTTTACTTTTAAATTTTGCATAAACCCTTTTTACACCTTCTCCTTCACTTAAAGTCCATTGAATTTTTGATTTGTATGGAACCCATGCTGAACTGCTAAAGTCTTTATCGTTACTAACCATCATTTCTGAAGCACTTCTCGCATTGATAACCAATTCTACAGTTCTTTCAGGGTTGGTACAGAACTCAGCATTTTTGTCTATGTAGATAGCTACAAATACTGGGTTAATTTCAAGTTTTATTTCTGCCGAAATGATTCCAGAAGTATTATCTGCTTGATCTTTAAATCGTGTATAAACCTTTTGTGTACCAGAAACCTTGGTGAGTACAAAATTGAAGTGGCGGTTTGTGTATCCTTTCCAATTAACTTCTTCAAATGTGCTGTCTTCACTAATTTGCATAAGTGTTGCCTCTTTGGCTTCTACCTTCACCAGAATTTTTTGATTGAATGTATTCGGAATGCCATTATTCAGTTCAATTTTAACTGGAATTGGCGTAGTCGTATCTAAAATTATTTTGTCTGAAGCAGTCTCTGAAAGAGTTTCTGTTTCACTTTTAAACTTTACATAGACGGTTTTTTCACCATCTTTATCTTCTAGCACCCAGTCTTTTTCGGTTTGATAAGGTTCCCAATTTGCGCCAGAGAAATCTGCCGTATTGCTCACCATCATTTGAGCGGCTTCTTTAGCAAAAATGTGAAGTTTAACATTCCTATCGCTTCTATTGCAATAGACCGCATTATTATCGATTTCAATTTTTGCACTTACAGGTTTTACCTCAATTAATATTTCTGATGAAACTGCTTCTGATATATTGCCTGCATCATCCATAAATCTTGCATAGACTTTCTTGGAGCCAGGTGAGTTTTCTAATGTGATAAAAATCGGACTGTTATGATAGTTTTTCCAGATTTCTCCTTTAAAATCAGGTCTGTTACTTACCTGCATAAAAGTGGCTTCTTCAGCTTTAACAACTGCATTTACATATGCATACTGTGTTCTTTCATCTCCATTATTTAAGATAACCTTGGCATCGTGTGGAGGGGTGGCATCCATCATAATTTCGTCAGAAGAAATTTCTGATTCATTTTCAGCAACGTCTTTAAATTTCACATAGATTTTCTTGTTGCCATCTTCGGTACTGAATTTCCACTTTTTTTTCTCTTTAAAAGGCTCCCAGTTTCTACCATTAAAATCTGGTTCATTACTTACCATCATGTACCTAGCATCCGATGCCCATATTTTTAGCTCAACTTCTGGGTCTTTTATGTAGATATCTCCATCATTTATTAAGATTTTACCTCCAAAAGGTGGGGCTGTATCTACAATTATTTCATCATAAATAACTTTAGATTCATTTTTAGCAATGTCTCTATAGGTAATTGCTACTCTATACCTGCCATCTTTGTAATTACCCAGTTCCCAATCGTAGTACTTTTCGTCGTATAAGCGCCATTTAAGACCGAAGAATGCAGCACCATTTGCCAGTTTCATGTATTTGCCTTCTTTTACATGTAGTTTTAAATCTACCAGGTTGTTATGCTCATTTAGATATTTTTCGCCAGTTAAGCTATCAATCACAATTGCTCCATGAATTATTTCAATTTTAGCATCAAATGGTGCTTTGGTATCGATAGTTACTTTATCTTCATAAACTTCAGATTCATTACCTGCATGATCTTTAAATTTCACATATATATTTCGCTCTCCGTCACCAGGTGTAAAGTTGTATTTAATTTTTTGGTAATATGGTTCCCATCTGGCATGCTTAAAGTCTGAATTTTCGCTCACGATAATCCAGTCTGCACCTGTAATAGTAGATTCTATTATGATGTTTTCGAGATAATTGAGGTAATTATTCCCTTCATTTAATACTACCTCTCCGTTTTTAGGAGCCTCGGTATCGAGAATAATTCTATCCATTATTAATTGAGAAATATTCCCGTCGCGGTCTTTATATTTTAAAAATACTTCTTTTTTGCCATCTCCAGGTAGTAACTCCCATTGTAAGTGATTGCTAACGGTTTGCCAACTAGCAGCAGGAAAAGAAGGATCGTTACTAATTAGTAAACTATCTACATCCATGATTTTTATAGTAATATCCACCTTGGCAGATTGCGTATATTTATCATTGTTGTTAATGTAGATACCAGTTTGTGCTTGCAGAGTAAAGCCTGCAAAAAATATAAGCCCACAAAAAATTAGAAGATGCTTTTTAAATATCTGACTAAAAGTTAATGGCTGTTTTCTGAGAATATTTAAAAATCCTTTCATCGCAAAAGAGCACTTTAAGAAGTATTTATATGTCATTACAGTAATGAGTTCGATGCAATACTACATTGAAACGTAGTTCGTCAATATTTCTTAAATCTGAAGTAGGCTATTTGAAATAATTCTACATAAAACTTACAAGTGAGGAAATCTTGATACTAAATAAAGGCAAAAAGCTTTTTGTATTTACGCCAATATAATAGTATAAATGGATTTTTTGAGAAGGCAATTTTTTATTTTCAGCTTTATTTTTTTTGTATTTTCGTGTAGTGATGAGGATTACCTGCCACAGCACTATCTTGTTTCAGATTTAAATCTTAAAGAATATTCTTTTTCTGATGAAGCTGAGATGAATGAGTTAAGAAGTATCATCTTTGATGAACTTGCAAGAAACATTACTAGTGAGCATTATCTATTGATTCAAAATCTACCTTCGCTTGCTGTAACCGCTGGCAGCAAAAATGCTGATGAAATTGCTTTAGATCAATACAATTGGTCAGCTGATAATTATTCTTTCCAAGTGGTATGGGAAGATATGTATAAGGCAATATCACATCTTAATAGCATTATAGAAAGTCTGGATTATAAAAGTGTAAAACAGTATGCCTTTGCTAGGCAGTTGTACTTAGAAGCCTGTTATTTAAGAGCATTTTATTATTTCGAGTTAGCAGTGATGTATGGTAACGTGCCAGTATTAAATGAAAAAATTAATAGTAAATCAGATTTTGAGAATGTTAATGTGGTAAGTGTAGATAATCAAGACTATCTATGGGAAACTATTTTTAGTGATTTAAACCATGCTCTAGAATTAAAAGAAGGATCTGTTTCGGCTAGTACAACACAATACAAAGTATCAGGTCATTGGGCTGTAAAAGCATTATTAGGTAAGGTTTATTTATACCGATCTTCCAAAGGAATCGCCGATGAATGGCAGTTAGCTTTTAAACAGTTTAATGACATTATAAATAGTGGTAAGTTTATTTTGGAAAAAAACTATGCGAATTTATTTGAGGAAAATTTAGCCGTTGGTGTTGAGGCCATTGTAAAAACAAGTTACTATTTAGAGTTAACAAAGAAAAGCGATCTGGGAGCTGTATTTGTAATTCCTTCAAATGAATTTATTTCTATGTTAGGTGATGTTGATAGTAGGAAAAGTGCTGTACTAAGTTATGATCAAGGTAAATGGTATTATAAAAAATATAATCCGCTAATAAGCTCTACTTCAAATTCATTAATTTATGTTTCTAGGTTGGCAGATGTATGGTTGATGCAGTCTGAATGCTTAAATCATATTTCGTCTCAAGATAGATCAAGATTAACAGGTATTAATCTTGTAAGAGAAAGAAGTGGACAATCTCCATTAGAAAAAAATACTTTAACTTCCACTGAATTTGTAGAGCTACTACAAATTGAAAAGGAGAAAGAGTTTGTATTAGAAGCAAGAAGCCTGTTTGATTATAGAAGGTGGGGAGCAGACTTTATACAAAAGCAATTTCCTGAGTTAACCATATCTGAAAAACACTTGCTTTTTCCCATTCCAGAAACAGTCTTACAAGACGAATTCTTCTCAAAGTGGAATCTTAAGCAAAACAAAGGTTACTAAATAAAAAATCCCTTTCAAAGCGAAAGGGATTTTTTGTGGAGAATATCGGATTCGAACCGATGGCCTCTTGCATGCCATGCAAGCGCTCTAGCCAACTGAGCTAATCCCCCATAACTTTATGCAAATATATGCATAAACATTAAATCAACAATTTTCTTTAAAAATTTGACATTGAATGAAAATTTGGATGTGGAGCCTTTATATTTATGAATATATAAATTTTGTAAGAATAAGTTTTACTAAATTAACTAGCAATTATGAAGACAATTTTACTGTTTGGTCTACTCTGGTTATACATTACTACATCAATCAATGCTCAAGAAATTATTAATAGGGATGCTGAAATAGCTAAAATGGTTTCTGAAATCTCGGCAGAGAATATTGAAGCCAATGTGAGAAAACTAGTAACTTTTGGTACCAGACATACTTTAAGTGATACAAAAAGCAAGGATAAAGGTGTTGGTGCTGCAAGAATATGGGTGAAAAGTCAGTTTGATCTTTATGCCGAAGAATCTGGTGGAAGATTTACCGCAGAAATTGATGAATATACCATTGAGGCTGATGGTAGAAGAATTCCAGAAGAAGCTTTATCAGCCAACGTAGTTGGGGTTTTAAAAGGTACTAATCCCGACGATGACCGAGTGTTTTTAATTACAGGGCATTTGGACTCGCGAGCTACAGATGTAATGGATACAGAAATAGACGCGCCAGGTGCGAATGATGATGGTTCTGGTGTGGCAGTTGTAATGGAATTAGCCAGAATTATGAGTAAAAGAGAGTTTCCTTCAACAATTATATTTATGGCGGTAACAGGTGAGGAGCAAGGCTTATATGGAGCTGGTTACATGGCAGATAAGTTATTGGCAGATAGTACAAACTTAGTTGCTGTAGTTAATAACGATATGGTAGGAAATAGCACTTCTAGTGGAACAAATTTGCTAGATAATACGCAAGTGAGAGTTTTTAGTGAGGGTGTGCCTGCATTTGAAACAGAAGAAATGGAGCGAATGAGAAGATATACAAGTGCAGAAAACGATAGTAAATCTCGACAATTGGCAAGATATATTAAAGAAGTGGGAGAAAGATATGTAGATCAGCTGGAAGTAAAATTGGTTTATAGAAATGACCGATTTTTGCGCGGAGGAGATCATACACCTTTTGCCAGAAAAGGATTTACAGCAGTTCGTATGTGTGAGATGAATGAAAATTATTATCATCAACACCAAACTGTAAGAAAAGAAGATGGCATACAGTATGGCGATTTACCAGAGTTTATGGATTTTGAATATGCCAGAAAAAATGCTGGAGTAAATTTGGCAACACTGGCTAACTTAGCTTGGGCACCAGCTTCACCAGAAAATGTAGGGGTAGATGTTTCTGGTTTAAGTAATAGCACAAGACTAGTTTGGGACGATCCTCAAATAGGTAAGAAACCTAAAGGATATTATGTTTTGATGCGTGAAACATATCAGCCTTTGTGGGAGAAGAAATTTTATGTTGAAGGTAACGAAGCTGTTATACCTTACTCAAAAGACAATTACTTTTTTGCGGTTCAAGCAGTAGATGAAGAAGGGCATGAAAGTTTAGCTATTTTTCCAGTTCCCAAAAGGTGATTTATAAATACAAAGAGAATATTTAAATTATTTTTTAATTGGTTGATTATTATAAAGTTCTTTTAATTCCTCCAACAGCAAGCACTACTGAGATCAAAGCCAGTTTTAAGAAGCTGGCTTTGCAGTATCATCCTGATAGGAATCCAAATAATTTGCAGGCTGAGGAAAAGTTTAAAGAAATAAATGAAGCTTATCAGGTTTTGTCTGACCCTGATAAAAGAGCAACGTATGATTTTCTATTAAGATATGGATTTCAGTTACAGCAAGAGCAGGAAGCTCAACAAAGCCAAAGAAGACCTAGAACATACTATAAAGGTAAAAAAGTAAGGCCGGAAGCTAGAAAAGTAAGATTTCTTTATTTCTACATTTTTGCTGGCTTTACAGTGTTCATTGTATTAGGTTTTTTCTTCTTCTCATTTATGGAGACGCAAGCTGCCAGAACGATGTTGAGTAAAGCAAAAGAGCATTATTATATCAACCATAATTCTTTTTATGCCTTAAAATTTCTAGAAGGAGCTGTTACAAAAGACGAGGGGCTTTCAGAAGCTTATTATTTAACTGGTAAAATCTTGTTTAATGAAGGTCAGAACAATATAGAAAGCTTATATAATTTAGATAAAGCTATTTATACTGCTAATAATTTAGAAGATAGTGTAGGGAATTATTATTTGTTGAGAGGAAAAGTGAATATGGCTTTACATAAAACTGATAATGCTGTTTCTGACTTTAAAGAAGCATTTAATTTGTTACCAGATAATTCTGAACTACAAAGAAAGCTAGCTGAACTATACTTGTATAAACTTCAAAACTTTGATGAAGCACTTATGTATTATGATAAGCTATTAAATAAAGCTCCTAAAGATTATGATGCTTTGGTTGGGAAAGGAGTTTGTCTACAGAAAAAAAGAGAGTATCAAAAATCATTATCCTTTTTGGAAGAGGCAAAAAATGAAAAACAAAGCAATGGCGAGGCACTTTATTATTTAGGCTGGCATGCTTTAAACTTCAAAAGTGATAGTATAGAAGCTTGCAATTACTGGAATGAAGCAAAAGTTAAAGGTGTACGACAAGCTGAAGTACTTATAGAGAAATACTGCTCAGGAATTTGATAGCGTTTTCTTTTTTCGACGTCTTTTTATCAAAGCTTTTATTATGTAGAAAGCAATAATAGCTAGGATTATAAAAGGCCATATATAACTTAAAGAGACTATAAAATCGAGAAAAATATCCCATCCGCTGTTTAGGCCTTTTCCAATTCTAGATAAGAACCCCGGAGTAATGGCTGTATTTTCTTGCTCAATGGTTTGGTAAAAACTTAATCGGATTGTACTTAATGAAACTTGATTACTTAAATATCTGAGTCTACCTTCAGTGGCATCTATTTCTTCTCTAATTTCTCCTAACTTCTTTTCAACTTCAAGTATTTCTTCTATACTTTTTGCTTGTTTTAGTATTTCTAAATACCTCTCTTCAATTTTCTTTTTGGCATTTAGTCTGGCAGAAATGTCTACAAATTCTTCAGTTACATCTTGTGTGTTAATTTGTTTTGAGTTTACAAAATCAGCATAAGAAACTAAAGATTCTACCAAGCCTTCAAACTTCTTGTTTTCTACTCTAATTACTAGGTTATAAGAAACTTGATAGCTATAATTTTCTTGATTACTTGTAAATATAACTGCGTTACTATCAGCGACTAATTTTTTTACTTTCTCATAACATGCCTCAATATCAATCACTTGATATCTGATGTCTGCTGTTTTGATTAACTTTTTTTCTTGGGGTGAGGGAGATTGGTTTTGCTCTTGTTTATTAGATATTGATCTGGCAAATTCAGCATCGTCGTAACTTTCATCTTCAAAAGCAAGAGCGCTTTCAGCTACTTTAGCTTCTGTACTAAAAGTTTCCTGCCTGCTTTGTTCAAGCTGGCAGGAAACTAAAATTGATAATAAAAATATTATATAAGTTTTTCTCATTACATCAAAGCAGATACAATTGTTTCAATTGTATAAGTAGCGCCAGCAGCTGTAACAGCGGCATAAGCGGCGGTTTCAATTGGTTTTAATCTTTCATCTTCTACATCTTGAAGAAGTTTAAAAGAGCTTTCTTTAGGAAAAGTTTGTTTGCTGCCATCAGTAAATTCTAGAATGATTTCACTCGCATTATTGGATACTTTTCTGACAATTTTAGACATGAGATTAGTTTTATAGTTAGAGTTAAAAATGGTATTTTAATATACATAAAAAAAGTGCATAAAACATCAGTCTAGTAAATTCCCCATTTAATCTCCTCTAAAGCTCTTATGGCTTTGTCTTTATAAGAATCAGAAATATTTTCCTGCATATCTTCAAAAACTTCTTGTGCTTTGTTTAAGTCGCCATTTTTAAGAAAAGCCAAGCCCAAATACCACTTAGTTTTTGATAGATAATCGTGATTATAATCTGATATTTCTAAAAAGGTATCTATGGCTTTTTGAGGATTGTTATTCGCCAAATAAGCATTTCCTAAATAGAATATCAGTTTTGCATCTTTCTCTTTGTCTTCTTTTCTAGCTTCTTCAAACAATTTAATTGCCACTTCATAATTCCTTTCCTGGTACTCCAAATAAGCTTGTTGTATCTTATCTGCAGTTACTTGAGGTATACTTGACCGATTCAACTCTATATCTTCCGGATTCTCTCTAATAAATGGATAAGCACCTTGTCCAATTTCATTGTAAGCTAATT
Organism: Chondrinema litorale; assembly: GCF_026250525.1. Lineage (GTDB taxonomy): Bacteria > Bacteroidota > Bacteroidia > Cytophagales > Flammeovirgaceae > Chondrinema > Chondrinema litorale. Next base: position 4,162,760 of record NZ_CP111043.1, read on the forward strand.
GGAAAGCTACTTCCGGCTCAGAGGTTTGGAAAAATACAAACGTTAATGCTATTAGTATTACTATGCTTGCAGCAATACTGTATAGAAAAAATTTGGATTGAAATGGTGCTTCAGAGTTATTCTCATTTTTACTACTTACATGTAGTGGTGAAGCAGGTTGTTTTTCAGAAACGAATACACCAAAATCTTTTTCTAAGTCAAATTCCGATGCTGGTAAATTATTCTCATCAAACTTATCTAAGTCGTTAGAATAGCTTAATAATTCTCTTCTAAGCTGATTTCTGGAAGTATATTTAATTCCAGGAATTATCCACTTTAAATCTTCGAACAATTTGGCAAAATCGGGATTGTCGTTAATTTTTTGTCTAAAGTTGGCTGTTTCTTCTTCAGACAATCGATTGTCTAGGTAGTTTTCGATTAATTCAATATCTCTTAGTTCATTCTCCATTGGTAACAATTCAATTGACTAACAATTTTCTAAGTCTTTTCATACACTTAGCTTTTTGGTTTTTGGCTACGTCAGCCGTATTATAGCCTAATCTTTCTGCTATTTCAATCATCCTACACTTATGGTAATAATATAGCTCTAGTAGGGTTTTACAGGGGTTTCCCATTTTAACCATACACGCTTCTACTTGTTTCAGTTTATCTTCAAACTCTAGTTCTTCATCGTCTAGAATTTCAAAGGTTTCACTTTCATTCTTTTTAATTTCAACCTGAATATCGTTAAAGCGACTACTCTTTTTTACAAAGGCAAGTGTTTTATTGATACCAATTTGAAAGAAATAGGTTTTTAAAGTGCTAGTAAGATTTTCCTTTGTTAGTTTTCCTTTAGTGATATTTTCATATAGACTCACCATAGCGTCGTTAAAAATATCTTCTGCATCGTCATATTTTAATTTTGGAAATTTCCTAATAATTAGCCCGATGAATTCATGATGATACTGGTTATATATGTTTTTTAAAACCTTAGTATCCCCACCACTCATCTTCTCTACGATCATAATGTCATCCATTACTACTTTTAATTGAGATTGTTATTTAAAGTAACCTTGTTCAGAAGAATAATTTAAAAAAATTATGAGCCAATTTAGGAAAAAATGCCCAATTCAAGCTGCCAGAGAAGTAAAAATTATTCTTTTTACTATCTTCAAAAGAAGATAATGTATAAGTCTTAATTGAGTTATTTTTATTAGAATTGAAAGCTGAGAATTAAGTTGCATAAAAAACGGCTATACAATTCTTTATAAGTATAAAAAGAAATTAACTTTGCTTTATTTTTTAAGAAAATGCAGATTATTATTTCATAATATATCTTTGCGGTACTTTTTTATAAATAAAAACTCCAATAATGGGAAATGTTGAAGAAAGGCAATCATTAAACTTCATTGAAAGTATAATTGAGAAGGATATAAGTGAAAAGAAAAATGAGGCAAGAGTGCATACAAGGTTTCCTCCGGAACCTAATGGTTACCTTCATATAGGGCATGCGAAATCTATTTGCCTTAATTTCGGACTGGCACAGAAATATGATGGTTTGTGTAATTTAAGATTTGATGACACTAACCCAGAAAAAGAAAATGACGAGTATGTAAACTCTATAAAGAAAGATGTAAAGTGGCTCGGCTTCAGTTGGGATGAAAGAGAGTTTTTTGCATCAGATTATTTTCAGCAGCTATACGACTTTGCTGTAGCATTAATTAAGCAAGGAAAAGCTTATGTAGATGATTCTACTCCTGATGAAATTAATGCAATGCGTGGGTCTACTACAGAGCCAGGTAAAGAGAGTCCATATAGAAATAGGAGTGTAGAGGAGAACCTCGACCTATTTGCCAAAATGAAAGATGGTGAATTTGAAAGTGGTTCTAGAATATTGAGAGCTAAAATAGATATGGCTTCTCCTAATATCCATTTAAGAGACCCGGCACTTTATAGAATTAAAAAGGTACATCACCACCGTACAGGCGACGCTTGGAACATATATCCGATGTATGATTGGGCTCATGGACTCTCTGATTCTATAGAAGGAATTACTCATTCTATTTGTACATTGGAATTTGAAGTTCACAGACCTCTTTATGATTGGTTATTAGATCAACTAAATGTATTCCACCCACAACAAATTGAGTTTGCGAGACTTAATTTAACTTTTACAGTTTTAAGTAAGAGAAAACTTCTTCAGTTAGTTACTGAGAATCATGTAAATGGTTGGGATGACCCTAGAATGCCTACTATCTCAGGATTAAGAAGAAGAGGTTATACACCTACATCTTTAAGGAATTTTGCGACTAGGATAGGAGTGGCAAAAAGAGACGGAATTGTTGATGTAGCTGTACTTGAGCATAGTGTACGAGAAGATTTGAATAAATATGCTAACAGAGTAATGTGTGTAACAGATCCTCTTAAGATTACAATTACAAACTACCCTGAAGGTCAAACGGAGATTTTAAAAGCTATTAATAATCCAGAAGACCCTGACGCAGGAACCAGAGAAATACCTTTTTCAAAAGAGATTTTTATTGAGAAAGATGACTTTATGGAAAATCCTCCTAAAAAATTCTTTAGGCTAAGTCCGGGTAAAGAAGTAAGGTTAAAATATGCTTATATTATTAAATGTGAGGAGGTAGTTAAGGATGAAAACGGCGAGGTAGTAGAATTACTTTGTACTTATGATCCAGAAACAAAGAGTGGTTCAGATACAACAGGTAAAAAAGTAAAAGGTACTTTACACTGGGCGTCTGCTGAGCATGCTTTAAAAATAGAAGTAAGGGAATACGACAGATTATTTACTGTAGAAGATCCTTCTGGAGATAAGGAGAAAGACTTTAAAGAGTTTATTAATCCAGATTCTTTAGTAGTTATTTCTGATGCGCTAATAGAGCCTTCTGTTAAAAATGCTCAAGTAGAAAAGAATTATCAGTTTGAGAGAAAGGGTTATTTCTGTGTGGACAGAGAATCTGATGAAAACAAATTGGTATTTAACAGAACAGTAACTCTTAGAGATACTTGGGCTAAGTTAAATAAGAAATAAGTTTTAATAATACAAAATGATTATCCGTAAAGCTACCACAAAGTAAATAGGGTATGGTCTGCGCTTCGAAATTAGCTCAAAAACAGGTCATTATGGATAGTATTATTGAATTCATGGAAGCGTACCGCAATGAGCAGGTATGCCGTGAGCGTTTCAAGGAAATCAGGGATAAAGCAGGTGTTTGTTGCAAGAAATGCGGTAGCCAAGAGCATTACTGGCTAAATAGCAAGCAGATGTACCAATGCAAGTCATGCAGTTTTAGGACAGGCCTCCGCAGTGGCACCATCATGGAAGCTTCCAAACTTCCGTTTCGCTACTGGTTCGTTGCTATCTGGCTGATGGGCTGTAGCAAGAAAGGTTCTTCTGCCTGTAATGTGCAGAGGCAGCTCAATCATAAGCGCTATGAACCTATCTGGGCAATGATGCACAAAATACGCTCTGCGATGGGCCAACGGGACAACCACTACTTGCTGGGAGGCAATATTGAGGTAGACGAAGGGTTCTTTGAAACACTAGTACCCGAGGGGCAGAAGGAAGAGGAGAGAAAGCGGGGAAGGGGGAGCCAGAAGCAGACCATGGCGATGGTCTTTGCACAGACAGAGGTGGTGCTACAGCCTAAAAAACACCGCCCTTCTAAAAGGTGCAAGTATTTCAAAATGGCTGTATGCGCTGATTTTACAGTAGAAACTGCTAGAAATACGATTACCCGGCATGTTGCCCAGAATGCCAAGATGATTACAGATGGCTATTCAACCTATCAGTCACTGACAGGAGAGTTCGAGATGGATGTGGAAAAAGTGCCCTCAAAACAGGCCCATATCAAACTACCTTGGGTACATACAGCCATTGGGAATGCAAAGAAAGTCCTACAAGGGATATATCAGCATACAAGGCCAGGGTATCTACAGAATTATCTAGATGAGTTCTGTTACAAACTCAATAGAAGATACTTTGAAAATGATATTTTTGACAGAATATTAATTGCTTGTACGCTCACTTGAGCTTGTGGTAAGAATACGGATAATCATTTAATACAAAAAAGAAAAGGTCTCAATTATTGAGACCTTTTTTATTATAATGCTTTTTGTACCTTAAGCTACAGCTTTAGTTTTTACAACTTCTACTGTTTTATCGTCATATTTAGTTATTTTGATAATTTTCAACTTATCTAATACTTTGATCACCATATAAGTAGGATCAATCTCATGCCAACGGAAACCACCAAAGTTAGCTCTGCCACCATGTTTGTGGTGATTATTGTGGTAACTTTCTCCCATCATCAAGAAATCTACTGGTAAAAAGTTTTTAGAAGTATCACCAACTTTAAAGTTAGTGTAACCATATTTATGAGCAAACCAGTTGATTATTGCACCATGTACAGGCGATAATAAGAATTGGATTGGTAATAATAACCATAACCACCACTCAGTAGCAAAGTGATAATAGAATGCTACATATAGCGCTCCCCACATAACTCTAGAAACCCAAGATCTTGCAAATTTGTCAAAAGCATCCCATTGTGGAACATCTTGAGTAAAGCGTGGATCAATATCAGCTCTCTTATTAGCAATATCAGAATAAATTGTTTTTGTTTTCCACATCATCTTAAAAAGACTTTCATCATATTTCGGAGAATGTGGGTCATTTTCGGTATCAGCAAATGCGTGGTGCATTCTGTGCATTACTCCATAACCATAGGCACTTAAATAGTTAGAGCCTTGGAATATCCATGTTAAAACAAAGAAAACTTTCTCTGTAAATTTATTCATAGTAAATGCTTTGTGAGAAGCATATCTATGTAAAAAGAAAGTTTGAAAGAATAATGATAAATACCAATGAGCAACAAAGAAAATGAGTATTTCTTTCATGAAATTATTATTGAATTAATAAATTGTATGTACGTATAGATTACTGTTTTCTTCTATAGACAGTAAAACAGTAAAGTTGTGACAAAAAATTTAAATTATTTTTTATTGAATTTAAATTCCTCCTTTAAATCGTTAATTAATTCACTCGGTACTCCACGTGAACATGCTTGTTTAAAGCTTTCTAGAAGGGTTTTATGGTGTGATAAGTCTATTGTAAATCTTTGAGCTTCTTTTTCAAGATTTTTTTTCGCTCTGCAAAAAAGTTGTCTACAGTTATCTTTTTTCTTATCAAAAACTTCTTGCAACTCTTCATACTCAAAATTAAAAGCTTCTCTTAATATGTAGATCGCTTTTTCCATTGGTTCAAGTTTGGTGTGTAGAATTGCCAATGCTTCTGATAGCTCATTTTCTAAATCAAACTTGAAAATGTTTCCGTCTTTGTGAGATTTTAAGAAGTCAGGAAGTTGAGTTGTCTCAAGATATTCTTTTTTCTTCTTTTTTAAATTATCTAAATGATTGATGCAATTATTGGTTACAGCTTTAATCAAATAAGATTTTGTATTCTTAATTTTATTTTGATCAACTGTAAGCCATTTTAAAAAAGTGTCTTGAACAATATCTTCTGCATCTGCCAAAGAACCCACCATTCTTAGTGCAATTGAGTATAATACAGGTTGATATAAAGAAATTGCTTGAGATGTATTCACTTTAACTTTATTGATAAAAAATAATTAACTGCAAGATTAAAAAAAAATGATGTTAAAACGATAATATTCAAATAATTACAATCATATTTTTAATAATACAAAAAAATAAAGTACCATGTTCAAAAAACAGGTACTTTATTATAATTGTTATAAGTTTTTTTTATAATACTATTAGATTAATATTGCAACTTGTTTTAACTGACCAGCCACTTTTAATCCTCTTTTCTCAAGAGAGTCTATGCTTAGTTCAAATCTCAATTTGTTGCCTTGCTCTTTAAAGTTAATACCACTTCCTTTTGAAATAGTTCCATTTCTATCAGTAACAAAAAGTAAATTTAAGTTTTCTGATTTTTCCTCTAAGGTTTTGAAATGTCTACTTTCATTAGAAGGAACATATACTACATGAAAATTAGAAATATCTGTATTTTCATCAATTTGAGTTATTTTAACTGTTTTACCTCTTCTTTTAGAATCATGCATAGTTTTCTTTAATAAGTCATACATGTGAGAGTCATTTAAAACAGCAATTTCGAATTTGCCCTCTTTATCATCATCTGGCCATTCGATGTATCTGATAAAGTGGTAAAGAAACATTCTTCTTACATCATTGGGATCCTTTGCGGCTTGTGCATTTGTTAAGTTAGCAATAGTTAGGAGGAATGTAAATACAAGTAGCGTTATTCTGGTTGTCATTTTTTTCTTATTTAGTTTGTTCGCGTTTTTAATATTTAATCGCAAAAAAATGACTAAAATTATCCTAGTGTTATATGCTTTTATATTTATTCACAATATGTAAGGTTTTTATCTAAGGTAGATTTTTTACTGTTTTTCTGTCAATCTTAATAAGTAGGTTTATTTTTTCTAAGATATACAACATCTCCTGGATTTATTTCTGACGCATACCACATATTATTTCTTTTTAAAAGCTTAGTGTATTTAATGCCATATTGCTGTGCAATATCATACATTGTTTCTCCAATTTGCACAGTATGAATATCATTACCCTTTGTTGCTTTACTTCTTTTATTCTGTAAGTATATTACTTGACCTACATAAAGTTCATCTCCTGTACCAAGTTCGTTGTATTTTTCTATCTGCTTTACTTTCTTGTCAACAGCAGTTGCAAGACTTAATTTCGTCTCCCCATCTAATACAATAATTGCCTTTATTTTGTTAATTTTAGTAATGTCAGCGATTCTTCCTGCAAGTATTTTACCACCTGTTCCTGTTCCTCCTGAGTTAGAATCATACTTGAATAGTTTGTATCTTTCTATGATATCTATGAGCTTATTTGCATAAGTAGGACTTGTGGCATACCCAGCTTTTTTTAAACCTTTTGCCCAACCTTTGTAATCTGTAATCTCAAGGGAAAATAGTATGCTATACCTTTCTCTGTTACTAAGAAAATCGGCATGATCTCTATAAGAGTCAAGAACTTTATCATATTTCCTAAAGCATTCATTTTTCTTATCATCGTCCATACGAACAGATTTCCCTTTCCAATCGCTATGACATTTTATACCGAAATGATTATTTGCCTTTTTTGCAAGTTGACTGTTTCCATTGCCAGATTCTAACATGCCTTGTGCAAGAGTAATACTTGCCGGAATTCTGCTTTCATACATGTTTTGAATAGCTGCATCTTTATATAAGTTAATATATTGGTCTGCAGTAAGGTTAGCGGAGCGTTGTGCCTGCGAGAATGATGCTGTTAGCAAAAAAGTACTTAATAATAAAAATTTGCTAGCAGTTAAAGATAACTTAAGATTCATGTGGTTTAATTATTATTATGATAGATAATTGCGGATATAGATTATTAAATTACTGTATAAGAGATAGTAATTGTCTATAATCTTTGTAAAAACGTACTTTTATCTAAAAAATGAAAAAATCTAAAAAAATAAAAAGCTATTTCCGTAGTATATGTCTACCAAAACAGCTTTTATAAATTTTTAGATAAATACGGAATATCCTCTACATAAGTTCCTTTATGATATCTTCTAGAGAAATATTCTCGGCTTCTGCTTTAAAGTTTCTTACAATACGGTGTCTTAAAACTGGTATAGCCATCGCTTGTATATCTTCTATATCAGGAGAATATTTACCATTTAGAATAGCATTACATTTTGCTCCTAGCACCAAATATTGTGATGCTCTTGGACCTGCTCCCCATTCCAAATAATTATTGGTGATTTCTGAAGCATGATCTGTAAAAGGACGGGTTTTTCTAACCAGTTTTACAGCGTATTCTACAACATTATCTGCTATAGGTACTTTTCTTACTAAGTTTTGAAAATATAGAATTTCTTCTGCCGAAGTAATTTTTTCTACTTTCGCTTTTCTATCTGTAGTCGTTCCTTTTACTACTTCAACCTCAGACTCGTAAGAAGGATAATCTAACAAAATGTTAAACATAAACCTGTCTAACTGAGCTTCAGGTAGGGGATAAGTACCTTCTTGCTCGATTGGGTTTTGTGTAGCAAGTACAAAGAATGGTTTTTCAATACCAAAATGTTTACCACCGATAGTTACTGAGAATTCTTGCATAGACTCTAGTAATGCAGCTTGTGTTTTAGGTGGAGTTCTGTTGATCTCATCTGCGAGAATCACATTAGCGAATATTGGCCCTTTAATAAATTTAAAGTTCCTGTCTTTGTCCATTGTTTCTGCTCCTACAATGTCTGAAGGCATTAAATCTGGAGTAAACTGAATTCTATTAAAGTTTAGATTTAGTACTGCGGCAGTATTTTGTATTAATAATGTTTTTGCAAGGCCGGGAACACCAACTAGTAAGCAGTGACCCTGACAAAAGATGGAAGTAAGAATTAGCCTTACTACTTCTTGTTGTCCTATAATTACTTTTGATATCTCATTTGCAAGATTATCATAAGTGACTTTCATTGCATCGGCGGCTTCTTTATCTGAGCTGAAATTAATGGACATTATTTATTGGATTTAATTCTTAAAAAAATAGACTTATGTTTGGGTGAACAGATTAAAAAATTTAATAAATGTAGATATAACAAAAAAAATTTGCTAACCAACAAACATCTAACGGTTAGAAGATGGCTAATCGTTCGTAATATAAAATAAAAATTCGCTTAATTTTTAATTCCTGAAAAATAATAATTTGTTCATGGAATAAAAACTAAGCGAATTAAAATTAAAAAGTGCCTTATAGACTTTTTATAATATCACATTTGTCGTATTCTGGTTCTATTTCTATAAATACTTGAGATTTTGCCGTTTGTAACCATTTATCTATTACCTCACCTCTTTTGTTATTCATTGTAGCTACATAAAGCTTTTGGTAATCCTCTTTAAGGTTAGCATAATGAGGTGGAATGTAGTTGTTATAATAGATAATTCTTACTGCGGCTTTACCGTCATCAGTCCTAAATTGTTGAGGTGTTGTTATATTTCCAACCGTCATAGTATCAACTGTAAAGAAGATTACAGGATCAAGGCTTTCTGTTGATACAAAGCTACTACCAGTTGTATTATCTTTAAAGAACCCTGCATTTGATCTAGTTTCTTGATCATCAGAATGTTCTTTAGCTGCTTCTTCGAATGTCATAGTATCAAGTGAGATCATATTCCTGATACTATCCATAAATGCGATGGTGTTTTTAAGATCATCAGCATTTGACTTAGGTCTTACAAGAATGTGACGGGCTCTAAATCTGTTACCGCGTCTTTCAAGAAGCTGAATTAAGTGAAAGCCAAATTCAGATTCAACTGGCTCAGCGATTTCTCCTGGCTCAATTCTTAATGCTGTAGCCTCAAATTCTGGAACAAGTTCTCCTCTACCATGCCAACCTAAATCACCACCACTTTTTGCTGAACCAAAATCTTCGGAGTATTTTCTTGCAAGTTCTGCGAAATCTGCTTCTTCTGCCAAAACCTGTTCTTTAAATGAGTTAAGTTTGGCTCTTGCTTTATCTTTTTCTGCTGTATTTACTTCTGGGAATTTAACTATTTGCCCTACTTTTACTTCTGCAGGAAGAAAAGGGATACTGTCTTTAGGCAAAGTATTAAAGAATTTTTTTACTTGGAGAGGAGTAACGGTAATACCACTAGTCAATTCCTGCTGCATTTTTTGTACAGTAAGCTGTTCTTGTACTTGGTCTCTCAGTTCATCTTCAAGAGAAGAAAGTTTTTTACCAAGTGTTTGTTCTAGTTTTTCTTCGCTACCTGCTTGCAAAACAAAATACTGCATTCTTCGCTGTATTTCACTTTCTACCATTACAGGTTCTACAATAATAGAGTCAATTTCGGCTTTTGCAAGAAGAATTTTATTAATGATAAGTTGCTGTAAAAGCTCACACTTTGTATCTGGACCAACTTTTTCACCATTTGACACCTTACCCAAATAGGCGTTTTCTAATTCAGATTTCAGTACAATGTAATTATCAACTTTTGCAATTATCTTATCAACAATAACACCCTCTTCCTGAGCCCATAGTTTAGATGAAAAAAGCACAGCAAATAAAACTGCTGTAAAAATTTTAACTCTATTCATATATTTCATAATCTTTGTTTTTTAAAGCCTTTTCAAAAATTTCATTTTCTCGTTCTTTCTTTAAAGCAACAATTCTTTTGTTAATTAATACATCTCTAATTTGTGCTTTAACAAATTCAACGGGTGAATGCTGATCAGAAATTTTATAATCTTTTATTTTGATAAAATACAAATGCGTAGAATCACTGGTTTCTAGCAATGTGCTTCTTTTAAGTGTTTGTATTGGATTCGTAATTTCCTCTTTAAAAGGAGTATTGTATAGATATTCATCGAAATCGAGCCAAACAGAATCATCCAACAAATATGAATCTCCAAAAGTGTATGCATATGATCTTAACTTTTCAGCATCTGCTTCGCTATTTGATCTAAGCCACACTTTAACTCTATCTGTTTGGGGTGCTTCTTTAGGCACTTTTAGTAATATACCTTTAATAATGTTCTGTTTTAGAATAAAGTTGTCTCGGTTTTCATCATAATACTGCTGAATTTCATCTTCAGAGATGGCAGTATCTAATTTTTCCTGTATATATCTCTTTTCGTAGTTGTATACAATAAGCTGATATCTATAATCTTGCATCTTACGGGCAATCTCAGCCTCATTTATATTTGTGCTTTCTTCAGCAGATTTTAATATCAATTGTTTTCGAACCCAAGAGTCGATGTAACGATTTAAAATATTTGCACTGTCTTCAGATGATGACCTTGGGGGTACAAGTCCTCTAAGATCTTTATCATATAAGAAGTTCTCTCCAACACGCGCAACAGGATTGCCATTTTCTGGATTTTGGTCACTCCCAGATTTAAAAAAATCGCAAGAGCTAATGATCAGTATTGTTAATATAAAGATGAATGGATTTCTCATCATAAAATTTTTTGCAAAAGTAAACAATTATCTATTACTCTTTGGATAGATTTTGTTTCAAAGAAAGAACCTCTCTATTTATCATTCGTATTTAATTGAGCTTCTAAGCCAATTATTTTAATTATAAATTCAAAATTGCAGCATTTGTCGCCTGCAATGAAATTTTTTTTATAAATTTTTAAACTAAAGTATCCTAAATAGTTATGAAAACTATATTAAATCTTCTGATAATCGTTGGAATCTCATTTTCAGCATTTGCCCAATCAGAAGAAAAACTAGAAGATAAATTATCTGATGTTGCCCAAGTTCTTACAGAAATGCAGGAATTACCAGAGCAAAAAGTACCAGCAGCTATTTTAAATAGAGCAGAAGGAATTATGATTATTCCAAATGTGATTAAAGGAGGTTTGGTAGTTGGTGGCAGACACGGTAAAGGAATCGCAATGGTGAAAAATGATGATGGCGAATGGAGTAATCCAATTTTTGTAAATATTACAGGAGGAAGTGTAGGATGGCAAATAGGAGCTCAATCTACAGATGTAATTCTGGTATTTAAAAGCAGTGATAAACTGAAAAATTTTAAAAAGAGTGAGTTTACCTTAGGTGCTGATGCTGCTGTAGCTGCTGGTCCAGTTGGTAGACAAGTTAGTGCAGCAACTGATATTTCTTTTGATGCTGAAGTATATTCTTACTCAAGAAGTAGGGGTGTATTTGCTGGTATTAGTTTAGAAGGTTCTTCCATTAAGTTGAATGAAAATGCAAATAAGACTTTTTATGGAGAAAAACTTTCACCAGAAAATATATACTTTAACCAAGAGCTAAAGACAGGAGCCAGGGTTAGTCAAATTAAAGTAAAGCTGGCTAATATGGAAAATGAGGTGAAATAACTTATTTTAATTACCCGAACAGCTGGCAGTAGCATGAAATCTTTATAAATTTACCGACATTTATATTATGAGTGATAAAATTTGTGGATTACTCATAATATTTGTAAAAAGTAAATTTTGTACTAGTGCTAATTAATAGAAATAAAATAGACATTGCCTGTCGCAGTTGTTCGGGTACATTATTATTTATAGTAACACTACTACTTTCATTTAATGAAGGCTTTGCTACATTTCGTTATGAAGCTTTGTCTAATCCTATAATATCGAACCCTACGAATTCAGTTTCAAGCATAGATTTAGGATTATACGCTGAAAATCAGCAAAATTCTGATATAGACCCTTCTCAAAAATATCAATATAAAGATAATTACACTTCCGTTGCCGATAGTTTAAGCAAAGGTGATGTTGCTGTTTATCTACAATACTTAAATCAACTTATCAATCAATATTCGCAAAAAGAAAATTATGAAGGTGTACTTCATGCTTATACAGAATTAGGAACTCATTTCTATGTAAACTCTCAATTTGATTCAGCTCTGTTTTATTTAAATAAAGGAGAACTGTTGGCAAAAGATCATTTAAATGAATTTCACCCAGCAATAAATAAGCTGAAGTATTACAAAGGCCAATGCTATTTTTATAAGGGGAATTTTGAAGAATCTTTAAAATATCAACAGGCATCGCTTGATGGTTGGAATTCCTATTATAAAGATTCTAAATATTTAGATATATCACTAACCTATAATGCAATGGGTAATATATATCAATATTTAGCAGCTGATTATTTTAATGCTGAAAAGATGTATTTCAAAGCAGTCGACATTATGACTGATGAAAGAGTAGATGCAAGCGAGCAATTGAAGTTTAGAATCTATTATAATTTGGGAGTTTGTAATAGAGAAAAAAATGATTTTGAAAAAGCATATACTTATGGTGCTAAGGCTCAATCAGTTTTAGAAAATCAAGATAAAAAAGATTATCAATATTTAGAATTGTGTTATTCTATGAATGCTAATATTTTGTTGAAAATAGATAGCTTAGAAGAAGCAATAACATTGTTAAAAGATGCAATCAAACTTAATGAAATAAATTTTGATTTGGCTCCAAATGTTTATTTAGTACAACATTTAAATAATTTAGGATATGCTTGTTTAGGTAAAAATGATCAAAATGAAGCAAAAAAATATTTTAGTAAAGGACTTAAAATTAGTAATCTAATTGATGGTGATGATAATCTTTTGAGACGATCACTAATTTTTGAAAATTTAGCAACTATTTATCTAAATGAAAAGCAACTAGATACAGCAATAGATTATAACGAGAAGTCTCTTGAATTAAGGCTAAATATATTTAAAGGGAAGCATCAATTTATTAGTCAATCTTATAAAAATTTAGGTTTAATATATGCCGAAAAAAATGCTTTTGATAAGTCATTGAGTTTGATTCAAAAGGCAATTATTGCAAGTATCCAAAACTTTAATGATACATCAATTCTATCTTTTCCACCTCGAAAAGAATTGGAAGAAAATGTAAATGTAATTGAGATTATAAATTTAAAGTCACAGTGGCTTTTGAAGTATTATAATAAAAAACATGAACTTAACAGTTTAGAAGCCGCATTAATTGGATTTAACTTGTCAGATTCTTTAATGACTATTTATCAAGAATTATATCCTCGTGAAACTTCTAAACTAAGATTTGTCGATATGTATCATGATTTGTATGAGGGTGGTATAGATGCCGCATTTAAGTTATATCAAATTCATGGCGAAAAAAAATATTTGAAAAATGCTTTTTATTTGATTGAAAACAGCAAAGCAAAAATATTAACTGAGGCATTTCATAGAGCGCAAAGGGTAAATGAAGTGGGTATACCAGATAGTATTATTTATAGAGAGAATGAGATCAATCAAAAAATAGCCTATTACCAGAGTAATAATGAGTTAAAAGATACTCAACAAATACTTTTTGATCTTGATAATGAAAAAAGAGATTTAATTAATTCCATAAAAGAAAATTACCCTAAGTATTATGATGAAAAATTGGTGACTAATTCAATTAACCTTGATCATTTACAAGATGAATTGGAGCAAAATAATCAGGCTATCTTAAGTTATTATATTGGTATTGAAAATAGTTTTGTTGAGGTTATTACAGGAGATCAATTAGATATTGTAAAATTAGATCAAGAGATTGATAGCCTAGTAATATTATTTTACGAACATATGCAAAAAGGTTATAGTCAGGCTTTAAATAAAGCAATATACAATGATTTTTTGCAAACTGCCTTTACATTATATTCAAAATTAATAGTGCCAGCAAATCCCTATTTAAAGCGTGTAGAAGAACTAATTATCGTTCCAGATGGATTACTGGCCTTTATTCCATTTGAGGCTTTTATAACTGAAGAAATAAACAATGAGGAGGGTATTATTGATTATAAAAAATTACCATATTTAATTAGAGATTATAGTATTGAATATCAATATAATTTGAAATTAATTCTAAATAAAAAGACCTCAAATTATTCATTTACATCTCCATCAGTATTGGCATATAGTTATTCTAAACATAAAGAGAGAGGGGAGGTAGCAGAAGTAAGAAAAATGTTAGCTACTATACCAGGAGCTCCTGTTGAACTAGATGCCATTCAACATTTTTTTAATGGTAAATATTTTTATGGAGAACAGGCTACCGAAAGCTCATTTAAAAAGCTAGTAAAAAACTTCGATATTTTACATTTGGCCATACATGGCACTGCAGATTCTGAAGATTCTTACGGCGCATATTTGCAGTTTAGGCCAGAAGTTAATGAAGCAGATGATAGCAGGCTGTATAATTTTGAATTGTATAATATGGAGTTAAAAGCCAAATTGGCTGTGTTAAGTGCTTGTGAATCTGGAATGGGAAGAAGAAATAGAGGTGAAGGAATCTTAAGTATAGGAAGAGGTTTTGCTTATGCTGGTTGCCCTACTACTATGATGAGTCTATGGCAAGTAAATGATAAAGCTACAGCAGATATTATTAGCCTATTTTACAAAAAGTTAAATGAAGGCTTAAATATTTCAAAATCATTACAAACTGCTAAACTTACCTATTTAAATAGTTCAGATGAAATTACAGCACATCCTGCATATTGGGCTCCAATGGTTATGTATGGAGAAAATTCTAATCTTACTTCAAACATAAGCTATTATTATATCCTTCTCTTAATCCCTTTAATTTTAATCATTTGGATTTTTATTTGTAAAAAAAGCATTTGCTAATTAACAAATGCTCTTATTATTTACTCTTTTATTATTATTCGTCTTTACTAGGTGGCAATGGAGAGTTTGTCAAGCCTCCAGAAGATGATGTTGTTGAGTTTTGAGTGGAATCTGGATCTATTGTAGCATTTTTTCTTAATAAATTCTCATTCGGAACAATTTCTTCAGTGGAATCTTCGCAAGATGAAATTGAAAAAAATAATGCAATTAAGGCAATGGGAAAAAATAGTTTCATTTTAAATTTTTTGTGAGATTAGTTAATGTATAAACTTAAAAAAAATAGCTATTTATTGTTATAAATGGCTATTTTTTTTATCTCATTATTTAAATTTATTCATCTTTCCTTGGAGGCAATGGAGAATCTATCACACCTCCAGAAGATGATGTTGTTGAACTAGTATCTGTTTTAGGATCTACTTTACTTTCAGTTGTTGTTCTTGTGCCTTCCTCTGTTGTTTCTTCGGTAGTTGAGTCGATGTTTTTGTCTTTAGCCATGATTTAAATTTGGATTTAGTTTAAAAAACTTCAGTTAAATAAGTGTTATTCTTCTATTAAAGTATTAATTATTAGAATATTGGTAAAGTAGTAAAAAGTCTATCCATGAATAATAATTTAAAGTTGGTTTTGAATCTAATTTTTCAGCAATTGTTAATTTTTTCGGTTTAAAGCTAATAGAGGGCTTTATGTCTCCAAGAACGATATACAACTTATCAATTGCATCTGTCTTATTCTTTAAAGGAAAGTCTCTATTAGACATACTGCTTACAATCAATTTTTTACAATCTTGATTGTATTTTCCGGTAGCTAAACACTTATCAATAGCAAATTCTAAATCGTACTTGCTTTTAATAGGATATTGCAACGAAAGCAAAATTTTTAAAGATTGATAAATACGATTCGAAATAGGCGTATCTATTTTTTCAAATCCTCTATGAAAAAACTTCATTTTGTTGTAACGTTTACACATGAATGCTTAAAATTTAAAAAGGTAAACTTTTTTGCAAAGTTATTTTTCCTAGAAATAAATTAATATTTCTAATAGCTGGGAGGAAAGTATAAATGTGTAGTATTAATCAAATATGAATACTAAATAATTCAAATTTGATATAAGTAGTCTATATCCTTTTATTTAGACTGAATGTAGCTGGTAGGCAAAGGAATTTATTAACAGGCAGAGATAATAGCTTTTTTAATAAAGAGCTTAAGTACTTAAGCTTGTTTTATTTATTATCTCTGCCTGTTTAATTAGTAATAGTAAATCAGTTGGAAAATTTATAAATATTTTCTCAAATTCTGATATGTAAATCAACTTTTAGATTTAATCTAAGTAAGCTGTAAAGGTCGGTTTATTTTTTCTTCAAGAGAAATCATGGTTTCTGTACGTACAATCCCATTTATACTTTGGATTTTGTAGTGAAGTATATCTCTTAAGTGTTTGGTGTCTTTACAAGTAATTCTAGTAAAGATGCTATAGTTACCAGTAGTATAGTGTATAGTAAGTACTTCTGGTATCTTCATTAGCTCTTCAGACACTTCTTCGTACATTGAACTTTTCTCTAGATAAATCCCTAAGAACGCAGTAATATCGTAACCCAGCTTACTAAAATCTATATCCAGCGTAGATCCGCGAACAATTCCCATTCTTTCAAGCTTCTTCATTCTTACGTGAACAGTTCCACCTGAAACAAAAATTCTGTCAGCAATTTCAGTATAAGGAGTCTTAGCATCCTTCATTAATTCGGATAAAATCTTAATATCGACGTTGTCAATCTCTAAATTTTTGTTCATTTTTTTGGTTATCTATTGATATTTTGTCAAAAATATATCTCAAATAATTAAAATAATAAAAATTTAATTGAAAGTATTTGAATTATTTTTAAAATAACACTTTCTATGCTATATTTGTATTAGATAATTACAATAAAAACTATGAGGAGTACAAAATGTACTTGGTTTTGTAAGGTTCGACTCCTTATCTCGTAGCAAGCATGTGTTTATTTTATGTGTTGTTTATTGGTTAAGGTTAAAAGGTATGCGAATATTTTGCATACTTTTTTTTTGCTTTATACCCAATAAAAAAAGGACTGCAAATTAAATTACAGCCCTTGTAATAAGTATTATTATATTATTTGCCTTTCTTTCTGTTTCCAGTTCCTGTAGACTTTTTACCTTTCGATTCTTCTTGCACTTTCATTGCATCCTCTAGTCTTTGTTGGAATTTAGACTTCTTTTTATTCTGATTCTTCTTTTTATTCTCATCTAGTATTTTTCTGATTTTAGAGTCATCTACAAACTTTCTAATGATTAATTGTTGAGAAACAGTAATCATGTTAGATACAAAGTAATAGTAGGTTAAACCAGCTGAGAAGTTATTAAAGAAGAACATAAATGTAACTGGCATTATATAACCAACAGATTTCATAGGTCCTTGAACTGTAGTATTAATCTGGTTATTATAATAGGTATATGCCAATTGTGACAATGTAAATAGCAAAGTAAATAAACTTACATGAGAACCATAAAATGGTATTTCAAATGGTAAGTTAAATATCGAATCATAAGTTGAAAGGTCTTCTGCCCATAAGAAAGATTGTTGCCTTAATTGAATGGCATTAGGGAAGAAGTTGAAAAGTGCCAAGAAAACTGGCATTTGAGCCACCATGGGAATACAACCACTAAGCGGGTTAACTCCAACACGACTATACAGCTTCATTTGCTCTTTTTGCATAGCAGCCATATCATCCCCATGTTTTTCCTTTAATTCATCCATTTCAGGCTTAAGCACTTTCATCTTAGCCATAGAAATGTAAGAACGATAAGTTAATGGGAATAGCAGCGACTTTACAATTAGAACCAGAATTAAGATAATGATACCATAACTGGCAATGTGGCTTTCCAAAAACTTAAATAGTGGAATAATTAAGAAACGGTTGATAGTTGAAAAGAAAGCCCAACCTAAATAAACGTTTTTCTCGAACTCTGGTGCTACACCTTCACATATATCGTAATCATTTGGTCCGAAATAGAATTTTAGATCATTTTCATAAACATTATCAGGAATGTTCATTCTTACTTCAGCAACCTTAACCGTGTTTTGATCAGGTTCATTTACATGCGTAGTAATATCTAGGTTTTGAAGCAAGCCAGTTCCAGATATAATCGACGCATTAAAAAACTTCTGCTTAATTGAAACCCAGTTTACAACTTCTTCAATCTTCTCATTTTCAAGTGATGTTGAAGTTTCACTTAAGTGATCGAAGTTGTCATTAACTGTATAATAGTTAATGGTAGATCTCTGTCTGCTTCTTTCTAGAGATTTCTCAACTCTTTTAATCGCATCATACCAGTAAAACTGTACATCAGACCCTTGACGCTCTGCATCTAGATTGCTCAACTCTGTATTGTAGTTCAATACAAAGCCTTCTTCTGGTAGGGTATATATCTTTTTAATGCTTTTACCTTCGCCATTGCTAGCAGTAAATTCTATTGAATTTCCATTTACCTTTGCGTTGTAGAAGAGCGTATTTAGATCGATAGGGCCAGAGTTAGTAGCGATTATTTCACTAATGCTGCTACTTCGTTCATCTAAAAGAACAAGTGGTTCTTTTGTGTATGTAACATAGTTTTTCAGTAAAACTTCTTTTACCGTACCACCTTTACTGTCAAATAAAATTTTTAAATTCTTATTTTCAAGTGTATACTCTTGGCTTTCTCCTTTCATAAAGCTTCCGAAGAAACCGTATTTAGCAGAGAGAACAGAATCTGGCTCTGTTGTAACAGATGCTGAAAGTGTTTGAGTATTATCAGGAGTTTCGTTTTCACTTATTCCAGTTTCTACCTGTGGCTCAGCTTCCTGTGGAGGTGGCTCTGGTGAGAAAAAGAAAAAGTATGTAAATAGGAGGATTGAAATTAATAACAATCCTGTTAAATTATTTTTGTCCATAATATATGTATGTCCACACTAATGCTAATTTCTACTAATCTTGTCAGTCGAAAAATAGTTGTAATTATTACTAAGCTTTTTAAAATCGCCTGCAAAATTAAGAGAAAAAAATTGCATTCCCTTAGTTACTCGTTTTTTTGAATTAAACAATTTACTTTTTAGCCTTATATTCGATGGCCGCCTTTACAAAAGATACAAATAGAGGATGTGGATTTTCTACCGTACTCTTAAGTTCAGGGTGGAATTGTGATCCTATAAAATGTGGATGATTTTTAATTTCCATTATTTCTGCCAATCCAGATTCAGGATTAATCCCAGAGGCTATCATACCTGCTTTTTCGAATTGCTCCAGATATTGATTGTTAAATTCATATCTGTGTCTGTGTCTCTCACTTATTTCTAGCTTGCCATATACTTCATTTGCCAGTGAGTTCTTTTTAATCTTACAGTTGTAAGAACCAAGACGCATTGTACCACCCATTTGAGTAAGGTTTTTCTGGTCTTCCATGATATCAATTACTGGATTAGTAGTATTTGGATTCATTTCAGCAGAATGTGCATCTTTCAGTTTTAAAACTTCTCTTGCAAAACCTATTACCGCACATTGTAAACCTAAGCAAATGCCAAAGAAAGGTTTTAATGTTCTTCTGGCAATACAACTTGCTTCAATTTTACCTTCTACACCTCTTTCTCCAAAACCGGGAGCTACTAAAACTGCATCAACTTCGTCTAGTTGTTTTTTAAGTGTATCTCCTTCATACTTTTCAGCGTGAACCCACTTTACTTCAACTCTACATTCGTTAACTGCTCCAGCGTGTATGAGTGCTTCTACAATAGATTTATAAGCATCTGGAAGCTCAACATATTTACCAACTAAGCCTATTTGAACTTCAGTGGTTGGGTTTTTTAATTTTCCTAAAAATCCTTTCCATGATTCCAAGTTTGGCTCAGGTTCAGTACTTAATTGAAGTTTTTCTAATACAATCTCGTCAAGCTTTTCTTTTTTCATTAAAAGAGGCACATCGTAGATTGTATCTGCATCTATAGACTGAATAACAGAATTAACATTCACATTACAGAAAAGTGCAATCTTTTTTCTGATATCCATCGGAATTGGATATTCTGCTCTACAAACAAGTATGTTTGGCTGTACTCCAGCTTCAGATAATTGCTTTACTGAGTGCTGAGTAGGTTTTGTTTTTAGTTCACCCGCAGATTTAAGGTAAGGGACTAATGTAAGATGAATTACAATTGAATTATAATCACCTAGATCCCAACGTGCTTGTCTAACAGCTTCAATAAAAGGTAGAGACTCAATATCACCTACACAACCCCCAATCTCAGTAATTACAATATCAAATTTGCCAGTTTCACCTAGTGCAAAAAAGTTATTTTTAATTTCGTCTGTAATATGTGGAATTACCTGAACGGTCTTGCCTAAATAAGCACCTTCTCTTTCCTTCTTGATTACATTATAATATATCTGCCCTGTTGTAAGGTTGTTTGCTTGAGAAGTAGGAGTATTTAGAAATCTTTCGTAATGACCAAGGTCAAGGTCGGTTTCTGCTCCATCATCAGTTACATAACATTCTCCATGTTCATACGGATTCATTGTACCTGGATCGATGTTAATGTAAGGGTCAAATTTTTGAATAGTTACCTTATAACCTCTTGCTTGTAATAGTTTTCCTAGTGATGCTGAAACAATTCCTTTCCCTAAGGAGGAAGTAACACCACCTGTAACAAAAATATATTTAGTTTTCGACATGATTATAACTCCTATTTTTAGAAGAATGATGAGGAAGAATAAAAACAGCCGCAAAATTAGGAGAAGTTACTTTTAAAAATCACCTCATTGAGAAAAAAAATAAAAAATAATTTAAGAAATGGCTCTAAATGCATTCCCAAAGCACTTTATAATGAATTTAATAAATTAAAATCCTAAAGTTTATATATAATACATTTAGACAGGCACCCGTTTCTTTTCAAAAAATTAATTGGATACATGGAATCGTTTAAGCTTTCAGAATTACAAAAGAAATATCAATCAGAAAGAGCTCATACACTTACTGAGGAGCAATTTGGTAGTCTTGTTTTATTTTATCCCTCTCTTTTGATTATTGCCAGTGATGGTAAAATTGATGAAGAAGAATGGTTATATGTAGATTATCTGGCAAAATTTATTGCAGATACATTTAAAAATGAGATTAGTGCAGAAGCTAGAGATGTTTTGCAAGAAAAGTATTTGGCTGAGTTAAAATACTTAGCAGAAAATCTAGAGAAGTGGGAGTCTGCATTTATAGAAGTATTAAAAGATTATATTTCTGTACATGAAGAGGTAAAAGAAGATGTTGAAGATATTTTACATTTGTTTGCTGAAGCCTCTGACGGAAAGTCTGATGAAGAAGAAATAAAAATTGAAGAATTAAAAGGTGTTTTACAGATATAAAAAAAGAAGCTTAAAGCTTCTTTTTTTTATACTTCTTTTAAAATTGTTCGAAAAGCAACAAATTTATTTATAAACTTTTTGTTGTGTTTTTCTCTTAATTCATCTGCAAAATCAGTCATATACTTATCTAAGTGTTTTTGAGTTTTACTCCAAAACTGAATACCATAAGTAATTCCGCTATTGCCATCAATTTCATTAGTCAATAAAAGAAACTTGTGTTCAACAAAACAACCTGTATTCATCATTTCAGGTATATGGATTTCTTTCATCCACTTTATCCATTGCCCACTTACTGCTTCTTCTACACATACAGTTACATTGTATAATATCATTTTGATGCACTTTTTCTATTTCCAAAATAAAGAGATTGCCTTAGTTGCTGTAAATAAGTTACTACATCTGGCGAAACCAGTTGAAGTTTAATCAACTGAAACTGGGAGAAACCTCTTACAGTTTTTCTAAACTCTAATTTGTCGTGTTGTATAAATAATTTTAAGCCTACATTACTAAGCATTCCTAAAAATGAAATTGCTAAACCATAAAGTCCGATAAGCTTAAAACTATACCATAGTGCCATAAAAACAGATATAACAGGAATAAGATAGATAATACCATTAATAATAATTCTACCGAATGTATTAACTAATGTATTACTACTTGTCTGCTTTAATAGAAAAGAGATATACTTATCAGTAGTAAAATAATATAGTTTTACTATCAATCCCGCAAATAAACCAGCTAATAAGCCAAACTGCATGGCATGTTGAATGCCAACCCTGTTATACTCAATACCATGAAAGATAAAGTTTTCAGGAAGAAGTATGCTTACCAGTTTAACTATGAGATAGAAATTAAAGCCAGCAGCCAATAAAGATATATATGTGCCTATATTACTGTTTTTAGAAGTTTTATTCTCCTGAATGCATAAAAACAAGTAAGTGATACAAGTATTTATAAAAGAGAATATAATAGGCAATAAGACTAAGCCATTTAAAGCATTACCGTTGTCGTCTAGGTTACCTAATTGTAAAAAGCCACTTCCCAGAATAATACAAGAAATGAGTGTTGCAATAAATGCTTCATATCTCTCTCCGTCTAGCTGTACACTTGTAAATCTGCTTACAGGCTTTTTTATAAATACATCAGATATTATTTGAGCAAATGTACTTCCTGCTAAAAATGCTGTAATTAATAAAAGTGTATTCTCAACATTCCAGATCGGTAATGGTAGAACCATTATTAGAACTAAGAATTGAAGTATTGTAAGCATCAATTTACCTGCACTATAATGTTGGCTAGGGCTTAAAAGCACTTTAAATTTTTTATTATCTGGAATTCTAGAAAATAGTTTCCCTAAAATATTTAAAGTAAGTTGATGAAAACAACCTGTTAAAAGAGCAATGCTAAAAACATTGCTTAGTATTTCTGATTTATCTGATATTATCCAAAGACAAAAGCTAAGACTTAGTAAAAAGACTGCAATTACTTTTGCTTTTTCATTCATAAATAATTTTAAACTTAGCATAAATTCAGCTTTCGTTCAACATTGCAACTTAATGCATACCTGATGCAAAACTTATGTATAAACACAAGTATTGGTAGCTAATGTTTTTTATAAATGAAAAAGTTCATTAATAAATGCTAAAATTTAAGAGAATTATAATTTTTCCATGAGGTATTTGTACAAATCTGTCATTGCTTGGATGTCATTTTTATGTACTTTTTCATCTGGAGTGTGAACATTATCTTCAGCGGCACCTATAAAACACCAGTCAAAAGGGTAGGGAGAAGCCTGTAATTGGTTACCATCGCTTCCTCCAGCGTCTTCAACTTCTAACTGAAAAGGTATATTAGACTCTTTAGCTAAAGCTATAATTTTGTTTAAATAAGACCTTCTTGGAATACCTCTGTCTCGCATAGAAATTGCAACACCTTTACCGTGTTTTACACCATCTGTAATCCATGTGATATCTGAGATTAGTGCTTGCCTTACTCCATAAGTTTCATAAATGTATTTACCCAAGTAACCTACACTTCCACCACCTGTTTCTTCATAACAAGAAAAACAGATAATTCCGTTTTCGAGCGTTTCTGCAACTTTTAAAGCATTGTAACAGCCAAGTCTGTTGTCTAGATAGCAAGATTGAACAAAATCATCACTAGTTCTAAAATCAGATTTAAATACTAGTTGCGTTCCTCTGTCAATTTCCCTATCAAACTTATAATATGCTTTTTTGCTTCCTTCAGGTACACTCATTTCACATTCAATTGGTCCCTGACTGTCTTCGCCCCAAAGCGGATAATTGTGTTTAATTCTAGGACCTCCGACTTTTACTAACTCTCTGTCGTATTTTACAGTAAATGCTATAGAGTCCATGTGGGCAAATATGGCAGTGGTAGGTTTGCCAAATACCAGAATAATACAATCTTGAAAGCCATCACCTTCTATGATTTTGGGCTCAGCTTTCCATTCTTTTTTATGTGTATTTACATAATCAAGAATAAAAGATTTCATTTTTCCTTCATCTCCTGCTGGTGCGAAGATGTTACACATTTGCTTCAATAGCTCCATAAAATTTGCTTATCTTTTTTTATTTAAACAATATTCAATAAAATAACCGACCTGTAAAATACATTTTTGAGTGGCTTCGATCATTCCCATATGTCCTACATTTTCGAGTATAAAAACCAGACTTTCTTTGGCTAAGCTACACTCTTCGAGACTTTGCTGTAAAGGTAATGAAGCATCGTCTTTTCCCACAATAAAAAATACCGGACATGTAGCTTCTTTTAAAACATGTCGTCTGTCTGGCCGGTTTTTCATTGCTTTTGTAGTGAATATTACTGCATCCTCTGAAGTTTGTGAGGCATCTCTAATAAAATATTCTATTTGGTTTTTGTATTTGTTTGTGTTTTTGGTCGAAAATAAAGCAGGAAATAAATTAGTTACAAACTTTTCAGTACCATGGTTTTGAATAAAGTTAATTGCTTTGTCTCTGTTTTCCTTTTTTTGTGGGCTATCTTCATAACTTGTTGAATGGAACAGTCCAAAACCGCCTAAAATTTCTGGATGATTCTCTGCCAAAGAGAGTGTTACATAACCACCAAAAGAATGCCCGATCATGATACATTCTTGTATCTCTAATTCTTGTAACAGTGAGAAAACAGATTCTGAGAATAATTCTATTGACGGTTCTCTGTTGTCAATCATTTCACTCTGCCCAAACCCAGGAAGATCGATACTAATTACTCTGTATTTGATAGAAAACATAGCAACAAAGACTTCCCAAATATTTTTACTTTCACAAAATCCATGAAGTAAGATGATTGGATAACCGTCGCCTGAATCATTATAACTAATGTTTTGCATGGTAGTGATTTTTGGTTTTTGTAATTAATACTGTATTTAATATCAATAAAAATACAAGATTATTATGATGGGTATTGATGGTAGAAATTTCTAATTGATCAAATAATTGATGAGTTGGTAAAACTAATAGTATATTTTTATTTTACAATTTGCAAAATTACTTTTGAGCGTTTTTTATTTTGATGAGCTAAGAAATTTTTTCACTCATAAATAGTGTTTAAGTTTTTTTTGGAAGAAGAATTAAATTAATTGTAACTGAAATACTATATACCTAATTAACCAATATGTGCCTGATAGTTTTTGCCTGGGATTTTCATGAAGAATATAAACTAGTTTTAGCAGCAAACAGAGATGAAGAGTATAAGCGAAAATCGATGAAGGCCACTTTTTGGGAAGATGCTCCAGGAGTAGTAGCTGGTAGAGATTTGCAAGCTGGCGGAACTTGGATGGGTATTAATGAAAACTGGAAATTTTCTGCCATTACAAACTTTAGAAATCCGAAAATAATTAAGCCCAATGCGCCTACAAGAGGATTTCTGCCTCTTAATTATTTAAGATCGGTTTCTGATCCATTAGCTTATTTAAAGCTACTACAGCAAAATGATGGTGAAAAATATAATGGTTTTAACTTACTGGCGGGTGATCAAGATGGCTTATTCCATTACAATAATGTATATAATAAAGTTGCGAAAGTAGAAAGAGGAATACATGCATTAAGTAATGCTACTTTAGATACTTCTTGGCCAAAAGTAGAAAGAGCTAAAGCAAAGCTAAAAAGAGAATTATCTTATGGCTTTGATGAGCTGAGTTTGCTTGAGATGATGTATGATATAGAGAAAGCTGCTGATACTGATTTACCAAAAACCGGAGTTACATTAAAATGGGAAAAAGACCTTTCTCCTATGTTTATTAAAACACCAGAATACGGTACAGTATCTTCATCTGTATTATTAATTGATAGAGCCAATAGAGTAACATTTGCAGAAAGAACCTATAGCAAAGCAACCGGAATCTGTAAAGATCAGACTTTAAAATTTGAACTGAAAGTTAAAGATTAAAGCAAACCGAAGCTAGCTAAATCATTTTCAATATTAGAAAAGTCTTTAATCAAATTTAGATTCTGTAAGTGGTCAAAAACATTTGAACAGTAGGTAACACCTACAAAATGTACCTTTGCATTAATAGCATGTTCGTAATCGCTTAAAGAATCTCCAAAGAAAATGATAGGAGCAGCGTGTTTTTCTTTTATTAGGTTTAGAGCAATGGTCTTGTTTGTATAATCTGGCGAAGCATAGATCTCTTCAAAACACTTAGTGAAATTAAAATAATTTAGATGTTGAAGTACTTCTTCGTGTGGTGCTGCAGAAGATACGTATTTTAAGTAAGGTTTTTGGGTAATACATTCTTCAACTCCCGGGATCAGTTCAATTTTATCGATATTGTGATCCAGTATGTTTACGAATTCATTCAAATAATCTTGCAGCATATTTTGATCAATTCGTGTATCTAATATCTCTTCAAAGATTTTTTGAATCTTAATTGTTCGATACATTCCTTGGCAGCTTCTATTTAAAGCGACAATCTCCTTTTCTTTGGCTGGATAATCTTCTAAAAGAATTTTTTCGAGTGTTTGGAGTTTGAAATTTTCTGAATCTGTAATTACTCCATCTTTGTCAAATACCAGAATAGGTAGCTGTTTACTCATCTTTTTTGATGTGTTTTTCCCAATATTTTAAACCTGCTTCAGCCATTTCTTGATGGTTAAAGTGCCATTCTTTAATAGTATCAATCTTTTGAAAGCTAATGTCTTGGCTCTCGACTGATAACGTTATTTCTCCTTCTTCTACTTCACAATAAAATAATATTAGGTAAATAGTGTGGGGGAGTCCAAATTCACCGGGATATCTGGTGAAAATATGGATGATTTCTTTTACATGAGCGTTTAAACCAGTCTCTTCAAGAATTTCGCGCTTCATTGAGTTATAAGGGGTTTCTCCTGGTTCTGCCCAACCACCAGGCAGTCCCCATGCATCATCATCCACTCTGTGTTCTAGCAACATTTCTCCTTTTGAGTTGCAAATGATTGAGTTTACACCAACTTTAGGCGTGATGTAACCTAATTCTTTAGAGAACTGTTTGTGGATTTCTTCTGGTTCTAAATTAGTAATGTCTGCATATTCATTCGCAAGGAGTTCGAGCATTCCATGGTATCGCTCTTTGTCATATACACCATCTGTATGGTTAATTCCGGTTTGAGCAATAGACCTGAACTCATCCAACATTCGGATAATACTAATCTTTTTGGGATTTGTCTGCATAAAATTTTAATACGCTTAAGGGGAGCATTTAATTAAGTTTGGCAAACGAATGTAGCCTTTTACTTACTTTAATTTCAATACCTTTTGCTTTAGGGTATAGAATTTCATTCTCAATGTAGGCGTGTTTTTTTAAATCTTCTTCGAAGTTTTTAAGTTCGAGATAAACTGTACGTGTATATAAGCCACTATCTTCTTGCAAAAAATAATTATTGGTTAAATCACGTATGCCTTTCATCTCATCATCTTCTTCCTTGTGCTCTATTAATATTTTTGTAATAGAGTTTTCTCTTAAATCATTAAACAAGGTATAAGCATTTATATCAAAGTTTAATGCATGGTTAAGTCTCTCTATATAACCAAAATGTATTTTTTCTTCTTCATAAATATGTTTTATGAAGTCTTCTACAAATAGGGGGAAGATAAACTTAAGGTCTTTAGCTATATCAGGCAAATCAAAATACTCTGGAGAGATGTTTTTGATCATATCGCTGATAAAAGGAAGTTTTTGTCTAATAAAAGATTTGTGTGTCTTTTTAAGATAGGAGAGAATAACCTCTATGGGTAAATCTTTTAATGCCGATTGATTCTCTGTTGTCTCCTTATCTAATACATTTTTTAAACTATTGAGCACAACTTGAATATCCAAGCCTTTTATTTTACATACTTCCTCAAGGCTGTTATCTGGATATCTATAAAATGAGATTCCAAAGAAATGAAGAACAGATGCAAAATGATGATTTTGAGCTACTAGGTCTTTAATATATGTATCAGGGTTTCTTATCGACATATTTTATTATTAAAAAATCAGTATTTCTAAATTGATTTACTGTGTTTATCAACGATACAAAATATTGCTTAAATGCATTAATTCGGCAAAAATTGTACTTTCCGAACCTGAAAATAATAAAATTTTTTTTGTGAAAAAAACTATGATAAACTGTGAAGTGAAAAAATAAAAAAAGCTGTTCTTTTGGAACAGCTTTTTAAAGGTTTAAATTTCAATTATTCCTCGCTTTTAGTTTCTTCAACTTCAGTTGCCTGAGCTTCAGAAACCTCAACTTGAGGTTGTTCATTTGGCATCATACTATTTCTTTCTTCCTCGATCATCTCCTTAAGTTGTTTTTCATCTAAAACAACCTCTTCAAGATTGATATTTGATTTTATATTTTCAAATAACTTTTTCTGGAAAACTTTATCGTAGGTTTGCTCCATGTTTTTGCCATCCTCCATTTTCAGGTAGTTTTCAGCAAATGAGTCGAGCATGCTATCGTCTAAAGGAATGTTGTAGCCCATGAATTGCTGTTTTACGATATTTCCAGCTTCTTTCTTCACTTCGTCCATCTCCACTTTAATATCGTTTTTCTTCGCAATTAAATCACCGATTACTCTCCATTTAACGGCATCTACGAATATAGGAAGGTTTTTATCAAGTTCTTCTTGAGATAATTCACTTCCCTGACTGTTGATTTTGTAAATTTTCTCAACGAATTCTTTGTTTACATCAAAGTCGTATTTCTCCAAAATCACTTTTTTAATATTCTTTTCAGAATAGTATTCTGCGTTTGGATTGTTGTTTTCGTTGAGGATAGATTTAATTTTTGCTTTAAAAGCATCTAAATCTTTAATCTCTTCTGCTTCATTCTCACCAAGAATCTTTTTGAAAAACTCTTCGTTAAATTCAGCTTCAGATTCTCTTGAGATTTCAATTACTTTAAATTCAAACTCTCCGTTAAGTTCAGCAGCTTCTTCTTCGTTTTGTAAACCAAAAAGAATTTTTATTTGCTTATCTTCTGGAATAGCAGTTCTTAAATCGAAAGTGATAGTTTCGTCTTTCTTTTTACCAATAAAAGTTGCTCTAGCGCTCTCTTCAACTTGGTTTAAAGGAAGAACTGATTCTTTTTCGAATTCACCACTTGTAAAAACACCTTTAATAAAGTCACCTTCACCAATCTCCTCTACATTTTCAGTATTAGGATAGTTTTTCTTTAAGTTGTTAAGGGTGTTTTCTACTTCTTCATCAGAAACCTCTGCTTTATAAACAGTAGCTTGAACTGTATCGTCAAGAACTACATCAAGCTCAGGGCTGATAAAAAGTTCGAATTCTAAATGATGATTGTCTTCATTTAAAGATTCTTCTGCGATAGGCTCGCTTTTTAATAATGGAGAGAAAACTACTGGTAAGTTTTCGTCTTCAATATATTTACTTATAGAAGAGTTAATAGTGTCATTGATCGTTTCAAACTTTACTTGCTTACCATACATTTTGTTGATAAGACCTGCTGGAACTTTTCCAGGTCTGAAACCTTTTATAACCGCTTTCCTGCTATAGTCCTTAATCTTCTTTTTTACTTCTGGCATGTAGTCATCAGCAACAAGATCAAGTTTAATGATCCCATAAGCATTCTCGTGTTTATCCAGTGTAATTTCCAAGGTATGCGAATTTAAAGATGTTGTTTCTAAATAATGTGATAAAAAAAACCTCAACTTATATTAGCTAAGTTGAGTTTTTTAGTGCGGATGGAGGGACTCGAACCCCCATGCCGTGAGGCGCTAGATCCTAAGTCTAGTGCGTCTACCAATTTCGCCACATCCGCGTTGTAAATTTGAGATGCAAAGCTAATAACTAATTTTAAAAAGTCAAGTATCCCACATAAAGAATTTCATTTTTTTTAAACTTTTTTTTTTAGGCTTTTTTTTATGCCTTTACTGACTTATTATTAAATCGTTTAAATATCAATAATGATGTGTTAATTCCTTTAGTTATATCATAGCTTATCTGTAAATAAATATATAATTTTATATTAACCAGTTTACAGGAAATATAATAATCAGCTCCTTATGAATGTAATGGAAATAGACGAGGTAAAAGAGAAAGAACAGATTCTGTCGCTTTATAGAAGGTTGTTGAGAAAAGCTAAACCTTTTCTTAAAGATGATGATGCTAAGCAGATAAAGAAGGCATTCAGGTTTGCTGAAGATGCACATAAAGAAATGCGCAGAAAATCTGGTGAGCCATATATATATCATCCTATCGAAGTAGCTTTAATTACTGTAGAAGAGATGGGCTTGGGAACTACTGCCATTATCGCGGCGCTGCTTCATGATGTAGTTGAAGATACTGGTTACGAAATTAGTGATATAGAAGAACGCTTCGGAACCAAGATTGCAAAAATTGTAGATGGCCTTACTAAGATTTCTACTAAGGCTACTAAGGGTAAATCTATTCAGGCAGAAAACTTTCAGCGATTGTTAGTTACAATATCTGAAGATGTAAGGGTAGTGTTAATTAAAATTGCTGACAGGTTACACAACATGCGCACGTTAGAAAGCATGCCTGATCACAAGCAGATGAAAATTAAGTCGGAGACTGAATATATTTATGCTCCTTTGGCACATAGACTTGGTTTATATACTATTAAATCTGAGTTGGAAGACCTTTGTCTTAAGTTTTCTGATACGGTAGCTTACAATGATATTGTAAAAAAGATTGAAGAAACCAAGGCTGCTCGTTATCGCTTCACCAAGAGGTTTATAAAACCAATCGAAATCAGTCTCAAGAAACAAGGCTTTAATTTTAAGATTAAAACCCGTATAAAGTCTATTTACTCGATATATAAAAAGATGCGTAAGCAAAATATCGAGTTTGAGCAAGTATTCGATCTTTTTGCAATTAGAATTATTGTTACGACTAAACCTGCCGAAGAGAAATCTGCTTGTTGGAAAATATATTCAGCAGTTACAGATTTTTATACGCCAAATGTAAATAGACTTAGAGATTGGATTAGCACTCCAAAGTCTAATGGTTACGAATCTTTACATACCACTGTAATGAGTAATACAGGGCAGTGGGTAGAAGTACAGATTCGTACCGAAAGAATGGATGATATTGCGGAGAAGGGTTATGCTGCTCACTGGAAATACAAACAGCAGAAACTTACATCTAAGCAAAAAAATGAAAGAGGTATTGACCTTTGGTTGCAAGAGGTTCGTGAAATGCTCGAAACAACCAAGTCAGAAGGAGTTGATTTTGTTCAAGACTTTAGGTCAAATCTATTTATAAAAGAGGTTTTTGCTTTTACGCCTAAGGGAGATATGAAAATCTATCCGAAAGGTGCAACTATTCTCGATTTTGCATTTGATATTCACTCAGAAGTTGGAGCCAAATGTATGGCAGCTAAAGCCAATGGTAAGCTGGTTCCTTTTAATTATGAGTTGCAAAATGGCGATCAGATAGAAATTTTAACTTCTAACAAATATAAAGCAAACGAAGGGTGGTTGAGCTTTGTGAAGACATCTAAAGCACGATCAAAAATAAAAGAATATTTAAGAGAAGATAAAAAGCAATTTGCGAAAGAGGGTAAAGAAATAGTAAGAAGAAAGCTTAAACATCTAAAGTTAGATTATAGTGAAGAGACTTTGAGAAACCTCTGCGAACACTTTAATCAAAAAACAGAAAGCGAGCTTTTCTATAAAATAGGCAAAGGATTAATTGAGCATAATGAAATTAAAGGTTTTGTAAATAAAAAACCTGTAGAGAAACCAATTACTCAGTTAATATCTGAAAGTGATGAGCTACTAAATAGCGATGAGCGCGATGTAAAAAAGATTAAAGATGAAGAAATTGTAGTTGGAGATTTATCTAGTCTTGATTACAGTTTAGCCACTTGTTGTAGTCCTATTCCAGGTGATGATATTTTCGGATTCGTAACAGTAAGCAAAGGAATAAAAGTACATAGAAAGTCTTGTCCAAATGCGGTTACCATGATGGCGAATTTTGGATACCGTATTATTCGTGCAAGGTGGATGTCTGACAAGCCAGATAAAGAAAAAGAGTTTGATGTATCAATTAATCTGGAAGGAATGGATAGAGTAGGCTTGGTGAATGAGGTTACTAGTGTAATTTCTAACCAGATGCAGGTGAATATAAAATCGATTACTATAGGTACAAGAAATAATATTTTCAATGGTAAACTCGACTTATTTGTGCATAATAAAGATGAGTTTGAAAAGCTCCTTAAAAAGCTTGAAAAAATTGAAGGAGTAGTAAAAGTTACAAGAATTGAAGAGACTGTTTAAACAGTCTCTTCTTTTTTTATCTTAAGGAGTACCACCTTTTACAGGTTTATATTTAGACTTTTGAAAAATCATTTGAGCATCATTCATATCCATTAAATCTTTAAGCGATAAATCTGGGTGCTCATGCATATATTTTTTTACAATTTCCCAGCCTAGCCATCTGCCAACTCTTCCCGGACATTTATCAGATATTTCTGGTACTATTGGTCTTTCGCCCACATATCTCGATTTAATATTTTCTGCTTTCTCATAAAACAGATTATCTTCTATAAATCTCGCCCAGATTTTATCCTGAAAATTATTACACAAACCTAATTCTCTACTTGAGTAGCCAGTAATAATTGTATCTGCTGTATAAGGCATTACTTTATTTACAAACTCATAAGACTTACCATAAAAAACCATGTCGGCAATGAGTGTTTCGTCTTGGTTGTTGTAATTGTTGTAAACAGATGAAATGAACATCATTGTACTAGGTACAATATATTCTGGAGCATATCTTCCAAGAATGTAAAGTGGTGTTTCTGGTGGGCGATAAGTGGCTGTTTCGCCAGTAAAATAATCTAATCCAATTACGATAAATCCTTCACTAAGAAAAATATCTTGTCCAAAACCAAAAGAACCAAAACCAGAAATATTTGTGTAAACTTTTGGAGGCTTAAATCCAGGGTAATAGTATTTTAAAAACCTAAAAGCTTGTTCAAACTCTTTTTCAATTTTATCTACATTGGCAAAAACAGCTTCTGTATCTGCTAAAAGTGTATCGGTATGTGCATCTGTGGCAAATTTGTAAATATTATTAATCACAACTGTATCAGATGCAAATCTACCAGCTCTAAAATATTTTTCTGCTACATCTTTGTGCTTATTTAAAAATGTAGCTATTGCTTCTTTACTTTTAGGAGCAATTATTTCTTTTTCTATGCGGATTACCTCAATATCAACTTCTGGAACTGAAGAAATATCTGGAATTTTTTCTTCTGAACTGTCGCAGGAGATAATTGAAATTGCAATAGCGAATAATAGAATGAAGCTTTTAAATGGATTACTCAGTCTGACCAAATTCGTCGCTTGTTTCATGAAGGTTAGTAAGTATAAAAAAATAGGAGAATGATTAAAAAATTAACTTTATAAAAACCTGTATGTGATTAAAGTTCACTATACCATTTTTTTACCGTTTTTTCTGCGGCTTTATTGTGAGGAGAAAAATCTCTATCATCAGAATGGCTGTTTTCAAAAGTAGTTGGCCATTTCCACCAAAATAAACCCTTACACCATTTTTCATTTTTTAAACAGTCAAATACCACATCGTAGCATTTTTGTTGAGCCATTTCACTGGCTTGCTGTTCTCCGGGATAATCGTGTGGTTGTACCCAAGGAGATTCTATGCTTCTGAAACCTATTTCTGTAAGCAAGATAGGTTTGTCGAATTTATCAGAAACTGTTTTTAGTTTTTTAAGATTTTGTTTGAAACCTTTAATAAGTTCTTTTTCATCGGGTTCGGTAGATTTACTCAAAGGATAATAGCAAGAAATACCGATGTAATCGAATGCATCCCAGAATTTTACTTTTTCAAATTCCTCGCCCCAATTGGCAGAATAAGTGAGTTTTCCTGAGTATATTTTTCTGATTTCGCTTATCATTGCCTCCCACTTTTTAGGATGTTTTAGAGTGGTTTTAGAAAGTTCTACGCCCAAACAGAGTGCATCAGCATGATACATTTCTGCAATAAGTGCATAATGTCTTATCCACTGATAATAATAGTCGAAGAATAAATCCCAATCAGCGTTGCTTTTTAGCTCAATTTCTCCCGGCCAGCTATTTCTGCCCACCCATATCTGCGGTTTTAGTAGAACTTTTAAGCCCTTTTGCTTTGCCTGATAGATTGTATGAAATACAGATTCATCAGTCTCTCCACCACCATTATGTGGAATCCTGAATGGCTCTGGTTGATTCGGGTTCCTCATAAATGAATAGGGGATAACTGCAATGCTGTTGCTGTTAAGCGATTTTAATTTTTCTAAAGAAAGAGCAGCATGTTCAGAAAGGTATCCATTATATATGCGGTAGCCTTCGTGCGTGAAATTAAAGCCTTTCCAGTAAAAGTCTTCTGATAAAGATTTTGTTTTTGCTTGCGAACTTAGGTTTGATGTAAGCTTCTTTTTATAATCTTCCCAATCTTTACTCAATTTATCAATATCACTTTCACTAATTCCATTTTTGTAAATTTGAGTAAAACGTTCTTTGCCATAATTATCAATTACAAAAGAAACAAAAGCAGCTCCAACACATTTTTTAATTAATTCTGAATTCTGCTGAAAGACAGAGTTATTTAAAAGATTTTGTATAGTAAAATCATTCTTAGTTTTAATCAGCTTCTCAAACCAATACAGATAACCTTTTTGCTTCCAATTATCAGCAAAATAAATAGGTAAACCGGTTTCAATAATAGATAAATTAGTATTGCCTAAAGATTTTTTAGCTAATAAATTAACTTCTGGATGTTCTTTGTATCCCTCTAAGTCTTGACTGATTGTAGCAAATACTTTAGCATTTTTGAAATTAATATGAGCAGGTAAAGTGTTGCCTGTCATCATGCCTTTTTGCTCTCCATTTTCGAAAAACTCATAATGTATTTTGAGTGTAGTGGGCAATTCGAATAATGAATCGAATGTGGAAGCAGCCTTCTTTACTTCTTTAATTATTTCTGTGAGTTGTTTATTTGAATTTTCATTTAGGTTAGAATAAAAAGTAAAGTTTTCGTCTTGCTGGATAGTCTTAGCTTTGTTTGGGTATTCAAAACTATTTTTGTCATCTACTTTCCAGATAATTTTGCTATTTGGATTCCTTTCGTCGAAATCGCCCATTGCAATTCTTTTTCCCTCTTTAAAAATCTCATATCCCCATCTTCCGAACAATAATTCTTTGTCATCCTCAGC
Organism: Chondrinema litorale; assembly: GCF_026250525.1. Taxonomy (GTDB): domain Bacteria; phylum Bacteroidota; class Bacteroidia; order Cytophagales; family Flammeovirgaceae; genus Chondrinema; species Chondrinema litorale. The sequence continues at coordinate 4,197,998 of NZ_CP111043.1, forward strand.
AAACATATTAATGAGCACATCTGCATTATTAGCTGTTATAATGCTCACTGGAAGATTCTTATTCAATGGGTTGGGGTAGTAAGATAAGAATAATACCGAGGAGCTATCATTATAAATCTTACCAGCAAACTCAAAACTTTGTTCTTTTAGAATTATAGGTAACTGAGGGGCAATTTTTTGCAGGCATTTAAACTTTTGATGCTCACCAATTAAAAGAATTGGATTATTTTCCAATATCTCAGCATTTACCTCTTCTTCATTTTTTATAATGTATTGTATCCTTTCAGAGCGATTATTTATCTTATTAAGAATACTTTTGATTTTTTCTTCTTCCTCATTATTACTGCTACAGTAAATTATATAATAGCTTTTACTGCGAAATGCGGCACGTCTCAAACTTCTACTACTTATCTCTTCTTGCTCTCGATTATCGTTTGGGCCTTGAGACTGACAAGACTCCTGAATCATTAGGCATAATAAAAATATAATATGGTAAAGTAGTTTTTTCATTTAGATCAGCAATAGGCAGGTAAATTATCTAGCATTTGAAAGCTATTTGTTTCAAAATTGATTTTACAGAAATAATGTTCCATTCCGTTAGTAACTGCAAGAAAAGGCGCTTTTATTATTCTGTTATAATTAGCTACTTGTTCAAAAACTTTTTGTGTAATTGGCACATCAGGAGATTTACATTCAACTAATAAATAAGGTGTGCCTTCACGGCTAAATGCAAGAATATCACTACGTTTAGCCATAGTGTTATACTTATGGCCACGTTCAATTTTAAGTAAGCTTTTTGGATATCCACTGGTAAGCATATAGTGAATAAAGTGTTGCCTAACCCATTCTTCTGGTTCTAGAATGATATATTTCTTCCTAATTACATCTAAGATGTAAGGTCTTCCATTTTCTTGTTTAATTTTATAATCAAAAGAAGGGAGGTTTAATGTTAGTTTGTTACTCATATAAGTTGTTATTTTTAACAAAATTAGCGCTTATCTGTAACAGCTTATGCAACGATCTAATAAATTTACCGTAATAATTGATTGTTTACTAGTTAAACATGTTACTTTTTAAGCACAAGGTTAATCAATTCAAAACTCCAAACTATTTTTATCAAATTATAAATAGGTAATAATCAATCTAAAAATTCATAAAAGTTTTAGATTCAGACTATCGAATTATAATGTAATATTCTTTTATAAGATGTTAATTTAAATTTTATAAAGCATCTTATGCAAAATGTAGAAGAAGATATATGAAAAAGACTTCCTTGTTAATCTTGTTGATATTCAATATCAGTTTGGCAATTGCCCAACGACATAGTACAGGATTAGTGTTTGATGATGATAAGTACGACAGTGCTCCAGTAAAAGCAACACTTACCAGAGGCTTATATGTTGAAGAAATTGCTACTAGTAACTCTCTAAAAATGTACTGTCCTACACCGATGGATCAGGGTGATTTTGGTACTTGTGTCGGTTGGTCTAGCAACTGGGCTGCCAGAACAATTATAGAAGCCATGAAAAACGGTTGGACAGATCGTGAGACAATCAATCAAAATGCATATTCTCCCGGCTTTATCTATCAAATGATTAAAGATAAGAGTGACCAGAATTGTTCGTTTGGTGCTAGCATTTTTGATGCGCTTAACTATATGAAATTTAATGGTTCTGTTAAATACGAAGACTTTAAGTCTCAGTGTACCACTTCTATGGAGCCTACATTGGAGCAAAAAGCAATGGGGCATAAGATTAAAGATTTTGCTAGGCTATTTGGCAGAGAACAAAGCCCTTCCATAAAAATTGAAACTGTTAAGAAGAGTCTTTCAGAGAATTATCCGGTGGTATTTGGGATGAAATGTGCACCATCTTTTTACGATGCACAAGATGTTTGGAGACCAAGTGAAGACCCTAACGGTAGTTTTGGCGGACATGCAATGTGTGTAATTGGATATGATGATACCAAGTTTGGTGGTGCATTTGAAATTATGAATAGTTGGGGAGAAGATTGGGGAAATGATGGCTTTATCTGGATTACCTACAAAGACTTCGGAAACTTTACAAAATACGCTTATGAGATTATTAGCGAGCCAGTTAAACAACCGATAATTGTTGCTAAACCTCAAGAAGATTTTTCTGGTCAACTTAAATTGGTTACAGATAAAGGTAAAGAGATGGAAGGTGAATTAATGGGACAATACTATAAGTTAATCAAGTCTTATTCATCAGGAACAAGTTTTAGAATATACTTAAGCAACAATGAGCCAGCTTATGTTTATGCAATAGGAACAGATAATACAGAAGAAATTTTCCAATTATTTCCATATGCACCTGAAGTAAGTGCTGCACTAAACTATAAAAAGAATGATGTAGCCTTACCTAGTGAAGATCATTACATAACGATGGATAATACTGTTGGAAAAGATTATTTATGTGTGTTGTACTCTAAAGATCCATTAGATATTGATCAAATAAAAGCATCATTAGATAGAACAAATGGAAGATTTATGTCTCGCTTAAAAACTGTTTTAGGTAGTAAACTAATCAGTCCTGAGAATATAAACTTTAACTCTAATGAAATTTCATTTAAGGCTTTTAGTAAAGGTGGTTCAGTGGTAGCTTTAATTGTTGAAACAGACCATATCTAAATGATAATCAGCATAAAACAAAAAACCTCGATCGTTTAAGATCGAGGTTTTTTGTTTTTACAGAGCTACCTTTATTTCTTATCTATAATTCTAGGAACTTTCTCTTTTTGCAACAACTTCACAAAGTTCTCAACATCATATTCCATTATTTTCTCTAGATTTTCTAAGTGAGGTTTTAATTCTGATTTTAAATCTTCTAATCGCTCATAAGAACCTTCTGTTGGTCTTGTGTCTTGAAAGTTAGATACTGAGTACAAATAAGCAAATTGGTCGTCTAACATCGGTGGATAGTTAATGGGGTCTTGGCCACTTTCACTTTGTATTTGTATCAAATCTTTTTCTAACTTATCAAGTTTTTTAGTGATCTTCTCTGCAGAAGCTTGTAAAGTATCTGCAAAGCCATTTTTTATGGCAAGTTTGGATATTTCATTTACTTGATCTCTTACTGAGCGAATACTTCTGATAGCATCATGGGTTTCGTTAAGCTTTTCCATTACAGCTTGGGTAAACTCAAACTGTATTTCCAAGTCTTCATTACTGATGTCTGTCCATCTAGGGTCTTTAATAATCTGTAGTTTTACTTCAGTCTTTTTGCCTTTGTAAGATATGCTTACAAAATATTCTCCCGGAGGAGCAGTAGCACCACCTGTGTATGCAAGCGACATATACGCATCATCAAGAATATCAGGAGCAGGATATTTTATGTCCCAATAAAAAAGATTTAAGCCATCCTTTACTTTAAGTTTTTCCTCATCTGCTTCTTTATCAGGCTGAGTGCTAAAAGTTTTAATGGTTTTTCCAGATTTATCCTCAATACTCAATTTTAAAGTATCACCTTTATCAAAATAGGATACATTAAAATAGATGGATGCACCTCTTGCAATTGGATCAGGAGCAGTATCTCCACCTCTGTAACCTCTTAATTGTGTTCTGTAGGCTGGTCTTGGTTTAAACAAGTGAAGCTCCTTTGCAAGCACTTCATCGGTAATTTCTCTTAATGGACTTAGATCATCCAAAATCCAGAACGATCTACCTTGGGTTGCCACCACCAAATCATTATTATGGATAAGCATATCAGTAATAGGGGTAACCGGTAGATTTAACTGAAAGGGCTGCCATTTTTCGCCATCGTTAAATGAAATATACATACCATATTCTGTGCCGGCATATAGCAAACCTTTTCTTTCTGGATCTTCTCTTACTACACGAACAAAATGCTTTTGAGGGAAATTACTTTTTTCGTTAGTAATGAGTTTCCAAGTTTTTCCATAATCGTCTGTTTTAAAGATAAATGGTTTGTAATTGTTTTCTCGGTACTTATAAACCGAAATAAATGCTCTTCCGGGATGGTGTTTAGACAGCTCTATACTGTTTACAGTGCCTTCTTTAGGCATGTTCTCTGGTGTGATGTTCTCCCAGCTTTTTCCGCCATCTTTGGTAATATGTACCAAACCATCGTCTGAACCTACCCAAAGTAACCCAGCTTCTAACGGAGATTCTTCAAAAGAGAAAATAGTTGTATAAAGCTCTACACCAGTATGATCGTGTTGAACAGGCCCACCCGGTATATCGTGGTATTCGTCTTTGTTGGTAGTGAGATCTGGGCTAATAATTTTCCAAGACTGACCACCATTGTCAGACATATGTACATATTGAGAGCAATGGTAAAGTATTTTAGGATCGTGTGGTGAAATTCTAATAGGAGCATTCCACTGGAAACGGTATTTAATGTTTCTTGGAGCCGTACCATCGTGCATTTGAGGGTAAGCCACTACATTTCTGCTGTGTCCTTTTGTAAAATCACTTCTATCTATTTGACCTATATAATTTCCTGCATAAACTACATCTGGGTTTTCTGGGTCAACAGCAATATGTCCACTTTCACCACCACCCACTACTTTCCAGTCTTGTATTGGGTCTACACCACCAGGACTTTTGCTATACACACTAATAGTAGTATTGTCTTGTTGCGCTCCATAAACTCTGTAAGGGAATTGGTTATCTACAGTAACTCTGTAAATTTCAGCAGTAGGTTGATTGTATTGTGTAGTCCAAGTTTTGCCTCCATTAAGACTCACATTTGCGCCACCATCATTACTTTCAATCATAATATTAGGATTATCAGGATTGAGCCATAAGCAATGGTTGTCGCCATGTGGGGTAGGGATATTTTCAAAAGTTTTACCACCATCTATCGACTTGTAAAAACTGGTATTAAGCACATACACCGTGTTTTCATCTTTTGGATCGGCAAAAATTCTGGAATAGTACCAAGCACGTTGTCTCAGTTTATGTTCACGGTTTACTTTTGTCCAAGTTTTACCGGCATCATTAGAGCTAAAAATACCTCCTTCGCTTTCTTCTTTAGCTTCTTGTATTACCCATATTTTTTGGGTGTTTACAGGTGAAACAGCAATGCCAATTCTTCCAACAATACCTTTAGGTAAACCTTCTGTTATTTTATTCCATGTTTCTCCACCATCAATAGTTTTGTATAATCCACCTTCATCACCACCATCTATCATAGTCCAAGGTTTTCTTTCTGCTCTCCACATTCCAGCATAGATCACCCTTGGGTTACTCGGGTCCATCACTAAGTCGATGGCTCCAGTAGTGTCGTTTAGATAAAGTATTCTTTCCCAGTTAATTCCGCCATTTGTAGAGCGATAAATACCTCTAGTTTCGCTTTTGCCAAAAATATTTCCCAAAACAGCAGCATAAACAAAATCAGGATTTTTAGGATGGATTTGTATTTTAGCTATTTGCCCGGCATCTTCAAGACCCATTTGCTTCCATGTTTTGCCTTTATCCATGGATTTGTAGATACCACAACCCGGAGAAATATTTCCTCTTGCACTGGCTGAGCCTGTTCCTACATAAATAATATTTCTGTCAGATGGAGCTACTTCTATTGTTCCAATTGATGCACAGGCAAAGTAGTCGTCAGAGATGTTTTGCCAAGTTAATCCGGCATCTGTGGTTTCCCATACACCACCTCCTGTAGAACCCATGTAGAAGTTAAATGTCTCTCCCGGAACACCTGTAACAGCCGTTACTCTTCCACCTCTAAAAGGTCCTATCAACCTGTATTTCATAGATTGATAAGCACTTTCGGGGATTTGTGCTTCAGCAAAAAATGTATAAAAAAGTAACAGGTAAACTCCTAATATCTTTCGGCTTTTAAAAATTCCTTTTAAATTCATTTTTGTTTGGTTTGGCATATATTATGGGAAATTATAAAAAAAACTATTAATAGTACAATCCAACTCCCAAAAGTAATCTATTACAAATTGTTTGAGCAAATTAAAAGGAAATGGATATAGAAAAAGCTGCTAGTAAAAATTGTGAACACCTTATAGAAGCTTTCCATGAGCATGTTTTCACAGAATCTTATAACAGAATAAAAAAATGTTTAGATTTTTTATCTGAAGATGAAGTGTGGTATTCACCCAATGAGCATGTAAATAGTATCGGAAACTTGATTTTACACCTTTGTGGTAATGCAAAGCAATATATTTTAAGTGGCATTGGAGGTAAAATAGATGCAAGAAAAAGACAAGACGAATTTGATTCTGTAAAAACGACTAATAAAGCTGGGTTAAACCAGCAATTAGATGAACTAAAAGAAGCTTTAATTCCTGTTTTAAGTGAAATTGATGCTGAAAAACTAAATGAAGTGAAAAAGGTGCAAGGTTTTGAGAAAACTGTACTCGCTATCTTGATACATGTAATTGAGCACTTTTCTTATCATACAGGGCAAATTACTTTTTTAGTGAAATTTATTAAAAATATTGATACCGGATATTATGCCGGTGTTGATTTGAATATTACAGAATAATCATTACTATTTGAAAAACCAGCATGCGACATGAGATTTTTTAATTAGATTTGAATGTAAGATAATCGCATGGAAACATCTTCTGACTTTACACTGAACGATAAAATTTCACTGCTGAAAAAAATAAATCTTTTTTCAGGGATGAATGATGCATTGCTTAAAGAAATCGCTTTCAGGGTGTATGAAGTGTATTATGAGAAAGATGATATAGTTTTTAAAAAAGGGGATCAAGGGAATAGAATGTTCATGATTGTTTCGGGAAAAGTACGGGTTCATGATGAATTCCACACCTTTTCAATTTTCGATGCAGGTAGAATATTCGGTGAATATGCGATTATTGATACCGGTCAGCGTTCCGCTACGGTTACAGTAATTGAAGATGCACATCTTTTCACACTACATAGAAAAGATTTTTTAGACATAATTGCTGATAATCACGAAGTTACATTAGGAATATTAAAAATTCTTACTGGTCAGATTCGTGAAAAGGACATTCTAGAAACAAAATTAGCACTCAGAAACAAAGAAATAATAAAACAGAAGCAGGAGATTGAGTGTCAGAAACAAGAGATAGAAAAAAGCAACGAACGCCTCAAAGTACTGAATCAGGAGAAAAATCAGATTATTAGCATTGTAGCGCACGATTTAAGGAATCCCTTAACCAGTGCACAGAGTATTTCATATATGCTTTCCCAAGAGTTGGAAGACCTTACCGAAGACCAAACAGAAGCTTGTAAATTAATTACGAGGTCTTTAAAAAGGATGGATGAGATGATTACCCGAATTCTTGATGTAAACAAACTTGAAAGGCAATATGAACTGCGAGACAGACGTCCCATTAGCCTACAAAGTACATTACAGCAAGTAATTTACGGCTTTGAGGAAATTTCTGCCAGAAAAAAAATTGAAATAAAATTTGATCCTGTTTCTTTGTATGTGCACGGAGACGAAGACTTAATGATGCATGTTTTTGAAAACCTGCTTTCTAATAGTTTTAAGTTTTCTCCAAGAGAGAAGCGAATTTTTATAAATACTTTTGAAGAGGATAACAAGGTGATTTCGGAGATCAAGGATGAAGGCCCCGGAATAACGATTGAAGATCAGAAGAAACTTTTCAGAAAATTTCAAAAACTTTCGGCAAAACCAACAGAAGGAGAAACCTCAATGGGTTTAGGACTTTCCATTGTGAAGAAGTATGTGAATATGATGAATGGCGAGGTTTGGTGTAAAAGTGAGCCGGGTAAAGGAGCTTCTTTTTTTATTGCACTACCAAAAGCTGAAATTCCGGATTGTTAATAGCTAAATTACATGCACAAATTTTTAATTTTTTCTCTTATCTGTCTGAGTAGTTTTAATGTATTTGCCAGTTCAGATAACCCCTATTTTTTTCCAAACGATACTTCTAAAACGATAGACATTGCGCAAAAAAAGCAATTGCTAGAAATGGCTGTAGACAGTTTGGCAAGAATCGTAATAGATTCGGGAGCAGCTCCCGGTTTTCAGGTTTTTGTTTCTTGGAAAGATCATACACTTTTAAACAAAGCTTATGGTTACCAGACTTACGAAGAAAAACAAAAAGTAAGTCTAGATGATGTATACGATCTGGCATCTGTTACTAAAATAGCAGCTTCTACAGTTGCATTAATGAAGTTACATAGCGAAGGTTTAATTGATTTAGATAAAAAGCTAAGCGATTATTGGACAGATTTTAAAAAGACAAATAAAGAAGATATCACATTAAGAGAAGCACTTTCTCACTATGCTAAATTGCAGCCTTATATAGTTTATTGGGCTAAAGCCGTAAAGAAAAATGGCAAATTTAAATGGTCTACTTTTAAGCCAGATTCTTCTAAAAGGTTTAATGTAAAAGTGGCAAATGGTTTATACCTCCACAAAAATTACAGAAAGAAAATCTACAAAGCGATTAAAAAATCTGCTCTTCTTCCAGAGAAAAGTTATGTGTATTCAGGTTTGTCTTTTCTACTATATCCGCAAATAGTTAAGAATCTCACAGGTAAAGATTTTGATGTTTTTCTGAACGATGAAATTTACAGCAAGCTTGGTTTAACTCATCTAGGTTTTAACCCCGAAAACTTCATCAGTATGGATCATATAGTACCTACTGAATACGATAGTTTGTTTAGAAAAAAGCAAGTTCGTGGAACAGTGCACGATGAAGCTGCTGGCATGTTTGGTGGTGTTTCCGGCAACGCAGGTTTATTCGCTAATGCATCAGACTTGGGTAAGCTCATGCAGATGTTAGAAAACAAAGGTATTTTCGAAGGGCAAGAGTTATTAGATAGTGCCACAGTAAACGAATTTACCTCTTATCAATATCCAGAAGACTCAGTAAGGCGAGGTTTAGGTTTTGATAAACCCATGTTTACCAATAAAGAAAAAGGTTATGTGGCACCATCTGCCAGTGAGCAAAGCTTCGGGCATTCCGGCTTTACAGGTACATTTACTTGGGCAGATCCTGCTTCCGATTTGGTGGTAGTATTTTTATCGAACAGAGTATATCCAACAAGAGCCAATCGAAAAATATATCAATTGGGCATATACAGAAATTTTAGTCAGTTGGTGTACGATACATTAGAACTTAATTTAAACTCCAAAACTCAATAATTTAAATAATGACAAAAAAGATAGCTATTTACTTACTGCTGGCTTTGGCAGTGTCGTGTTCTTCTAAACCTGAAGAAAAAGCAGAAACTACAGAAACAACTTCTGAAACACAGCCTGAAGAAACTCCTTCATCAGAATACACTTCTATTTTTAATGGTGAAAATCTAGATGGATGGAAAATCTACGGAACAGAAAAATGGTATGTAGAAGACGGTTTGTTGGTTTGTGAGAGTGGCCCAGATGCACAATATGGATATTTAGGCACTGAGAAAAACTACAAAAACTTCGAATTAAAACTTCAGTTCTTACAAGAAGCAGATGGTAATAGCGGTGTTTTTTTTAGATCAAGTATCGAAGGAACAAAAATTTCTGGTTGGCAGGTAGAAGTTGCGCCTCCAAACCACGATACTGGTGGAGTTTATGAGTCTTATGGTAGAGGTTGGTTAGTGCAAATTGATGACGAAGAGGAAAAATACCTAAAGATGGGAGAGTGGAACGAACTAAAAATAAGAGTAGAAGGTAGCCAGGTCACTACCTGGCTAAATGGTCATCAAATGGTAGATTTCTCCGACGAGAAAATTGGTGAAGCTAATGGTTGCATAGCTTTACAAATTCACGATGGAGGTGGCATAAAAGTAAAATGGCAAAATATAGAAGTTAAAGAAATCTAAACTGTTTAGACAAGTTCAGATTTTTCAGATTTCTTCTGAAATGTAATGGGAATAAACTCATCTGTTGGCATGCCAATATGGGTTAATTCCCATTTTTCGTCGTAATCAGATACAATTCTTTTAATACACTCTACTCTGTCTGTGGTGTTCTCTAATCCACAGTCTTCCCACTTAAATATCTCCACTTTGTAGTTATAGCTGGTTTTAACCCCATTAATTTTTACATCTACTTCAATTTCATGTTCGCCGGGGATGTTAGGAATTTCTATAGCAATGGATCTCATAGGTAAATGTGTTTATATATGTTTTAATTTTATGTGAAAAGAGTTTTGGAAATTGGAATTCTATAAATCTGTAATTTTTTTTGTATTACTAATTACTTGTTATTTAGATTACAACTTCAATACCATTTAATAAAATGTTCATATTCAGTAAGATATGATGTTTTTTGATCTGTGTTTTGCCCGCTCACGGACAAATTTGTCCGTTCTGGTACATTTATAAATTTAACTTTAAACAATGAGATATAACTAAAGGTACTCTAGTTTTAAGTTTAAAAATTTTACACGAACAAAATCCAATTTTTTTAATTGATAACCATTGAGAAATAAATAAGTATCGTAATTTTTTCAACTATAAACCCAAAATGATGAAAATAAGCAGCAATTATGCAATTGCTATCATGTTTATTTGTTCCATTTTTTTCTCTCATCTTTCTTTTGCACAGGAACAGTTCACAATTAGTGGATACATTAAAGATGCCGCAACTGGTGAAACATTAATTGGTGCAACAGTTTACATAGAAGAAACAGGAAATGGCGCAGTATCAAATGTCTACGGCTTTTATTCAATCTCTTTACCTCCCGGAGAGTATTCGGTTTCTTACAGATTTGTTGGTTATAACAATGAGTCAAAAGAAATTAATCTGACCGAAAATGTTAAAATAGATGTGGAACTTGGTGAGTCAGACGAAACACTTGAAGAGATAGTAATTACTGGCGAAGCAGAAGATGAAAATGTGAGCAGTCTTGAAATGAGTGTAAATAAACTTGATATTAAGACTATTCAAAAAATACCAAGTTTACTTGGCGAGGCAGATTTAATTAGAAGTATTCAGCTTTTACCGGGTGTAAGTACTGTAGGAGAAGGAGCTTCTGGGTTTAATGTACGTGGTGGTGGAGTAGGACAAAACCTGGTTTTGTTAGACGAGGCTCCAGTTTACAATTCTTCTCACTTGCTCGGTTTCTTTTCGGTATTTAATCCAGATGCTGTAAAAGATGTTAAATTGATAAAAGGTGGAATTCCTGCTCAGTATGGTGGCCGTTTGTCTTCCATTTTAGATGTGAGAATGAAAGAAGGGAATTACAAAAGACTTTCTGCTTCTGGTGGTATAGGTACAATCTTTAGCCGCCTAACTTTAGAAGGGCCGATTGTAAAAGACAAAGGTTCTTTTGTAATTGCTGGTAGAAGATCATACGCAGATGTTTTGGCAAAGCCATTTATTTCAAGTACTTCTTTTTCAGATGCTAAGCTCTATTTCTACGATCTTACCATGAAAGGTAATTACACCATTGATGATAAGAACAGGATTTTTCTTTCTGGTTATTTAGGTAGAGATGTTTTTAAGTTTGATGGCGAACAAGGTTTCTCTTGGGGTAACACCACTACCACACTTAGATGGAATCACCTCTTTAATGATAGATTGTTCTCTAATGTTACCCTATTTTATAGCAATTACGATTATGAGCTAAAATTCGGTGAAGATGATGATGTGTTTGAATGGAATTCTAAAATTATCAATTACAGTGTTAAACCGGAATTCACTTACTATATCAATACAAAAAACGAATTGACATTTGGAGGCCAAATGATTCTATTCGACTTTGAGCCTGCTGAAACGTCAGCCATTTCGGCTGGGGAATACACCGAAATAGCACTCGATAATAAATATGCGCTAGAGTCAGCAGTTTATCTGGCAAACCAACAAACCATCAACTCAAAATTAAGTCTGCAATATGGCATAAGACTATCTATGTTTAATTACATGGGGCCGGGTTCAGCATATGAATATAACAATCCTGAGCCGGGAACCAGAAAATCAGTAGTCTCATCAGAAGAATATGATCGCTGGGAGTCTATTAAAAGATACATTAATCCTGAAGCAAGATTTAACCTAAAGTATCAGCTCAATAAAGAATCTTCGATTAAGGCGAGTTATAACCGCATGGTTCAGTACATTCATTTAGTTTCGAATACGACAGCTTCTAACCCACTAGATGTTTGGACACCGAGTACCAACAACATTAAGCCACAAAAAGCCGATCAAGTAGCTTTGGGTTATTTCAGAAACTTTAAAGAAAATGCCTATGAGGCTTCGGTAGAAGTTTACTATAAAAAAATCTACGACATAGTCGATTATATAGATGGTGCTGATTTATTAATTAACCGCTATCTCGAAGGAGATTTGTTAGCAGGAGAGGGCAGAGCTTTTGGTGCAGAATTCTATCTCAAGAAAACCACTGGAAAGTTTAATGGATGGATTAGTTATACACTATCAAGATCAGAAAGACAGGTAGAGGGTATAAACAGAGGAGCATGGTATCCTAATCGATTCGATCAGTTACATAATTTAAGTGTGGTTGCCTTTTATGATTTTAGCAAACGTGTAACTTTATCTGCCAACTTTGCTTACAACAGTGGTACACCTGCTACCTTCCCAAATAGTAAATTAATTGTTCAGGGTTATGTAGTGCCACATAGTAATAATTATGCGCGTAATAATGTACGTATTCCAGATTATCACCGATTGGATTTTTCACTAACCTTAAATGCCAAAGAGAAACCAAATCGTAAAAACGATTCTTACTGGGTGTTTTCTCTTTATAATGTTTACAATAGAAAAAATCCTTTTTCCATCTATTTTAATCAAACAGACGATCGCATAAACCCACAAACACAAGCATTTAAAGTGGCGATTTTTGGATCAGTTATTCCTGCTGTGTCTTATAATTTTAAGTTTTAGAATCATGAAAAAACTGACTATATTTTTTAATATAATTGCTTTAATAGGATTGATGTTTTTCATTCAATCTTGCGAAACGGAGATAACTCCTGCACTAGATACTTATGAGCCTATTATTACAATTGATGCTTGGCTAACCAGTATGCCGGGCGAACAAACTATCTATATTAGCCAAACAGCTGCTTATTTTGATGAGAGTGATTTCCCGACAGTGAGTGGGGCACAAGTAAGTGTGGTAGATAATATTGGGAATACTTTTGTTTTTGAGGAGACTGAGTCTGGTACATATGTTTGGGGTAGCGATACCACCGAAACTTCTTTTGTACAAACTAACAAAGTTTTTCAGTTAGAGATTATCCGCGATGGAGTTGTCTATACGGCAAGTTCTGAAGCCAGAAGAAGTCCAGAGATAGATTCTATTGTTGTGGAAAAAAGAGAAGAAGAACTAGGTTTGCCAGAAGGTTATTATGCTCAATTTTATGCTAGAGACTTTTCTGGCTCTGGTGATACATATTGGATTAAAGCTTACAAAAACGGTCAGTACCTCAATAAACCTTCTGAAATAAACATTGCATATGATGCTGCATTTAGTGCTGGTGGTAATTTTGATGGTTCAGTATTTATAAGCCCTATAAGAGAAGGAATTAATCCATACGACGAAGATGAGGATGAAGATATTATATCGCCTTATACTCCCGGAGATAGCATAAGAGTAGAAGTGTGGTCTGTTACAGAAGACGCTTTTTATTTCTTAAGTGATATAGCTGAGCTTACCAATAGAGAAGGTGGAGTGGGAGCTTTATTTGCTTCTCCAATTTATAATACCAAATCTAATATTCGTGTAAATGGAGAATCGAGCGAAGCAGTAACAGGCTACTTTTCGACTTCAGTTGTAAATAGTTTGGAGGCTTTGGTTGAAGAAGAACAGTAATTATGGGTGAAAGTCGTGATCATCCTTCACGACTTTCTTTAGTAAAAAGAGAGGGATTGAAAAAATCATCCGAAAAACCCTGTTGAGAGCAGTAGGTATCCAATAATAAATACTGCTCCCATCATTATCGCTAGTGATATAATCGGTTCATATTCTTTTGGTAAAGCTGGATCAATTCCCATATCATCTCTTTCAATTAGCTTTATATTTTTTTTGTTTCTTGTATTTTCAGTCTTAGTTTCCATAGGACATATCTGATTTAGATGAACAGTAAATAGTTAGTAAAAAAACCAGTATTGCAGTTGATTCTTTTTGTAATTTGTTCAATGAGTTTAGAGGAAGATTGCTAATAAGATAGCTTCAGCACAAGACCATAAAGCAATTGTGAACAAAAGTTAATAATAAAAAAATTAAATATCTAATTCTAGTTACTAAATCATTTGATTTGTACCATCAATTAGTAGAAAAGTGCAAGTAATTTAGTTTTTTTGAGGTAAGATTGGCGTGATATTTAAATAACAAATATATAAAAAAATAGCCTTGTAAATACTGTAGAATATTTACAAGGCTATTTAATGTTAAGAGAATTAATTTTTTATGATTCTGGACTTGGTATAGTGTCTTTGTATTTATCCCAATTATCGGTTATTTCTATAACTACTTTGCTGCCCACTCTCCATGCCGCTTCTAATGCAGGTATAAAAGCTGAATATCCAACTTCTCCATCTAACTTCTCTCCACTTAAACTTTGTGCCGCATCTATACCTTCGTGTTGCATGGTAAAATTACTACCTGTTCTTAATACCAACATTCTTTTTGAATCTACTTTTCCAGCCTTTTCTAAGAACTTAAGAGATTGCATACTTCCAGTGTCTTCCATAGCAGAAGTTACAAAGTTACCTTTTCCAGCTGTCCAGTAAGCCACCCATTTGTTAGCCCATTTGTTCATTAATTTGCCATGCCAGTAAGTAGATGCAGCCAGTTGGTCGCCAATCATTACTTTAGGAGGTGTTAAAGCATTAGGAAAGTTAGCATATTGCTCCCGCATTTTTTTAATGTCTTCATTATCAACTAGCTCTGTATTTTTTGTGAGTTGATAAGCCCATTGCACAAGACCTTTATCCAGTTTATATACTTCCCCTTCATTTGGGTCTTTTAGTGGCAATTCATAAGGCACTTTTTTTCTTAAAGGTAGGTAGCCTGTTTCCCAATCAGCTGGAATTTCTCTGGCGTCTATTTCATGAGAAAGATCACCATCTACTAAATATTGCGCCCAAGCAGCAGAACCTGTTGACGCATCTTCAGGGTCAATACCGGCAATACCGGCAACCATAAAATAAGCTTTGGTTAAATCGAACCTATCATCCATACCTAAAGCCATAATAGATGCAGTTGCTCTTGCTATGCCCATTCCTGTACAAATTCCTAGAATACCTTTTTCTCTATTGAGTCTCAGGTCTTTATATCCTTGTGGGAATGAGATGGTTTCATTAAGAGGTAATCTTTCTACCCAGTATTGAAACTCTCCTGGTTTATCACCTGTTGGCTCACCTTGTTCAAAAAGAGTAATTACAACCATTTTAATTTCTATAGGATGTTCTTTTTCTTCTTGACTCACTTCTTGCTGTGGTGTGCAGCATGTTATAAAAAGTATTGCTGTAGAGATAGCAAATAGTGAAATTAGTCTTATTGTTTTCAATTTTTGAGTCTGATTAATTATTTAAAAATCGATTAAAATGTTTTTAGAGAGTGGTATTTACATACTTAATCCAGCTAGCCCATTGCTTATCTAGATACTCTCTAGAAGATTGTTTATCATAAGAGTTGAGGCTGCTATAATCTATGCTATTATAAACCAGTTTCTTTAAAGATCGAACATCTAGTCCCCAAGCAAGAAAAATTGCCCAGTAATCTGGTGTTACACCAACATAATCAAATACTCCTGGGTCATCTGGACTAATAGAAATCTGTATACCTTGGTTCATATAATATACCGCCGGATGTATTCGCAAATCTCTTAGATAGTCTAAAATTTGATTGCTAAGTGGATTTACTTCAATACAAACTTGTTGTTCTTTTATCATTTTTTGTAGCGTAGGAAACCTGAAAAGGTTAAAACCATGCCCAATTCTTTTGCTTGAAAGTATTACAGCATCATAAAGATTTTTATTATCTGGCCAATCGCTTTCTCCATCGTGGAGGTAAAGTGGCAAATCGATTCCATATTTTTTCTCCATTTCTTCCATTTGCACCCAGTTGTTTAGAAAGAACAGCGTTGTATTGCCAGCATCTTCTTCGGCTACCAAATCGAAACCAGAAATTAATTCAGGGTATTTTTTTCTTAATTGATAAGCTTTGTCTATTTCTTTTAAAACTGATGCTTCATTAAAAAACCTGAGAGATGTGTAAATGAGTTTGATACTGAAGTTTGGATTTTCCTCTTTAAATTCTTCTTCTAGTTCTTTCCAAAATATTAAAACTTCTTCTTCTTTTACTAGGTCACCCTTAGCTTCTTTGCCAGTTAAATCGTAAAGGTGGGCTTTAGGTATTACTCTAAGTTCAAGATGATGAACACCGTCATCTATCATATTTTGAATACCTTGTCTGTAGAACTTTTTAAACATGGGTTTATAAGAATAAAAGCCACCAACTCGCTTAAAAGATTTTTCAAATTCTACCCAAGTTTTAAAATCTACATCGTATGCAGAAACATCGAAAGTGAGTAAATCGAATAATTCTTCTTTAAACTGAGGTATTTCCTTATTTAATTTCGATGCAAGCTTAAATCCAGTAGGTTCTTTTCCATCTTTAAAGAAGCGTATCTGCCCTTTAATATATTCTTTTGTGTCATCAGCCCAATAAACATAACAATGTTCTTCCAATACTGCTTGATCTGCAATCCATTTAAAATCTTGCATTGTTACCGGGTGCAAATGATGAATACCACCCTTTGGCATTGCTTTTAGAATTTCGAAAAGCTTAGACTTATACATATCATCTCGCCAATCGTAAAAAACATGTGCAGGAGGAAAGTAATTGGCTTTTTTGAAATCAGCCATCATTTCAGCTTTAAAAGCCATCAGTTTTTCATTTGCAGCCATTTCATCAGTAGATAATTCGATAGCGGCATCGAATGAAATTAAGCTGTCAGACTTTAATAATTTATCCCTTTCTGATAGGTAACTTTCTCTGGTTAGGCGCTGAGCAGAAACAGTGAAATAAGGAATTAAAAATATGGAGATTAATAGTAAAAATCTGCTATAGATCATGCTAATGGTTTAGTAATAACTCTGTTCAGAAACAAAAACTTGTTGGCAATAAACATTGAAAAACAGGCTTTGTGTTAATTTTTAAGTGGTTTTGTTAAGGTCGGAATTGAAAAAATTACTGTTATTTTTCTCTTATCTGCAATTATAATTAATAGGCAAATTTATAAAATAAAAATTGAGTATAAATATCTGAAGTCTTTATTGTGTTTTGGAGTGAAAATGAAATTTTACAAGTATCAAAAGCCTTTAAAAAGCGTTGAGCAAGTGATTTTTTTCAAATTTTTTTTCTATGCAAGATCAGATTATTTTCAGAATATTTTTAGTTAAAGGTTTAATCCTAGGCGCAATGTTCGGTTCTTTTGCATACTTTTTAAGAGGCTATGCATATGGTGCTACAATCATGTTGGCGCAAGTAATGTTTCAAGCTGTTAATCTTTACGTTTTCCCTCAGTTAAAAAGAAGAAATATTTTACATATCCTATATGGAGCAGGTTTACTAGTTGGTATACTCGCTTTTGTTGGAGTTTTCTATCTTTTTATGAAATTTGGAACACTGCAAATAATCTAATTTACAAAAACACTTTTGTGTAGACATATTTTACAGACTCAATCAATACTCGTTTTACTTCATTAGTAGATTTCCACCAGTTTTCGTCTGGAGTAAATGGACTTTTTAATGAGATAATACCTACAGGAATATTTTCTTTGATGTTTTTTTGAAAGAGTACCCAGCTTCTACGTGAGTGGGTACCTAATGAAATCACATTTATACCAGATAGAGATGCTTTTCCAGCATAGCTAGATAACCAGTCTCCAAATGCTATAGCACTGTTAGATGTTCTGTTTATATCCATCTCATCAGTAGGGATTGCTACGATTTTATCTGCGGGGATTCCTCTTTTCTGTAAAATTAATGCTGCTTCGTCTGCTACAGTAGCAAAGTTGGCTGAGTAAATGTCATCACCACCTCTTTTGCCTCTGTCGTAAATTACATTTTCACTTCTAGGTAAATATTTAGTTCCGTTTATTGCAATGTCATTTACTATTAGGTCTCTGTCTTCCTCATTTGTTTTGCCATCGTTAGGAAACCATATAGCTACATTGTAAATAGTATCTGTTGCAAATTCGAAACTGTAAGTCTTTAAGTCTTCACTCGTTTCAGTTTCAAAAGCCAAACTATCGTTTATATAGAATTTCATATCAGCAAACTTTCCATCAACAGGTGTACCCATTGCATTCACATCTATAGAAAACTTGCTTTGATTGGCTATAAGGGGGGCATTTTGAAAGTTGAAAATCAAATAACCGCTAAAAGGCATTCTAAATTCAGGAGTTAAAGGAACTCCAGTTGTAGCTATTAATTTATAATTAGTACTATTGAATTCTTCAATTGCTTTATCTAAAGATTCAGGCGGTAACCATCCCTCAACAACCAATACATCTGCTTTTACTGGGTGTGAATCACTTAGAAAATTGTAGATATTTAAAAAATAGATTACTAATAGAATAATGATAAGAGGTATCCAAAGTAATTTTTTCACTTTTTTTTGTATTAATTTGATGTTATATTTAGTTTAAAATAACTATAATTTAAACAGCTGTGATCATTAACTTTGCGTGTTTATCAATGTAAAATTATTGAATATTAGCTCAAATGCAGTATTTCGTTATGATTTATAAAGAAAAAGTGCTATTTGATGTATAAGGTGGGAGGGCATTGGTAAATGTAAGATTCAATTATTTAAATTAAGAGTGTCAAATAGGATGCACAATGATTACGATTAAGTATATCCGCAATATTTCTATATTATTTTTTCTATTCCTTTCTCTAGTAGTTTTAGGACAAGGCTCTCAACGATTTCATTCAGTTTTACAAAATGAAATCTTGAACGACGACTTGTTACAAATTACGGTAGTGGCAGAAAACTTTCTTCAAAAAAACAACCCAGACTCAGCGCTGTATTTTGCTTCTCAGGCAATTGAGAAGGAACAAGGAGAAGTGCCATCGGAAATGCGTACTAGAAACTTGCTTACTACGGCGAGAGCTTATGAAATGAAAGGACAGCGTGGTTCAAGTTTAAAATATTATTTACGGAGTGTAAAAGAGATTGAAGGCATTAGCGATGAAGCTCTATTGGCAGATGTATATGTTGAAATCGGGCATTTATACAGAGATTGGGATTCGTCTTCTAAAGCATTAGAATACCTGATGTTTGCAGACGAAAGATATAAGTTAAATGGCAATGTAGAAGCTCGTTTGGTTATCTTGGAGGAAATTAGCAACATTTATGAAGATGAAGGCAATTATGAAAAACTGATAGATAATGGATTTCAACTTGCTTCTTTGTACGATACTTTAGGCGATTGGGAAAATCAGATTAAAGTGTTGAAAAGAAACACAGATGCCTATCGCAAACTCAAGCTTTATGAAGATGCGCTTCAAAACCATATTTCCATCTTAAACATTGGGAAAGACGCTGAAAATGCAATTGAAATAGGTTATGCATTAAATGAGATTGGTTACATCTACAAAGACTTAGAAAACTACAATAAATCTTTAGGTTACTTTTTACAATTCCTCATTTTATGTAAAGAGCTTAAAATGGATAATCACCATTTTGAGAAATATTCTGAAGCACTACTTACTGTTGGAGAAATTTACCAACAACTGGGCGATAAAGGTGAAGAGGTTAACTATAACCATGCTTTAAACTCTTATGATAAAAAGCTTCAAGTGAGTTTAAAAGCGAATGATGATGAAGGTATCGCTCGAACTTACAATCAAATGTCTTTGATTTATAGAAAATTAAAAGAGTCGAATGCTGCTATTAAATATGGTAAACTAGCCTTGGATTTAGCTTTGGAGTTGCAAAATAAGCCAGTTTTACTTGAGAGTTATAACAATTTGTATTTGGCGTATCAGCAAAGAAATAGAGATAAGCAGACAATCTACTACTATAAGCTTTACAGCAATGTAAAAGAGAGTCTTCTTAATGATAAGATTGACAGACAAAAAGAATTGCTTGAAAGAGAAGCCGCAGAAAATAGAAAACAGTTTATTATCAATAAAACTGAACAGATGATTGTGGGTGAGGAGTTGGATACACTTAATGTGAGAAAACTGCAATTAGAAGCTGAGAAAAAAACAAAAGACCTTGAGCTTTTGCTAATTGATAAAGAACTAAAAGAAACAGAGCTTAAAAATGAGCAATTAAAAAGAGAGAAGGCTTTACAAGAATTAATGCTGATGCAAAATCAGTTTGAAGATGAGCGTAAAGCCAAAGAAATTACACTTTTAAGAAAAGATGCTGAGATTAAAGCATATGTTTTAAAGCAAAAAGAACTTGAAGAAATTGATAGGTTGCAAGATATTGCGATGTTGGAAAAAGATCAGGTTCTAAAAGAATTAGAAATTAGTAAACAGGAAACAATCAACAAATATTCTATTGCAGGAATAACCCTCATTACAATTATTCTATGTTTAATTCTGTACACTTATTCTCAAACTAGAAAGGCAAATAAGAAGCTTGCTTATCAGAAATCTCATATCCAGAGCCAAGCACAAACGCTAGAAAAAGCTTATAAAAACCTTGAACTATTAAGTAAAATAGGACAGGATATAACGGCTTCACTTACTGTAAAAAGGATAACTGAAACAGCCTATTCAAAAGTAAATAAGCTAATGGATGCCTCTGTTTTCGGAATCGGAATATACAATAATGAGTCTTATAGTCTAGATTTTCCTATTATTTTGGAAAATGGAGTAGAGCTCGAAAATATACGTTTCCAAAGGGATGAGGTTTGCTTAGCTAACTTATGTTTTAAAGAGCGACGAGAACTGTTAATTAGTGATTTTCAGGAAGAGTATGCGAAGTTTTTGCCGGGAGACGTACCGCCACCAAAAGCTGGAAAAAGAAATGCGCAATCCATCATTTATATTCCGCTAAAAATTAAAGAAAAATGTGTGGGTGTTTTAACAGTTCAGTGTTTTTCTATAGATGCTTATTCAGCTTATCACATCAATATTCTTCGGAACATGGCAATTTACATACAGATTGCACTAGAAAATTCTAATGCGTATAGACAAATTGCAGATAAGTCTAAAACATTACGTATTGCTAATGACAATATAAAGCATCAAAAAGATCTGATTGAGGAAAAGAATAAGGAGTTGCTTTCATTAAATAATGAAAAAAATCACTTAATTGGAATTGTTGCACATGACTTGAGAAATCCATTAGCCATTGCTATTAGTCTTACTGAGTTTATTAAGCAAGATAAGTCCAACCTCACCACTGAACAACTAGAAGGTTTAAACATTACTAATCGTTCTTTAGAAAGGATGAACGATATGATTAGGCGTATTTTGGATGTGAAAGCAGTCGAAGCAAAAACAGTGAACCTGCATTTAGAGAAAGTTGATGTGAGTCAGGTGATTAAACAGATAATAGACAATTTCACAGAACAACTTGAGAAGAAGGATATACAGCTAGAATTTGAACTACATTCTGAGGCTCCATTTGCTAAATTAGATTATTCATATTGCTTGCAGGTTTTTGAGAATCTGATTTCTAATGCGATTAAGTTTTCTCCAAGAAGTAAAAAAATTAAAGTAGTAGTAAATGATGCTAAAGAAAACCTACAGATAAAAGTGTCTGATCAGGGACCGGGTATTCTCGAAGAAGATTTCCCGAAGTTATTTGGTAAATATCAAAGGCTTTCTGCAAGACCAACAGCAGGTGAAATGTCTACTGGTTTAGGTTTATCTATTGTGAAAAAATATGTGGAAGTAATGGAAGGAAAAGTTTGGTGTGAAAGTGAGGTAGGGAAAGGAGCTGATTTTATTGTTGAATTCAAAAGGATACAATTATTGGTAGCTTAAGTCATTAAAATCTGTATTTCTAAAAAAATTATCTTATTTTGGATAATACAACGATTATTTTGAACAATGGTCTCAAGCATCAAACAACTAACAATAACTATTTTAATCTTCTTTACATTAACTGTACAGGCCCAACCTGTAGAGAAGCTGAACTATTTATTTGAGAACTTTCAATCTAAAAATAATTTTAGCGGTAATGTTTATGTATCAGTAAATGGCAAGGCTTTGTATAATAAAAGTACTGGCATTGCTAATCACGAATTTAGTATTTCTGTTGATGAAGATACGAGGTTTGATATTGCATCAATTAGCAAACAGTTTACAGCTGCTTTAATTCTTAAATATTGGGAAGATGGCCTCATTGATCTAGATGCGCCAATAAGTGAATACCTGCCTTATTACAGAAGTGATATTGGAAAGTTCGTTACTGTAAGTCAATTGTTAACCCATCAATCAGGAATACCAAACTATACAAGTTTACCGGGAGTCTGGATTGATTCACTGAGAAATCACTATTCTTTTAAATATCTTATTCAGCATTTTTGTAGTGGGAATCTGGAGTTTGAGCCTGGTTCTAAATTCAGCTACAATAATTCCGGATATGTTCTTTTAGCAGGCATAATAGAAGAAATAAGCGGTAGGTCTTTCGAGAATGAAATCCAAGAAAAAATACTTAATAAATTAGGGCTGGAAAATACAGGTATAAGTAGTCGTGAGCAAATTATATCTAACAAAGCTTATGGTTATGATGTGCTCTTTGATGAATGGCAAAATGCCAATTATACGTATATGCCAAACCTGAATGGGGCAGGGAGCATGTACTCTACAGTAAAAGACCTAACAAAGTGGACTTTGGCTTTACATAATGGAAAAGTATTATCTAAAAAAGCTTATGAGCTGATGTTTCAACCATATGCTGTAGATAATGATTGGATTCCACCTTACAAAAATGCTTATGGTTATGGAATAGGAATGCTAAATACTCGCAAAATTATTCCAGAAGAGTTAGACGGATGGAATATGTATTTCCATTCGGGACATATTTCAGGATTTAGCTCATTTTTAGCGTATTACCCAGAAGATCAGAAAATTGTAGTCTTACTTAGTAATACCGATGGGATAAGAACTGTAAATATGAACGATCTCACTATTTCGATGATAGAAGCTATAGAAGAGTTTAGTGAAGTAAGCTCAGGGAAGTGAATTTAATTTCAAGTCCCCAGCTTATTGTGAATGAGTGAGACTTAGATGAACTAGTTAAAAATTATACTAATACACTGTCTTTTTTCTTAATCTCGTCTGGCCAGCATACACCAGGAGGTAAATCGATTTTTGGTGGTAAATCACTTTGATCAAAATCTCCTCCATCATTACCGCCACCTCTTTTCTTGTTGTCTTCTTTAATTGCTTTTATTATCACCAAAACAACAGTGGTGAAAGAAAGCATAAAAACAAATATGTAATCAATTGGCATGGTTGAAACTTGTTATGTATATGATTCTCGCTTATGACAATTCATTAAACAAAGGAATTGAATTTTATTGCCCTTCATTTTGAGATTGAATGTAATATTACAAAAGCATGAATAGCTTTTTTGTTTTCAAAATGCACTGCAAAAATCTCATTCCACTTTTTTTAGAATTATTCTAATTAGAAAATATTATTTTGAGTGAGTTACTTTTTAAACCATGGATAAATAAAAAAGGCGCTTTTTTAATCAAAAAGCGCCTTTTTAGGATTAAGTGTAATTATCTTATTAAAACCCCATCCGCTTCAAATGCAAGTGTGTTTTCTGGGTTTTCAATAGATGCAATCTCTTCTTCACTTTTTCCTGCATCTTTTGCATAATGTTGTAAATCTGCAACACTTACTTCTTTTTTAGATGCAACACCATGTATTACAACTTCTTTTCCAACAATATCTTTAGGCATAAATAAAGCATAGTCTTTAAAAGTTACTCTCATTTGATCACCATCGGGCTTAGTAATCGTCATCCAGCATCCTTTTGCTTTACAAACATCGCTTACTTTACCTGCAACTACCACATCTGCCACGCTGTCTACACTCATTACTTTTGTTTCTAATGAATTAAGATCAACTACAGATGCAATGTCTACTTCGTCGCCGAAAACAGTATGTTTTTGTTCGCTTTGCTTACTGCATGAGAAAATTAATAATGCAGAAATAAAAACTAATGAGTATTTAACCATTTTTATCTTCTTTAAGGTGTTTTAAAAAATTTCACTAGCAATTTGTTTTACCGAACCAGATTTACCCATTGAATAATAGTGTAAACAAGGTACTCCAAATTTAACCAATTCTTTGGATTGTTGTGTACACCATTCAACTCCTACTTGTCTTACTTCTTGGTTTGTTTTACATTTTTCAACTGCAGTAAATAAATCTTGCGGAATATCGATATGAAAAATGCTAGGTAAGATTGTAAGCTGCTTTTTGTTTGTGAGTGGTTTTAAACCCGGAATAATTGGAACTGTAATTCCAATGTCTCTACATTTTTTTACAAATTCAAAATATTTTTGATTGTCAAAAAACATTTGAGTTACAATATAATGAGCGCCTAAATCAATTTTTCTCTTTAGGTATTTTAAATCTACATCCAGATTAGGTGCTTCAAAGTGTTTTTCTGGGTAGCCAGCTACTCCAATACAAAAATCGGTAGTATTAGGATTTATAATTTCTTCTCCCAGATATTTACCTGCATTCATATCTACTACCTGCTTAATCAATCCATCTGCATATTCATGACCATTAGGATCCGGTACAAACCTTCCCTCAGATTTTATTGAATCTCCTCTAAGTAAGAGTACATTTTGTATGTTTAGGAAGTTAAGATCGAAAAGTGCATTTTCTGTGTCCTTTTTATTAAAACCACCACAAATCAAATGCGGAACTGTATCTACGTGATATCTGTTCATTAAAGCAGCACAGATTCCCACAGTACCAGGCCTTTTTTTAGTAGTAATTTTTTCTAATAAACCATTTTCTCTAGACTTATAAACATACTCTTCTCTATGATAGGTTACATCAATAAAAGCAGGCTTAAACTCCATAAGAGGATCAATTGCCTCAAAAAAAGTATTAATATTTTGACCTTTTAAAGGAGGTAAAATTTCAAACGAAAACAGCGTTTTATCTGATTTTTCTATCCACTCAGTAACTTTCACTTATATATATGTGATTAGTTTAAAAAATTTAAAATTTTGTGCAATAATAATAAATCAGAAATTCATTGATCTACTATTAATTAATTATTCACCTATAACGATGTAAGTTCCATAGAGATTTTTAAGATTAGTAGTAATTTATGAATTACTGTTCAGTTTTTGCTGAATAAATATTTTTATGAATTTTTTAAAGAATTCAATTTTTTAATGATAACAAGTGAAGAGGCTATGAAAACTTGGTTAGTTCTAGCAGTTTTATTTTTTGGAAGTCAATATGCTTTTTCTGAGGAAATTGTTTTGACAGGATACTATTACGGTACAAATCTATATGTACAAAACCCCAAAATTGGAGATGATCAGTATTGTATTTCAAGAATTTTAGTAAATGACAAAGAGATTTCTCCTATACCTAAAAACTCCTCTTTTGATATTGATATGGCTTTTGTAGCGAATGCAGCACCAGTTGAAATTCGTATAATTCATAGTGGCGAGTGCAAACCTGATATTTTGAACGAAGGTGTGATAAAGAAAAGAGAAAGTTTTTCTTTTGTTGGACTTGATATTGGAGAAAGCTACATAAAATGGCAAGCAAGAGGTGAGCGGGTTTATGGTAAATATTTTATTAGAAGGTTTGAAAAAAATAATTGGCTTACTATACACGCAATCGACTGTAACGGGAGTGATGGTGTGCAGCAATATCAATATGATGTAAGACACTTTTCAGGAGATAATAAGTATCAGGTTAAGTATTTAGATAGCTCCGGGAGGTCATTTACTTCTGATGATTTAGAATTTAGTGCAGTACTCACGCCAGTTGCATTCTCACCAGAGAAAGTGAAGAAAGAAATTAACTTTTCTCGCAAAACTCAATATAGAATTATGGATATAAGTGGGAAAGTAATTTTACAAGGTTATGCAGACTTGGTAGATTGTGCAAATCTGCAAAGTGGCGTTTATTATGTTGCTTTTGAAGATCAGATAAGACAGTTTACAAAAAAATGATTATTGCCATAAATTTGTAATAATATTCTGTCTTTATTGCCTGTCATAATACTTTTTATTACTTTGGTAGCTGTTTCTTGTAAGCTAAAAATTAAATTTTTGTAACAGATGGATATATTGATTTACCTGGGTTTAGGCTTAGTATTATTCTTTGTCTTCCTTTATTTTGTACCGGTGAATCTGTGGATTACTGCGATATTCTCAGGGGTAAATGTGGGTTTGTTCCAATTGGTTTTTATGAGAGTGAGAAGGGTGCCACCTCGAATTATTGTAGAATCTCTTATAAACTCAACTAAGGCAGGTTTACATTTAACTACAGCCGATTTGGAGACACACTATCTTGCAGGAGGACATGTGCCTTCGGTGATTAAGGCATTAATTTCTGCCGACAAAGCAAATATTGAACTCTCCTTTAAACAAGCAGCAGCTATTGACCTTGCAGGTAGAGATGTGTTTGAAGCTGTTCAAACATCTGTAAATCCACAAGTTATTAATACACCTGTTGTTGCTGCAGTTGCACAAGATGGTATTCAGTTAAAAGCGCAGGCAAGGGTTACAGTAAGAGCTAATATTGCTCAATTAGTTGGTGGTGCTGGTGAAGAAACTATTCTAGCAAGGGTAGGCGAAGGTATTGTAACTTCTATTGGTTCTGCGAGATCGCACAAAGACGTGTTAGAAAATCCAGACTCTATCTCTAAACTGGTTTTAGAAAAAGGCTTAGATTCTGGAACTGCTTTTGAAATTTTATCTATTGATATTGCTGATATTGATGTTGGAGAAAACATTGGTGCAAAACTTCAAATAGACCAAGCAAATGCCGACTTAAAAGTTGCAGAAGCTAAGGCAGAAGAAAGAAGAGCAATGGCGGTTGCAGTTGAGCAAGAGATGAAAGCAAAATCTCAGGCTGCTCGTGCTAAAGTAATTGAAGCAGAATCTGAAATACCTATGGCAATTGCTGAGGCATTTAAACTAGGTAAGCTAGGTATAATGGATTATTACAAACTAGAAAATATTAAAGCTGATACAGATATGCGTGAATCTATTGCAGGAACTGATGATGTGCATCAGGCTTCTGGCAAAAGAGACGACGATGATGATTAAATAATATCTTTCAGTATAAAAAAGGACTGTGAAAACAGTCCTTTTTTTATATCTGTTGCAAAGCATCATCTATGCTAAATACAGGTAGTTGACAACTTTTATTCCTGCATACATAAATTGTCGTTTTTCCATCAATCGCTTTTCTATTTTGTAGTAAAGGCAGTTGGGATGTTTCTTCACATGCGTTGATGATGGCATTTGGCAAAAACACTTCTCTTAATTGCATACTAAATTGCTGATGTTCTTTACCGATAATCGCAATCTCTACAGGGGCTTCTAAAAACTTCAAATAGAGCTGAGCCCAGTTTGCCAGATATCGAGGTTCACTTTCTACTAAAGGGGCAATTTTATTAAGCATATTCTTCGCTGTGTCAAGCAAATTCTCATTTTCTAGAATATGTCCTAGTTTAAAAAGGTTATGAGCCATTATTGAGTTTGATGACGGAATTACACTATCAAACAATTCTTTTTTTCTAGCAATTAATTGTTCTCCTTGTTTGTCTGAAAAAAAGAAAAGTTGTTCCTCTTCATCATAAAAATTGTCTAAAGAATAAGTTGTGAGTTTTACGGCTTCGGTAAGATAGCTTTCGTCAAAAGTAATGTCGTACAAACTCAAATTTGCCTGAATAATGCTTGCATAATCTTCTAAATAAGCTCTTATGGTAGCTTTGTTGTTTTTGTAATTATGGAAAAGATATTCGTCTTTTTTCAAATTAGCATTAATAAACGCCAAGCTATCTATGGCTTGTTGTTTATATTTTTCTATGCTAAAAGCTTTATAAGCATCTGCCAGTGCAGTAATCATTAATCCATTCCAAGAAGTTAGAATCTTGTCATCTAGTCCGGGGCGAACCCTTTCTTTTCTGGCTTCGAATAGAATGCTTTTCCAATGTTTAATCTTACTTTGAGCGGTACTTAAATCAATTCCATGTTTAGTTGCAAACTCTTCTACTGAGCTTTTTCTGTAAAGAATATTGACTTCATCTTCCCAGTTGCCATCCATTTTTACACTGTAAAAGTCTTCTAGCAATTCAATATCATTCCCTAAAAGTTTTACTAAATCCATGTATTTCCAAGTATAGAATTTACCTTCTACACCCTCGCTATCGGCATCTAGTGCTGAATAAAAACCACCTTCTTCACTCTTTAATTCTCTTAATACAAATTCAATACTTTCTTCAACTACTTCTTTATAAAGAGAATTAGCATTTTGCTGATAAGCTTTGCTATATAAACTGATGAGTTGCGCGTTGTCGTAAAGCATTTTCTCAAAATGAGGTGCAAACCATTCTCCATCGACTGAATAGCGAGCAAAACCTCCACCGACTTGGTCGTAAATACCACCATAAGCCATTTTGGATAAGGTATTATTTAAATGCCTAGTACTTGCTTCATCTTTAAAGAAATAAGAATAACTAAGAAAAAAGTCATACAATACAGGCATAGGGAATTTTGGTGCACCTGTTTCTCCTCCAAATTTCTCATCTGCTTTTGCAAGCAATTTTGCCTGAGCAGCTTTAATGTTTTCTGCTTTAAACTCGCTTTCTGCTTCACCTAATCTATAGGTTTCTGAAAGATTTCTATTTAGTGAATCAGCAAAACCATTGGCAGATTTATCTAATTCGGCTCTTTGTTCTCTAAATGCAGCGGCAATTTGCAGTAAAGTATTTGCCCAGCGTTGTGGCGGAAAATAAGTGCCTCCATAAAAAGGTTTTGCACTCGGCATTAAAAACATATTTAATGGCCAGCCACCTTGTACACCCATATTTTGCAATGCATCCATGTAGATTTGGTCTACATCTGGTCTTTCTTCGCGATCGACCTTTATGCATACAAAATCTCTGTTCATTATCGCTGCTATTTCTTCATGTTCAAAAGATTCTCTTTCCATCACATGGCACCAATGGCAAGCAGAGTAGCCAATACTTACAATAATTGGTTTATCCTCATTAATTGCTTTATCCAAAGCTTCTTTACCCCACGGATACCAATCTACCGGATTGTAAGCGTGTTGAAGTAAATAGGGACTACTTTCTTTTATTAACTTATTGGGAACTCTGTTTTCTTGTTCAGTCACAATGCAATTGTTTTTAATTCTGATTATTTTGGTCTGATATTTTGCTCAGACAATAGCTTCACATGCCTAACATAAGAATAATTTATTACTCCGTTCAGTTCATCTGTATCTTTTTTCCTGTTGTGTTATTTGCTCAATTTAAAAATGTGAAAATTGATGCAGCCAGAGGTACAATTGGTCCTTGCGAACCGAGTATTGCTATTAATCCATTAAATCCTAAAGAAATAGTAGTAGGGGCAGTTTTGGAGAAAGTTTACTATTCTTCAGATGGTGGAGAAGAATGGGCAGAACAGAACTTAACATCTGAATATGGAATTTGGGGCGACCCTTGCATTGTGGCAGATCATCAAGGCAATTTTTATTATTTCCATTTGTCGAACCCAGATGAAAATGGATGGTTTAGTGAGAATTTGTTAGATAGAATCGTTTGCCAAAAATCTGTAGATGGAGGAAAAACTTGGAACAATGGTTCATTTACAGGTATGGCTCATCCTAAAGACCAAGACAAAGAATGGGCAACTGCTAATCATTTAAATAATGAGCTATATGTTACTTGGACACAGTTTGATGCTTACAATAGTTTTGAGTCGGGTGATAGTACAAATATTCTTTTTTCTAAGTCTGACGATTTTGGCGAAACTTGGAGCGAGCCGCTAAGAATTAATCAGATGGCTGGTAATTGTTTAGATGATGATTTTGCCGTTGAAGGAGCTGTGCCAGCAGTAGGAGTGGATGGCGAAATTTATGTTTCTTGGAGTAGAGGTAATGAAATCTATTTAGATTATTCTACAGATGGTGGAGAAACTTGGCAAGCAAATGACAAGGTAATTGCCAAACAGAAAGCTGGATGGAACTTTGATATTCCCGGAATAGGCAGAGCTAATGGGATGCCTGTAATCCATTGTGATATTACTGAAAAAAGTGAGTTTTACGGAAGGGTTTATGTGAATTATGCAGACCAAAATACTGATGGTTCAGATACAGATATCTGGTTGATTTATTCAGATGATAAAGGTGAATCTTGGTCTGATCCTATTAGAGTAAACAACGATAATACCAACCAACACCAGTTTTTCCAATGGATGGATGTTGATCCTGTTACTGGTTATGTATATGTTGTCTTTTATGATAGAAGAAACTATACAGACAATCAAACAGATGTGTATCTAGCTTATTCTAAAGATGGTGGAGCGCATTTCGAAAATATCAAAATAAGTGACAGCCCATTTAATCCTCAGACGGATATATTTTTTGGTGATTACAATAACATTTGTGTTTACAATGGCATTGTAAGACCTGTTTGGACCAGATTGGAAGACAGGGTTCTCAGTATCTGGACTGCACTTATCGATTTTAGCGAATAATTATTTCTTTTTCCCTTCGCAATCGTCTTTTTGGCAACTGCCATAAAAGTGTAAAGAATGATCTTCAATATTAAATTGATAAAATTCTTCCACCATTTGCTGTATTTTTTGAATACGAGGATCGCAAAACTCCATAATCTTGTTGCAATCTTTACAGATTAAGTGGTCGTGCTGCTTGAAACTGTGAGATTTCTCATATAGCGCCAAATTTTTTCCAAACTGGTGTTTGGTTACCAATTTACAATCTAGCAAGAGATCAAGAGTGTTATAAACTGTTGCACGGCTTACTCTGTAGTTTTTGTTTTTCATGTTGATGTAAAGAGACTCTACATCAAAGTGTCCACCACGCTCATAAATTTCCTCTAATATAGCAAAGCGTTCAGGAGTTTTCCTTAAGCTTTTGGTTTCAAGGTATTCTACAAATTGTTGTTTTATGTTGTCAAAATTCTGAAGTGTTCCTCTGGCTTCCATAAAAATCTTTAATGAATCTATCGTTTTTCTCCCAACAAAAAATATGGCTTTAAAATTCTCTTTATGAACATTTGAAGTAAATGCTCCACCTATTAATTGAGACCTATCAGCCAAAAATTATGATTTTATTTTAGATTTACAATTCTGAATCATCTCTAAAGCAATAGAATTAATAATATTTACCGATTCAGAAATAAAAATAATTGAAATGGATACGATAAAAATAGGGATTATTAATGTTTCTGACAGGGCAAGTGCAGGTATTTACGAAGATATTCCGGGTAAAGCGATAGTAGAAACTTTAAATGATTACCTTACTTCATCTTGGGAAAAAGTTTATAAAGTAGTTCCAGACGAGCAGCACCTCATTTCGCAAACCATGATAGAAATGGCAGATAAAGAGGGTTGTTGTCTTATTGTTACCTCTGGTGGAACCGGTCCTGCCAAAAGAGACGTTACTCCAGAGGCCACAGAAGCGGTATGTCAGAAAATGCTTCCGGGTTTTGGTGAGCTAATGCGACAAGAAAGTCTTAAATTTGTACCAACAGCTATACTATCTAGGCAAACTGCCGGTATAAGAAATAATACATTAATTATAAATTTACCAGGCAAGCCAAAAGCAATTAGAGAATGTTTGGATGCAGTTTTTCCAGCAGTTCCATATTGCATCGATTTAATCGACGGGCCATATCTGGAATGTAATGAAGCTGTAATTAAACCTTTTAGACCAAAATCGAATTAGCATTAAAGGTTTAAACTAATTTTTAATAAAATTAAGAATACGAATGAATTCTTACAGGATGAATGTACTGCTATTCATCTGGTAAATCAGCATATTTATGAAAAGACAGGCGGAAGCAAAAATACCTACCGATGAGGGACACTTCGTGATGATTGGTTACGCTGATCAACCAAACGATTACATTCCACACTTTGCCTTTGTAAGTGATAAAACAGATTATACAAAACCGGTTTATGTGAGAATTCACTCAGAATGTATAACTGGTGATATTCTTGGTTCTCATCGCTGCGATTGTGGCGATCAGTTAAAAGAATCGATGAGAATTGTTGGGAAAGAAGGTGGAGTAGTTATTTACTTAAGGCAAGAAGGCCGAGGCATAGGCATATTAAATAAACTTAGAGCTTATGTTTTGCAAGATCAAGGTTTTGATACTGCCGAAGCAAATGAGAAACTCGGGCTCGAAGTAGATAAAAGAGATTTCTCTGTAGCAATAGAAATATTGGAAGATCTTGGTATTAAATCTGTGAAATTGCTTACAAATAATCCAGAGAAGGTAAAGGCAATAGAGGCAAGTAGTATAGAGGTGCACGAGCGAATTCCTCTAATTATCGAGCCAAACGAAGATAATTTACGCTACCTTACTACCAAAAAAGATGTGATGGGGCATTTTCTAGATTTCCATAATACCAAACACAAGCATTAAGCAATACCCATATGTTTTATAAGAGATTTTCTTTTCAGATAATAATTAGAATTGCTTTTCTCTTTTTAACACTGTTGGGTTTTACTATAATTTTCGGTAATAAAGACTTGTTCTTCAATCAAATTATCTTGGGGATAATTATTGTGGGGCAAGTCTTTGAGCTTTTAAATTATGTAAATCGAACCAATCGCGAATTACAAAAATTTCTAGATGCTATAAAGCACTCAGACTATACCGTAAATTTCACATCTAAAAAATTAGGCAATACTTTTCAAGGCCTAGATAAGGCTTACGAAAGTATAATCAATTCTTATAAGCAGGTTAAAATTGAAAGAGAAGCGCAGTTTCATTTTCTAGAAGTAATTGTTGCGCATATTGATGTGGGTATTATTTCAGTAAAAAACAATCATGAAATTGTACTGATAAATGATTCTGCCTGTCGCTTGCTTAAAGTGCCAAAACTAAAAAACTGGAAACACCTCAAACAAAAAAATCTACTGTTTGCAGAAACTGTAGAGTCAATTTTTGATGGTGGTAAAAAGCTGATTGAAATTGCAGGGAAAGGAGAAACTAGAAGTCTTTCTATTAATGTAACACCGATTTCTTTAATAGAAGAACCTTATGTGGTAATTACCTTGCAAGATATTAATACAGAAATAGAGCAAAAGGAGCTAGAAGCTTGGAATAAGTTAATTCGTATACTCACTCACGAAATTATGAACTCGCTTACTCCAGTTGCCTCATTAACCGAAACCATTTTAATGCTTTTAGAAAATGGGCAAGGTTCTATTAGGAAAAGTGATGAATTAGAAGATGAGCAAATTGAAGATATTCATTTTTCTCTCCAAACTATTTTAAGAAGGAGCGAAGGGATGTTGCACTTTGTAGAAGATTATAGAAAGCTAACCCGAATTCCAGTTCCTGAAAAAAGCATATTAAGTGTAGATGAAATTTTTGAGTCGGTAAGGCAATTGTTGCAAGTAGAACTCAACAGAAACAATGTGAAGTTACCAATAGAAGTAAGTGATGAAAATGCCGAGATTTTTGCTGATCAAAGACTAATCGAACAAATTTTAATTAACCTGATTAATAATGCCATTCACGCTACTGAAGAAGCAGAGAATCCGCAGGTTACACTTAAGTATTTTGAAAGGGAAAAAGAAAAGGTAATACAGGTAGTAGATAACGGTGCAGGTATAGACGAGGATAAGATGAGTAAAATTTTTATTCCTTTCTATTCTACCAAAAGTAATGGCTCTGGTATCGGTTTAAGCTTGTCTAGAAATATAATGAATCTCCACAATGGCACATTACAAGTGCACTCAGAGAAGGGAAAAGGTGCAGTTTTCTCATTAATTTTCAGGTAAAAAATCATTGTTTTTCATTATTTTAAAAAAGGCTTAAATGTTCACCATAACTTTAAAGTAATTGTTTAGCTCACAAAAAAATAATCTTTATATTTGGGCACGTAATAAAGACCAAAATTAAATAAAAAGATGAGTTTTATTCACAACATCCACGCGAGACAGATTTTCGATTCAAGAGGCAATCCTACAGTAGAAGTAGAAGTACATACTGACAATGGTAACATAGGACTTGCTGCTGTTCCTTCAGGAGCTTCAACTGGTGTACACGAAGCAGTTGAATTGAGAGACGGCGACAAATCAGCTTACATGGGCAAAGGTGTATTAAAAGCTGTAGCTAATGTAAATGAAATTATTGCTGAAGAATTGATAGGAATGCCTGTTTTCGAGCAGAATTACATTGATAAACTGCTTTTGGATCTAGACGGCACAGAAAATAAATCAAAATTAGGCGCAAACGCTATTTTAGGTGTTTCTCTAGCAGTTGCAAAAGCAGCAGCTTTAGAAGTTAACCTTCCATTATACAGATATGTAGGTGGAGTAAGTGCTAACACACTTCCTGTTCCTATGATGAATATCATCAATGGTGGTAGCCATGCTGATAACTCAATCGACTTTCAAGAGTTTATGATTCAGCCAATTGGTGCTGATACATTCTCTGGTGCTCTTAAAATGGGTACTGAAGTATTCCACAACTTAAAAAGCGTATTGAGCTCTAAAGGAATGTCAACTAACGTAGGTGACGAAGGTGGTTTTGCTCCAAACTTAGGTTCAAATGACGAAGCTATCGAAGTTATCCTTCAGGCAATCGAAAAAGCAGGTTACAAGCCAGGTGAAGATGTGCTTATCGCTCTTGACGTAGCTAGCTCTGAGTTCTACTTGAAAGATGAAAAAGCATACCACTTCCACAAATCTTCAGGAGAGAAATTGTCTTCTTCTGAAATGGCTGGTTACTTAAAAGAAATGACTGATAAATACCCTATCATGTCTATCGAAGATGGTATGGACGAAGACGATTGGGCTGGTTGGAAAGCACTTACTGAAGCAGTTGGAAATAAAGTTCAGTTAGTAGGTGATGATTTGTTTGTAACTAATGTAAAAAGATTACAAAAAGGTATCGACGAATCTATTGCTAACTCAATCCTTATCAAAGTTAACCAAATCGGTACT